>NZ_JABEKS010000003.1:0-300000 GCF_012985205.1 Planctomonas sp. JC2975 | reverse complement strand
TTCGCGTCGCAGAAGTCGAAGCGCCCCGACGACGTGCAGAGACTCCTTGACGACGGCACGACGGCCAGGCAGGACGATCCGCAGTGGCGAGCCACCATCGACGCGTCCGTCGCGCTCACCGCGACGCCGATCGAGTTCAGTGCGGAGCACGTGCGGCAACTGCGCGAGTCCGGCCTCGATGAGCTGGCCATCGCCGACGTCATCCACGGTGCGGCGTTCTTCAACTGGGCGAACCGGCTGATGCTCTCCCTCGGAGAGCCCACGCCGCCAGTCGAGTAGGCATCCAACTTCTCCTCAATCGCGCGCGTCTCGAGCAGCGGCGATGGTCAGCTGATTGGCGCCCGAGAACGGTGAGACCGCAGTTCACGTGAGCAGATCAGATCTTCTGGGAGAGGGCCCTGTGCCGCCCATTCCGGAACTCTTGATCACTGGCGGGGTCCGCATTCCGCACGAACTCTTCTGGGGGCGGCCCAGCCACCACAGCATGAGAAGGGTGTGCTGGCAGCTTGCGGTCCCGTGTTCGCACAGCCGGTGAAGAGAGCAGGCACTGAACGGGTGATCACTCCGGCGCCGTGCGTTGAGCCCGGCCGACTGGTCCCAGATCTCTTGAGCCGCCCCAGCCCAGTGCAGACCGAGCTCGATTCGCCGTGAATCAAGGGACGCGTGCAACGCAAACCGGTCATACCGCTCGGCGGCCAGAGACACCCGCGCACCATGACGCGATTCCCGACCCACAGGCGGTCCCTTCTTGCGTGCGGCTCCTGCTCGACTCGCGATCCGGGTTCAGTCTTCCTGGATATATGCGAGAACGTTGCCGAAGGGATCGTCGAAGAAGAACATCGGGGGGGCATCGCCGATCAAGGTCGGTGCGTCGATGTGGAGCACACTGGCCGCGTCGTGTGCCAAGTCGCACGGCGACCCTGTACCTCGCTCTCCAGTGAGAGCAGCACGATTCCAACGGACGACCCGGGGAACCACTTGGGTCATCCGCTGGCTGGCGGAGTCCGGCACGCCGCATACCTGATTGGGTTGGCGGGTATGAATGTCACGGAGCAAGTTGAGCGACCAGCGTATTCGGGTCGAGGTATTGCCTATCCTGGACGACTTGGCCGTCGGCGTTGAGGTCCAGGACTTTGACGTATCGCAGTCGGATGCGACGTCCGGGTGTGTGCGGTGCGACGGTGTTTCCGAACAGGAGCAGGTCGGCGCGTGAGGTTCCGGCGTTTAGTAGCTCGTACGCGACAGCTGAGTTGGACACGTAGACCGCGGCCACTTCGTCGCGGTAGTCGGGGAATGCCGTGAACCATGCTCGGCTCCACGTGAGGGTCTGTTCGAGGTCGAGTCGAGTGGTCGGGTAGAGGCGGAACTGGTAGCCGTTAGCGCATGTTCGGGCCCAGTCGTCCCAGCGTTGCTGCGTCCACGCCTCATGGACGCGTTGCTGTATCTCGATCACATCCATGCGGTTGGTCCTTCCTGGTTGATCGACGGTGTTCAGTTCGCGGATGGGAAGAAGCGGACGGCCGCCTCGGCGTCGTGGCTCGGCACGATCGCGATCGACTCGTCGAGCTCCGATAGTGTGCGGATCACCTCCAGCGCGCCAGATCGGTCGCTGTCGAAGGCCCGGGCGAGGCCTTTGCCCCTGACGTTGGTGACCTGGACGGTGTGCCATGCAGCATCGCCGACCAGAAGTGCCCAATGCGGACGCCCGGTTCCTCGTCCGTCGTCCAGATGCAGCAGGAAACCGACGCTGCCCGGAGTATGGCCGGACATGTCGAGGACGGTAACGGATCCATCACCAAACAGGTCGTGGCTGCGGGCGAATCCGAGCAGCGGAGGCCCGTCGAGGTCGTAGTAGTCGACTTCCCGGCCGACGAGGGCACGACGCGCGACACCGGCCGGTGCCAGCACGCCCGCCATCGCCCAGCGCCATTCGCGCTCGGTAACCCGGATCGGGATCTCGGGTGCATCCACGAGCCCTGATACGTGATCCCAGTGCAAATGAGTGGGGAGCGCGAACTCGATGTCCGCGAATGAGAGGCCGGCGTCCCGCAATGAAGACTGCGTGCTGGCGACGGATGCTGGCGGGGCGACCAACGCGCGAAGAGGAGCCGGTAGTTGCGGAAGGACCCGGTGATGGACGTCGTCGCAGATGGCCGGATCCACCAGGATGTTCGCGTCGGGATGCCGCACAAGGAAGCTCGTCATCGCATTTCCGACCCGCGCTGGATGCCGGAGACCGTCGGCGACCGTAGGAGTCGCCACCTCGCGTCGCACTTGCCGGAAAGCGGTGAGTGTGACCGTCTCGCGAGCTGCCGGAAGGCCAGCAGCGCCGCTGCTGCGGGCGAGAGTTTGACGATGCGGCCGGATGGCGCCGGTCATCACATCCGCCATCGCACCGGCGACCGTGAGCAAACTGGGGAACAGGCGTCCACGCGCCGAAATATCTGGGGCGCCGCCAGCGCTCGAGTTCGGACGGGTTGCTGTCATGTCTGGCACGCTAATTCTTCAGGTCGACCTGAAGTCAAGGGTGGATTCGGGTGGGGCGGGAGGAGATCGGGCGTGGGCCTCAGAATCGGAGAAGTGGCTGGTGCCATCGGGGTGGAGACGCACGTGCTGCGGCATTGGGAAGACGTCGGTGTCCTGATTCCGCAGCGCAGCCCCAGCGGCCAACGGGTCTATAACCATGAAGCGGTCACGCGAGGCCGGATTATCCGGCGATGTCAACGCGCGGGACTCTCCCTCGCCGATATTCGCTCCCTCGCACCGGCAGGCAGCGCCGACCGCACCGCGATCATCGACGAACGACGCGCCGCCGTCGAGTGCACCATTGCGCGACTCCAGCGTGCGGCAGACTACTTGGGTCACCTCACCCAATGCCGTCATCCGCTCGCAGATGACTGTCCGCAGTGCTCTGACTTCGCCCGCTCCCCCCGGGACTAGCTGTAGTGCCCAGGGAGGTTGTTTGAGATTCGGTTGATGGGTGCGATTTTGCCGATGGCGGTGTGGGGCCTGTGGTGATTGTAGAAGTGCAGCCAGGCGGGGAGCGCGTTGCGGCGTGCTGATTCGGAGTTGTAGTGCTTTGAGAAGGCCCAGCCGTCGGCCATCGTCCGATGGAATCGCTCGATCTTGCCGTTGGTCTGCGGCCGGTAGGGTCGGGTCTTCTTCGCCTTGATGCCAAGCTCGGTGCAGGTGTCCCGCCAGGCGTGGGACGGGGCGCAGGATCCGATCGCTGCGGCAGCCGGCTCCCGCGGTGGGGATGCGTCAGAGTTGGACGCAGTAGTGGACCTGGGTGTCTTGGGTGACAAATCCGGCACGCTCGAACGTTGCGAGCTCTTTGCTCGAGGCATCGGCATCGACCCTGAGGCTGGCCCGTCCGTAGCCCTGGTTATGTGCGGCGCGAAGCGTGTGCGACATCAGGGCTTCGGTCACCCCGCGCTCCGTGTATGCAGGCCGTGTGGCAATGATCCTGAAGTACGCGTCACGTACTCCCGTCGTGGCCGTTTCTGCCTCCCATGAGACGACCAGTACGACCCCGGCCGCGGTGCCCGTCTTGACGTCGCGGAGCAGAAAGCTCAACCTGGGTCGGAAGCTTGCGTTGACGGCCCAGACCTTCCACTCCTCGACGCTGAGCTGCGACCTGCCTGGGTCGTCTTGGACGGCCTCGTTACGGACCGCGCGGAATTCCTCGTCGGTCGCGGTGGTGTAGCGCTCGAATTGCAGGCCGTCGGGAACAGGAGCGTCCGGAATGGCGGCGCCGAGCGGATGTCTCATGTGCCGCACCCAGTTCGTCGCCGTCATGCCTGCCGCGCGGTACAGGGCGACGGCCCCCTGGACATGTTCGCCGTAGATGGATTCGACAATCAGTCGGAGCGTGGGGTGATGCAGAGCGTGGAGAGTTTCGGCCGTGGCCAGCCCGTGCTGCATGAGCTTCGTCCCGAGTCCCAGGCGCCGGTGGCTGGGGCGGACGGCACCGGCCGCCTGGACGCGGTGAACGATCTCGGCGGTCGGTTTGTAGTGGACCGCTGAGAAGCCGAGCATTGTCGCGCCGTCGAACACTGCAAGAGTGGTGGTCGGAAGGTCGTCGACCGGTGAGTCAAGCTCCTCGGTGGCGTCTTCCACGGTGTACTGACCCCAGACATGGTCCTCCGCGTCGATCGCGTTCAGCAGGTCTGCCATGGCGGCGCCGTCGGACACGGCCAGCGGACGCCACACAAGGTTCTGTAATTCGACAGTCACGATCGCAACCCTATAGACCACGCTGAACTCGGCCGTTGCCCGGAATCGATCCCGCTGTGTGCCGGGCTCTAGGGCTCCCAAACACCATGGGTACCACTACCGTCAACGGCGCGCAGGTTGCTCGGGCGGTGATATGCACGATCGGCCGAGAGCTCATCATCTATGTGACGAGTCGGGTGGCCAACGGATATGGGTTGCCGACGTCGGGTCGCTTGTCAATGAGTTCTTAGGGTCCACGCCTCGTATTCGGCGAGATGCGGGTATGAGACTTGGGCGCCCTGTTTCGTTGCGACGAGCGCGGCATAGCTGGCAGCGAACCTGGCAGCGTTCAGGAGGGATTCTGACGCGGAGAGTCGTGCAGCAAGCGCACCGGCGAAGGCGTCTCCGCATCCTGTGGTGTCAACGGCGGCGACTTGCACGCTGGGCACCCGAGCCATGCGTTCATCCGAGGCGCACTGCAGGACGATGGCGCCTTGGCCGCCGCGTGTGACGACCACGACGGGTGGCCCGAGCCGGTTTGCGGCCTCTTGCGTCGATGCCACGTCCGGGCCATCCGGGGATGCCACAGATGTGAATTCTTCGTTGTTGACGATGAGAATGTCGATGCTGCTGAGGATCTCTGGGGCGTGCCCGCGGAGCGGTGACAGGTTGAGGATGGTGGGAACGGAGTGTGCTTTTGCCATTCGTAGTGCAGCAAGCAGCACTCGGTCGGGTACCTCCAGGGTTAGCAGAAGGGCGCTAGCGTCGGAGAATTGCTCCGCGTGGAGCGTGTCCGGCTCGAGCGCAGCGTTGGCGCCGGCGTCGATCAGGATGGTGTTTTCACCGTGTTTGTCCACGGTGATCGATGCAGTACCGGTTGGGCAGTCTGCGACTTCGACGGTCCAGCTTGTGTTGATACCCCTGGCTGCAGGATGAGCCCCGCGTAGCTGTTCCAGAGGTTCCAGTCCTTGAACAGATCTGCCAGCGGCACGGCAAGGGCGTCGAACGGGATGAGGAAGCAGAGTACGACGTGCTTCCAACGGCACTCGTCGACGGCAGCACTACGGTCATTGAGGAGCCCGTCGGTCCGGTCGCAACGTTCACGACGTGGAATTATCCGTTGACCGTCCCGGGACGGAAGGTCGCGGCGGCGCTCGCCGCGGGCTGCACGGTCGTGATCAAGTCCGCTGAGGAGACTCCCGCAAGCGCGGTGGCCTTGGCTCGAGCGCTCGACGATGCCGGGCTGCCTGCCGGGGTCGTCAACATGGTGTTCGGCGATCCGGTGGCGATCTCGTCGGCCCTGATCTCCTCGCCGCTCATCCGCAAGGTCTCGTTCACCGGATCCCTCGCGGTCGGGCGTCAGCTCGCGCTGGCCGCAGCCGAGGAGGTGAAACCCATCATGCTCGAGCTCGGCGGCCACGCGCCCGTGATCGTGTTCGAGGATGCGGATCTCGACGAGCTCGTCGCCGGGGCCGTCGGCAGCAAGCTGCACAACACCGGGCAGTCGTGCGGATCACCCATCCGCTTCTTCGTGCACAGTTCGATCCATGACGAGTTCGTCGCCCGCTATGCAGCAGCTCTCGATGCGGCACGGGTCGGCAGCGGCCTGGATCCGGCGACGGAGATGGGCCCGCTCGCTGGGCGCCGGAGGTTCGACGCGATGAAGCCCCTTATCGACGACGCGATCACGAAGGGGGCGACCCTCGCAGCCGGCGGAACGGGCGATGACAGTGTCGGCTATTACTGGCGTCCGACGCTCCTTGCCGATGTCCCCGACGACGCGGACCTCATGAAGGTCGAACCGTTCGGTCCGATCGCTGTCACGACGACGTTCGAGGACGAGGAGGAGGTGGTGGCCCGCGCCAACGACGTCGAGTTCGGCCTCGCCGCCTATCTCTTCACGGCATCGGCGGATCGGGTGCTCCGTCTGCCTCGTCGTCTCGACGTCGGGATGGTCACGATCAATCGCTTCGGAGTCGGTGCCCGTGACACCTTCTTCGGTGGGCGCAAGAAGTCCGGATTCGGCTCGGAGGGTGGCCGGGAAGCGGTCGAGGAGTACACGGTCAAAAAGCTCGTGACCCAGGGTCTGTGAGTGGATACCCGCGGCAACGCGTATCGGGGTTGGTACCGGCCCCTCCAGCGGACACCCTGCGCCCATGTCGCGAAGTGAGATAGGTCAAACGACTCTGTCGGATGCCGTTGGATGTGTGGACGCGGACCGATTGCGGGAAAGCAGGCCGGCGCTGAGCGCGATGCCGACGAGGGCGGACAGTCCCATCACGATGCCGAATCCGACCGCCATCGCGGTAAGGCCCGTGACGGCTGCGATGAAACCGGCGAGGATGGCGGATCCTCCAAAGGTCAGGTACGCCACCGTGAAGATCGCTGCGAACAGGGCGGCGCGCTGATGCGGTTCTACCTCAGGGACCAGGCCGCGAATGCTGCCCGAGAACACGGCGCCCATCCCACCGCCGGCGATGACGGCCGACGCCCAGATCAGGACCATCGACCCGGTTGCGAGCGCCCCGAGCAGCGCGAGAGTGCCGACGGCGATGCCGAGGTTCCCCCACATCTTGAGGCGGTGCGGGTGGATGCTGCTCGTCGCAGCGGCTGCGATGGTCGCCGACGTGAACATGACGAAGTTCAGCAGGCCGCCGATGATCGGTGTGCTCACCTCGAATCGCGACGCGAGGATCAGCGGGAGCAGCCCGAGGAAGAACGCGGTTTCCAGAAACACGGCCACGATGCTCGGCGTGGTCGCCACGAACAGGCGCCGAACCGTCACCGGCACGGCGACGCGGGGGAGTAGGGATCGCAGCGCTCCCGGGCGCCGCGTCGAGGTCTCCGGGGTGAGGATCGCGAACGTGACGCCGATCGCCATCACCAGAGCGAGCACGACCCAGACCGTGGTCGCCGCCGCAGCCGGGATCGCCAGGGCGACAAGTCCCGAGAACAGGGCACCGATACCGAGCCCGGCCGTTGTCGCGAGGCTCGACATGACGGCGCCGAGCTTCTTGCGCGCCCCGGGGGCGAGTTCGACGATCGCGGCGCCGAACGTGCTCGCCGCGACACCGGTGGCGATCCCCTGCAGCACCCGACCGAAGACGATCCAGGCGATGTCGCCGGCGAACAGGAACACCGCCATCGCCGCCAGCTCGAGAGCGAGCGCTCCGATCAGCACGGGTCGTCGTCCGATGTAGTCGGATAGCGAGCCTGCCACCAGGAGGGCGGCAATCATGGCGAACGCGTAGACGCCGAAGGCGATGGTCAGAACCGAGGGAGCGAAGTGCCACTCCGCCTCGTAGATGGGCAGCAACGGGGTCGGGGCGCCCGCCGCAACGAAGAACGCCAGCAGCGACGCCGACATCGCGACGAAGCCCGCGGTACGGGAGACGCCGAAGGCCCGTCCGCCGCTCCGGACGGCCGACGATCTCGCCCCCGGGTGAGTGGGTGTTTCGGTCATGAGCTCAGTATGCACATCAATGATTGAACTTACAAGCATCAATGGTTGAATCGAGTACTAATCTGTAGGCATGCCTTTGGGAACGGACTACACGAATCAAGACTGCGCGGTCGCGCGCTCTCTCGAGGTGGTGGGGGAGCGGTGGACACTGCTGATCGTCCGCGATCTCTTCTACGGGATCCGCCGCTACAACGAGCTGCGAAAGCACATCGGCCTGCCGCCGGCAACCCTCACCGACCGGCTCAACCATCTGGTCGAAGAGGACGTCGTCGAGCGCATCCCGGGTGAAGGCGCCCGCGACGAGTACAGGCTGACGCCGAAGGGCGAAGGCCTCTGGCCGGTGGTCTGCGGGCTGGCCCAGTGGGGCAACGCGAACTATGTCGAACCCGAGCGGCGCATGGGGTACAAGCATCGAGCCGACGGCGGCGAGCTGAACGCCAATGGATCCTGTTCCGTGTGCGGTGAGATCCCTGACGCATCCGAGGTGATGGTTCAGAAGGCAACCCCGTTGCCGAAGGACGCCTTTGCCGTCGCGCTGCAGGAACCGCACCGGCTGCTCCAGCCCCTACGACCCTGAGGACGCCAAGGAGACCGGTCCTTCGCTGGATTACTCCAGTCCGCGCGGTCCGTTGATTGACACCCGGCCCTTCCTCGTCCGAGCCCTGTCTACGCGGGTTTGCGGGGCGAGGGGGATCGGGTGCTCTTGCGCTCGATGAATTCAGGCGCGAGCACGACGTGCTCGACGTCGGTCGTTCCTCCCTCGATGCGTCCGACCAGCATCTCGATGGCGCGGCGGCCAACGGCGCGGAAGTCTTGCCGCACCGTGGTCAACGGCGGGTTGTAGTACGGCGCGTCGTCGCCGTCGTCGAAGCCGACGATGCTCACGTCGCGCGGAACCGAGATGCCGCGCTCGCTGAAGGCGAGCATCAGTCCGAGCGCCATCTGATCGTTTCCGGCGAAGACGGCCGTGAGCTCCGGGATGCGCGCGAGCACCTGTCCGGCCTCGTAGCCGGACTTGGCAGTCCAGTCGCCGGCGAGCGGCATGGGAGTTTCGGCGCCGACCGCTTCGAGCGACGTGCGCCACCCTGTCATGCGGTCCGCGGTCTGCATCCAGTCGGAAGGGCCGCGCACATGGAAGACGGTCTCGTGACCGAGTGCGAGCAGGTGGTCGACGGCCGAGCGGGCGCCGGCAGCCTGGTCGACACCGATCGTGGAGATGGCGCCTCCGGCGTCCCCCTCGATGGCGACGACAGGCAGGTGGGACGGCACCGAGGCCAAGGCATCCTGCGTCGCCTCGACGGGCGCGATCACCAGGAGACCTGCGATCGACTGCTCGGCCAACCGGCCGATCGTCGCCTGCACTGAGGTGCGGTCGATGGAGTCGACGGCGCCGATGCCGACGAAGTAGCCGAGTTCCCTCGCACTGTGCTCTATGCCGTACAGAGGCGTGAGACCCTCGCTGTCAGCGATGTCGAGCACGAGCACGCCGAGCGTGCGGGATCGCCCGGTGACCAGGGTCCGCGCGGCGTTGCTCGGACGGTAGCCGAGCTCGTCGACGGCCCCGAGCACGGCGAGCCGCGTGGCGGGCCGCACGCTGGGATGCTCGTTGAGCACGCGGGAGACCGTCTGGTAGGAGACCCCGGCCAATGCCGCCACGTCGACGATGGACGGTGGCCGCCCGCTCCGGGAGGACGGAAGCCGTTCCGGATCTGGTGCCCCGTTCTCCGACGTCATCGATGCCCCATCGTGGCGGAAAGGTGCAAGACGAGTGGCGATGCCGGCGCAGCGAATCGTGTCCGACCCGGGCGTCGTGTTCCGGCTAGTCGTTGCCTCGTTCTCATCAAGTGAACGTTTCCTTTCCTGCCAGAGCCTGGCGAGTCCGTTCGATTTCCCCATGATATGCGGACTTTTCGATCGAATCGAGCGCAAATCCTTCTGGACAACCTTTCTCTTGACACCTACCGTGTGAACGTACACATTTGATTCGAACCCTCCGTTGAGCCTGCTTGCTCTCTCGACGATGAGAAGACGGGAACCCGAGAATGCGCGTCCGTACGTCTATGAACATCATTGCCACGGCGGTGATCGCTGTGGCGGCTGCCGTCGGATCGGCAGCTACGGCCACGGCTGCCGAACCGGCCAAGACCGTCGCGAGCGCCGGTACGGACGCCTCTGCAGCGCACACCCGGGCATCCACGCCTCCGATGGGGTGGAACAGCTACAACGCCTACGCCTGCGACAACGGGTCGCAGAACATGGAGGCGGTCGCGAAGTTCATCCACGACTCCGGCCTGGAGGCCGACGGCTACACCTACGTGAACAGCGACGGCTGCTACGACGACAACGAGGGCCTCGGCAGCCCGAACACCTACGGAATCACGGCACCGACCGCGCAGGATCCCGAGAGCTGCGGAGCGATCAACGGCCGGCTTCCGAACGGGGAGCTGTACGTGAACTCGTACGCGTTCCCGCCGAGCTCGCCCTGCGCCAACGACGGCTTCGCTCTCGTCGGCCAGGATCTGCATTCCCTCGGCCTGAAGCTCGGCCTCTATCTCGACGCCGGCAACAACTGGAACTGCGAGGAGATACCCGGCAGCTACGGATTCGACTCCACGGATGCCGCGACCCTGGCGAAATGGCGTGCGGACTACGTGAAGATCGACTGGGGCTGCGGCGACTCCCTCGTGCCGCCGGCGAGCAATGCCCCTGCCGGATACACCGGGATCGACGCCGACACCGGAAACCAGGGATTCGGCGGTCCGACGTTCTCGACGAACTCAGCGTACGACACCGATCAGCAGACCACTCAGGTGAAGATGTACTCCGCGCTCGTCGACGCCATCCGTGCGCAAAAGCGTCCGATCACCGTGAGCATCGCAGGTGCCGGAACGATCGCCTCGCAGCTGTGGGGCCTGCCGATCGCCGAGCTGGATCGTCCGACCGGCGACGCGAACGCGAACTTCACCACGACGGGCAAGCACGCCGCGGGGAGCGTCGTCGGCATCGTCAATGCGGATGCTCAGCTGTACGAGCCGCTGACCGGCCCGGGACACTGGATCGACCCGGACGCGATGGAGGTGGGCAACGGATCGCTGACCCCGACCGAGGACAGGTCCGAGATGTCGATGTTCTCCGAGATGGCCGAACCATTGCTCATGTCGACCAACCTGTGCGCGGCGGACTGCGGGCCCGACACGACGCCCGCGACGAAGGCGCAGCTCGATCTGGCGGTCTCCGTCTTCGGCAACAAGCGAGTGATCGCGGTGGACCAGGACGCGCTCGGCTCGCCCGCGCACATCGTCGGCACGTTCGACGGAACCCATCTCGTGATGACCAGACAGCTGAAGAACGGCGACGTGGCGGTGACTCTCTTCAACGAGAGCACCACGGATGCCGCCACCATGTCGGCGACCGCGGCCGACCTCGGCCTGCCCGCGGCGTCGGGCTATCGCGTGCAGGACCTGTGGACGGGTGCGACCACCACCACGCAGGGACCGATCTCGGCTTCGGTGGCTCCGACCGAGACCGTGATGTACCGGATCACGCCGCTCGGCTCCTCGCCGTCGGCAGGGAACTCCGACCCGTCCAGAAGCTCGGCGACCCCGTCGGAGTCACCGGCACCCACGCTGCCGACATCCTCGGCGCCGGAGAACTCGAACGCCACGCGCAGCTCGGCGACAACGGCCACCATCCCCTCGGCCCTCGAGTCGGTGTCGTGCGCGACGGCAACCGCGTGTGCGGCTGTCGACGAGTTCGGGGCGGCCGTCGTCTTCGATCCGCGGCATCCGCAGAAGGCGCAGCGCCTCTCGATCGACTCCGGGCGCACGCTCGTCTCCGTGTCGTGCGTCTCCGGCTCGACCTCGTGCACCGCGATCGACACGGCAGGATGGGCCGTCACGTTCCCGATCTCGGGCCATGGCGGGTCTTCGTCCCACTCGATCGATCCGGGCGGTCAGCCCACAGCCGTCGACTGCGTCTCGGCGACTCAGTGCACGCTGGTCGACGGCAAGGGCGTCGAGGTCACGTTCGTGCCCGGCACCTCGCACGTGACGCGAAGGGCGGCGGTCGATCCGTCGACATATCTCGCCGCGGTCTCGTGTCCGTCCGCGGCGCAGTGCACAGCAGCAGGGGGCGGCGGCAACAACGGTGACACCGAGGTCGCATTCGACCCGCGCAGCGGAACGGTCGGACCCGCAGGCGTCACCGCGATCGACGACCAGACCGTGAACGGCGTGTCCTCGGTCAGCTGTCCGTCAGCCGACTCCTGCACCGTCGTGGACGGATCGGGCAACGAGGTCTCGTTCGCCACGCGCACCGGTGCCGTCGACGCCGGCGGGGTGACGCCGCTCGAGGGTGCCGACCTGGCCGCCGGACTCGGCGTGCTCACCTCCGTCGACTGCGTATCCACCGGACAGTGCACGGGCGTCGACCTCAACGGAAAGGCCGTCACCTTCGACCCGACCACCGGGGCGATCAGCGGCGCTGCGCGGACCGTGGATACCGGATCGGGCCTACGGGCCGTGTCCTGTCCGACGGCCTCGGAGTGCGTCGGTGTCGACCTTCAGGGCCGCGTCGCAGTCTTCGCACCGAACGGAACCACGAGCTCTGTGACAGCGATCGACCCTCCGGTGCGCTGGAGCTCCCACGCTGCGGTCTGACCGCGAAGCGACCACCCCTCTCTCAACCCGAACGGCACGACCCGATACGAAGAAGGACGAAATGCGCACCACCACGAAGGCGCTGCTCAGCGTCGCCGCGCTCGCCTCGCTCTTGACCCTCTCTGCATGCGGAAGCACCACGAACACCGACGCAGCTGACGCGTCTGACGGCGCACATCAGGGCGGCACCCTTCACCTGGCTGCCCAGTCCGCCGGCGGCACCCTTGATCCGCAGGTGAACTACACGCTGCAGTACTGGCAGCTGTACCAGGGCGCCTATGACGGGCTGCTCACCTACGCGAGAGTGGGAGGAACGGGGTCGGAAAGGATCGTGCCCGACCTTGCGACGGCCATGCCGACCATCTCGAGCGACGGCAAGACATACACGTTCCAGCTCCGGAAGGGCGTCAAGTTCTCCAACGGGGCGAGCGTCACCACCGACGATGTCGTCGCGTCGTTCCAGCGGCTGTTCAAGGTCTCGAGCCCGAATGCCGGGTCCTGGTACAACGTGATCGTCGGGGCGGATGCGTGTCTCGCGACGCCGACGACTTGCACGCTCGACGGCGGAGTCGTCGCCGACTCCTCGACGAACACCGTCACGTTCCACCTCACGCAGTCCGACCCTGAGTTCGAAGCGCAGTTATCGATGCCTTTCGCATCGGTTCTGCCGGCCAAGACCGCGCCCAAGGACTCTGGCACCGCCCCGATCCCCACCACCGGGCCTTACTACTTCGCCAGCTACTCGCCGACGAAGGCGCTCGTGATGAAGCGCAACAAGTACTTCCACTCGTGGTCGAAGCAGGCGGCGCCCGTCGGTTATCCGGACGAGATCGACGAGACGTTCGGGCTCACCGCCGAGGCGGAGGTGACCTCCGTGGAGAACTCGCAGATCGACTGGATGTACGACACCCCGCCGTCGGACCGGCTCTCCGAGATCTCGTCGAAGTACTCCTCGCAGGTGCACGTGACTCCGCTGACGGCCATGTGGTATCTGGCGCTGAACACGAACCTGGCTCCGTTCAACAACCAGGACGCACGACAAGCCATCAACTGGGCGGTCGACAGGGCATCCGTCGTGAAGCTGTACGGCGGGAGCTCGCTGGCCTCGCCGGCGTGCACGATCCTGCCGCCCGACTTCCCCGGCCACAAGGACTTCTGCGACTACACCAAGGACGGCGGGAGCACGTGGAGCGCGCCCGACCTCGCCACGGCGAAGCAGCTCGTTCAGCAGTCGGGAACGGCTGGGCAGGCGGTCGGCGTCGTCGTGCAGAACGACAGCGTCAACAAGGGCATCGGACTCTACCTGGTGAGCATGCTGAACGAGCTCGGGTACAAGGCGACGCTGAAGCCGCTGTCGAACAACATCCAGTACAACTACATCCAGAACACGAAGAACAACGTGCAGATCAGCCTGACGCAGTGGTATCAGGACTACCCGGCGGCATCCGACTTCCTTCAGGTTCTGCTGTCGTGCGCCTCGTTCCACCCGAACAGCGACAGCTCGATCAACATCGCCGGCTACTGCAACAAGGACCTCGACGCGAAGATGGCGAGCGCGGATGCCCTCGGCCTCACCGACCAGGCGACAGCAGACCAGCAGTGGGGCGACCTCGACCAGCAGTTCATGGCGCAATCGCCGCTGGTGCCGCTGTTCAACCCCAAGCTGATCGACTTCACGTCGTCGCGGGTGAAGAACTACCAGTTCAGCGACCAGTACTACATGCTCGTGGACCAGCTGTGGTTGAAGTGAGCGTCTCGGCGGCTGCGGCCCCTCGCGGTCGCAGCCGCACCGAGCGACCACCTGGACCGTGGCGGATCGCGTTCACGCAGATCGTGCACAATCCGGTCGCCGTGGTCTCCGGCGCGATCCTGATCGCGATCATCCTGCTGTGCCTGGCCGCGCCGCTGTACGCGCAGTACGTCGCCCACACGGATCCGTTCCAGTCGAACGTCAACGGGCACACGATGGTGGACGGGCAGCGGGTGGCGGTGCTGCAGCAGTCGACGACGGGCCTCAAGCTGGGAGTCGAGCCGATCGGGCCGACCTGGAACCTGGGCGGCTACTTCCTCGGCGCAGACGGACAGGGTCGCGACGTGTTCGCCCGGCTGCTCTACGGCGGGCTGACCACTCTGGTGATCGGGTTCACCTCCGCTGTGCTGTGTTGCGCGGCCGGAGCCCTGGTCGGAGTCGTCGCCGGCTACTTCGGCGGTCCCATCGACTGGGTGCTCTCGCGGCTCATGGACATCGTGTGGGCGTTCCCCGTCTACCTCCTGGCGATCTCGCTCTCCGTTGTCCTGCTCACCGACGGGCTGCGGATCGGGCCGGTCGTGATCGGCCCCGGCAACCTGCTGCTGCCCATCGGCATCATCGCCCTCATCTACGTGCCGTATGTGGCGCGACCTCTCCGCGGCCAGGTGCTGTCGTTGAGGAACCGGGAGTTCGTGAAGGCGTCCGTCGGGCTTGGCGCGAGCGATTGGCGCATCCTTCGGCGAGAGATCCTGCGGAACGTGCTGCCCACCGTGATCGTGTTCATTCCCCTGATGGCCGCGCTCAACATGCTCACCGAGTCGGCGCTCTCGTTCCTCTCCATCGGGGTGCAACCACCGAACGCGAGTTGGGGAACCATCATCAATGACGGTCTCGACCTGCTCTACACCCGGCCGGTCGTCGCCCTTGCCCCCGGCGTCATGCTGGTCGTGACCGCTGTCGCCCTCAACCTCTTCGGTGACGCCGTGCGTGACGCGCTCGACCCGAAGGCGAAGCTGCGGGGCGCAGCATGATGTACGCGATCAAGCGGCTGGGGTCGGCCGTGCTCGTCATGTTCGCCATCAGTGTCGTGGTGTTCCTGATCTTCTTCGCAACACCCGGTGTGGATCCGGCAGCACGGATCGCCGGTCGCGGCGCTTCGCCGGACGTGCTCGCGCAGGTGCAGCACGAGTTCGGATTCGATCAGCCTCTGCCGATGCGCTACGTGCTCATGATGAGTCACCTCTTCGTGACGCAGGACCTCACCTCGTATGTGAACATCGGCGACAGGGTGGTGCCGCAGATCATGCAGGCGGCGCCGGTGACGCTGTCGCTCGTGCTGGGCGCCGCGGTCATCTGGATCGTCTTCGGGCTCGGCGGAGGCATCCTCGCGACCCGTTTCAGGGGATCCGTCGTCGATCCGATCCTCATGATCATCGGGATCGCCGCCATCTCGCTCCCCGCCTACTGGGTCGGTGAAGTGGTGAATCTGGTGACCCAGGACCAACTGCACGATTCCGTGTTCTCGTGGGTTCCTCCGCTCGGCTACGTGCCCCTGACGCAGGATCCCGCCCAATGGGCACTGCACCTGCTGTTCCCCTGGCTCACCCTGGCCCTGCTCTACGGCGGCATCTACGCGAGAGTGCTGCGCTCCGAGCTCGTGAACGCGATGTCGGAGGACTACGTCCGCACGTGTCGCGCGAAGGGCTTGTCCGAGCGGCGCATCCTGTGGCGGCACGCGCTCCGCGGGTCGCTGTCGCCGGTGGTCTCCCTCTTCGGCCTCGACTTCGGCTCGCTGGTCGGCGGAGCCGCCCTGCTCACGGAGGTCGTCTTCGGACTCCCCGGCATCGGCAAGCTCACCTGGGACTCGCTGCAGAACCTCGACCTGCCCGTGATCATGGCGTGCGTGCTGTACGCGGCGTTCTTCGTCGTCGCGGCGAACGCCGTGGTCGACCTTCTCTATGCCGCCATCGACCCAAGGGTGCGCCGTGCCTGATTATCCGACGGATGCCATCGCATCCACTCCGCTTCTCACTGTCGACGACCTTCGCGTCACCTTCCGCACCCGTTCAGGCGCCGTCAAGGCGGTCGACGGACTCTCGTTCGACGTCGGCCGGGGCGAAGTCCTCGGCATCGTCGGGGAGTCGGGCTCGGGCAAGAGCGTCTCGATGTACTCGATGATGGGGTTGCTCGACAACCCGAACGTCGCGGTCACCGGTTCGGCGCGCTTCGACGGATCCGAACTCATCGGAATGCCGACGAAGCGACTCAACCACATCCGCGGCAAGAAGATCGCCATGATCTTCCAGGACCCGATGACCGCGCTCACCCCGGTTTACACAGTGGGCTGGCAGATCGTCGAGGCGATCAAGAACCACGAGAGCGTCACGAAGGCCGCCGCCTGGAAGCGTGCGATCCAGCTGCTCGATGAGGTGGGCATCCCCGACGCTGCGCGGCGGGCGAAGTCGTATCCCCACGAGTTCTCCGGAGGAATGCGGCAACGGGTCATGATCGCAATGGCGTTGGCGTGTCATCCGTCGCTGCTCATCGCCGACGAGCCGACGACCGCGCTCGACGTGACGACCCAGCGGCAGATCCTCGAACTGATCGGCGACCTGCAGGTGCGATACGGGTCGTCGGTGATCATGATCACGCATGACATGGGCGTCATCTCCGAGGTCGCCGACCGCGTCATCGTCATGTACGCCGGATGCGCCGTCGAGATGGGTGAGGAGTCGACCGTGGTGCGCTCGCCGCGGCATCCGTACACGTGGGGACTGCTGGGCGCCATTCCGAAGCCGGGGCAGCGCAAGCAGCGTCTGGCCACCATCCCCGGGCTCCCGCCGGGTGCCGGGGAACGCCCTACGGGATGCCCGTTCATGCCTCGCTGCCGGTTCGCCATGGACCAGTGCGCCACCCTCCCTGCGTTGAGCGCGACCGGCGATAGGCCGAACCACCTGGATGCGTGCTGGTTGCCAGGCGATGTGCGCGAGGAGCTCAGGAGGGAGATCGCGTGAGCGAGGTCGTGCTCAAGGCGGAGAACGTGGTGAAGACCTACGCGCTTCGCGGCAAGCAGAAGGGTGCGGTCACCGCCGTCAACGGAGTGAGCCTCGAGGTGAAGGCCGGCGAGACGCTCGGCATCGTCGGAGAGTCCGGGTGCGGCAAGTCCACGTTCGGCCAGTGCCTCACGCGGCTCATCGATGTCACCTCCGGCTCCGTCGAGTTCGAGGGCCGCGACATCTCACGGCTGAGCCGCCGAGCGCTCCGTCCGGTGCGCCGCAGGCTGCAGATGGTGTTCCAGGATCCGTACTCGTCGCTGAATCCCCGTATGCGGGTCGAGGACATCGTCGCCGAACCGCTGCGCATCCACAGAACCGCGGATCGACGCGGCATCGACGACCGAGTCGCATTCCTGCTCGAACGCGTCGGATTCGACCCCAGCATGGCCGGCCGCTATCCGCACGAGTTCTCAGGGGGGCAGCGTCAGCGCATCGGCATTGCACGGGCCCTTGCCCTCAACCCGAGCGTGCTCGTCGCCGATGAGCCGGTCTCGGCGCTCGATGTGTCGGTCCAGGCTCAGGTGCTGAACCTGCTGGCGGATCTGCAGGACGAGTACGGACTCACCTACGTGTTCATCGCTCACGATCTCGGCGTCGTGGAACATGTGTCCGACCGGGTCGCCGTCATGTACCTCGGCGACCTGGTCGAACTCGCGGATGCCGAGGAGCTGTACGCGTCTCCGGCTCACCCGTACACGGCGGCGCTGCTGTCGGCGATCCCCCAGGTGGATGGCGCCGGCGGGAAGGAACGTGAACGGATCGTGCTCAGCGGGGACGTTCCGAGTCCGGCGAACCGCCCAGCCGGATGCCCGTTCCACCCGCGCTGCCCGGCAGCAACCGGAATCTGCCACACGGAAAGACCGTTGCTCCGACCGATCGACGGCCGGCAGGTGGCCTGCCACCATCCGCTGCCGGCGCGTGTCGTGGGATCCGGTGTCGTCACCCCGGTCTCGCCGGCCGACCAGGCCAGAGCGGTGCGGTAGACCCTCATGCCGTACATCTCCCTGCCGAGGGCAGAGGTCTATCACGAGGTGGTCGGATCCGGCGAGCCGGTGGTGCTCCTCCACGGCGGCTTCTGCTCGCTCGAGACCATGCGGCCGCAGCTCGAATGCCTTGCCACCCGATATCGCGTGCACGCCATGGAGCGGCCGGGCCACGGACGCAGCGTCGACCGCGAAGGCCCCTTCACCTACGACGACATCGTCGCTGACACCGTCGACTACCTGGATGCGCTCGGGCTCGAGGACGCCCACGTGCTCGGATTCAGCGACGGCGGCATCGCGGCTCTGATGCTCGCGATCGACTATCCGGATCGCGTTCGCTCGCTCGTCGCGATCGGATCCAACACGGACCCCGAAGGGCTGATCGACGAGGCAGAGGGCGTCGGCAGCAAGTCGGGCCTCCCCGACGCATCAGGCGACTCGACCAGCCTGGTGCGTCGGATCGAGGAGCAGATGCAAACGGACTACGAACAACTGAGTCCGGACGGACCCGTGCACGCGGAGCTGGTGCGCGAGAAGCTGGCGCGGCTGTGGCAGGACGAGCCGCACATTCCGCTCGGCGATCTCCGACAGGTGAAGTGTCCCGCGCTGATCATGGCAGGCGACGCGGACTCCATCAGGATCGAGCACACGGTCGCGATCGCGAAGAACATCCGAGGCGCGCAGCTCTGCATCGTGCCTGGGGCCACCCACCTCGTGATGATGGAGCGCCCCGACCTCGTCAACACCATCGTCGTCGACTTCCTCGTGGGCGCGGACGCGTCACCTTCTCGTTGCGCGAACCCCGCGCCGAACACGAACTAGCTGAAGCCGGCCACCTCGCGGCGGCGCTGCAGCTCGTCGACGAGCGCGGCGGGGCCGTCCAGCGGAGTGAGGAGAGAATCCGTCACTGCCACACGGGCGGCGATAATCCGGCAACGGCTACCCGCGCTCACCCGCACTTCCTCGACGGAGGGCGTCGCGCGCAGCGGATAGGCTCGTTCGGTGCCGCCGCCTTGCGCGCGCACTCTCCCCGCCGCCGAAAGGACTGCCGCGCGGTCCTGCGCGGCCGTTCGGCGCCCCCGTCATGTCTGCCTCCCGTTCTGTCCCGGATATCGCCGCGCTCCGCCTCCGGAACGGTCAGATCCCCGTTTCTGCCGTGCTCAGAAGGCCACGACTGCTGACGACCGAGGTGCTGGCCGGGATGGTGACGACGCTCGCGCTGATCCCCGAGGTCATCTCGTTCTCGCTCATCTCCGGCGTCGGTCCGGACGTGGCACTGGTCTCGTCGGTGGTGCTCGCGGTCGTCATGTCGTTCATCGGCGGCCGGCCGGCCATGGTGTCAGCGGCGGCCGGATCCGTGGCGCTCGTGCTGGCGCCGATGGTGCACGCGCACGGGACGGCGTACGTGCTGCCGACGGTGCTCTTGACCGGTGTCATCCAGATCGCGTTCGGTGCGGCCGGGCTCGCCCGGCTGGTGCGGTACATCCCGCGATCGGTGATGATCGGCTTCGTGAACGCGCTGGGCGTGCTGATCTTCGTGGCGCAGGTGCAGCACATCGTGAACGTGCCATGGCAGGTCTACCCGCTGTTCGCGGTGACGATCCTGATCGTGGTGTTCCTGCCCAGGCTGACGAAGGCCGTACCTGCGCCTCTCGTCGCGATCGTGCTGGTCACCGCTGCCGCGTTCGTGTTCGGGCTGAACGTGCCGACGGTGGGGGACGAGGGCTCGGTGAGCGGAGGTCTGCCCGGACTGACGGCGTGGACGGTGCCGTTCGATCTCCACACCCTGCGGATCGTTGCGCCGACCGCGTTCGCCGCCGCGCTCGTCGGACTCCTGGAGAGCCTGCTGACGGCCAAGCTCGTCGACGAGCTCACCGACAGCAGGTCCAGCAAGGCGCGCGAGTCGTTGGGGCTGGGCGTCGCGAACATCCTCGCCGGCCTGTGGGGTGGCGTCGCCGGATGCGCGATGATCGGTCAGACCGTCGTGAACGTGCAGATCGGCCGGGCGCGCACCCGCGTCTCGACGCTCGTCGCCGGGCTCTTCCTGCTGCTCCTGGTCGCCGTGCTGTCCCCGGTGATGGCAGCGATTCCCATGGCGGCGCTCGCCGCGGTGATGATGGTCGTCGCACTGCGCACGATCGACTGGCACAGCGTTCGACCTGCCACCCTGCGCAGGATGCCCGTTTCGGAGACTCTCGTGATGCTGGTCACCGTCGGTGTGGTGGTCGCGACGAACAACCTGGCGACCGGAGTCGGGGTGGGCGTGCTCCTCGCTCTCGTTCTGTTCGCACGCCGGATCACGCGAGTGGTCAAGGTGAGTCGTGACGTCTCGGTCGACGGCACGGTCGCGCGCTATCGGGTTCACGGGCCGCTCTTCTTCGCGTCGAGCAACGACTTGGTCGACCAGTTCTCCTATGCGGACGATCCACCGCGTGTGGTCATCGACCTGAGCGGATCGCACGTCTGGGATGCCTCCAGCGTGGCCGCCCTCGATGCGGTTGAGACGAAGTACGCGGCGCTCGACGCTGTCGTGGAGCTGACCGGCCTGAACGAGAACAGCCGGGCCTTCCACGGCAGGCTGACCGGTTCGCTCAACGCGCCCTGAGCCCGCAGCGGTCCGCTCGACGGCCTGCCGGGTCGAGCCGGCAGCCGGCGGGTGCGGCACACCATGCAGCGTCGCACCCGCCGTACGGCCGGATCAGGCCTGGAGCCACTCCAGGATGTCGGCGTTGATGACGTCGGCCTGCGTCGTCGGCATGCCGTGCGGGAATCCCGGGTAGGCCTTGAGCGTGCCGTTCTGCACGAGCTTCACCGACAGCGCACCCGCGTCGGCGAACGGCACGATCTGGTCGTCCTCCCCGTGCATGACGAGGGTCGGAACGCTGATCTTCTTCAGGTCTTCGGTGAAGTCGGTCTGCGAGAACGCCACGATTCCGTCGTAGTGAGCCTTCGCGCCGCCCATCATCCCCTGCCGCCACCAGTTCTCGATGATCGCCTCGGATGCCTCGACTCCCGGCCGGTTGAACCCGTAGAACGGGCCGGAGGGAAGCGCGCGGTAGAAGTTCGAGCGGTTCGCAGCGAGCTGGGCCTGCAGACCGTCGAAGACGCTCTTCGGCAGACCGCCGGGGTTGCTCTCCGTCTGCACCATGATCGGCGGAACAGCGCTGATCAGCACGGCTCGCGCAACGCGCTCCTCGCCGTACTGCGCAATGTAGTGGGCGACTTCGCCGCCGCCGGTCGAGTGTCCGATGTGGATGGCGTCGTGCAGATCGAGGTGAGCGGTCAGTGCGGCGAGGTCCGCGGCGTAGTGGTCCATGTCGTGGCCATCGGATGTCTGCGTGGAACGACCGTGCCCGCGGCGGTCATGAGCGATCACCCGGTAGCCCTTGCTCAGGAAGAACAGCAGCTGGGTGTCCCAGTCGTCCGCCGAGAGCGGCCAGCCGTGGCTGAAGACGATGGGCTGACCCTGACCCCAGTCCTTGTAGAAGATCTCGGTGCCGTCATCCGTGGTGATCGTGCTCATCTGGTGCTCCTTACGGTCCGCACTGCGGCGGTTCGGTGTGGTCGTGCTGGTCAGAAGACGAAGGTGTGCAGTTCGGTGATCCTGCTGTCGCGGATGAGCGCGATGTCCACGCCCCTCACCACCGGATCGCCGTCAGCCGGTCCGAAGTTCCAGGGCGCGTATCCGAGCGAGCCGCTCTCGCGCATGGGACCCGCCTCGCTGAAGTGGAATCCGGGGAAGCGCTCGAGGAGGGCGCGGGCCTTCGCGTCGAGCGCCTCGACGCCGACCACGGTCCCTTCCGGATCGGTGAATGAGACATCGACGCTGTACGTCGCATCGATGGCACTCCGACGGGCGGCATCGTCGCGCTCGTCGAAGACGCGATGCAGGTTCGCGTGCATGAGATCGATCACGGGTTCGGACACGTTTGACCCCTTTCCCCAACATCAAGAACATATGGGCGGAGTGTGAACAGGGCGTTACGGGGCGCGCATGTGAGCGGCTCGCGCTGTCGTGATCACCTCCATCCGTCCCCACGTTTGTGACGGGTCCGCGCGCTCGGTCTCCACCACCTCGACTCTCGCGGCTTCACTTGGCTGTCACAAAGCGGGGCCGCCTCCCATGGAGACGGTCCCGCTTTGTGACGGCCCGAGCGACGTCAGCGCTCCTGAAGCGAGAGGTAGAACACGTCCTCGTTCTCGGTCTGGTTGAGGTCGTGCACAGTCGGGTCGGCGTCGATGATGGGCACCTGCACCTGGATGGTGTTCCGGCCCGTACTCTTCCACGTGAGCGGGGTCTTGTTGCCGAACAGGTCGACCCGGTCGAGGGACTTCACGTCGGTGACGTTGCGAAGCGTGACCGTGATCGTCGGATTACCGAAGTTCAGGTGGATGGTGTCACCCGTGTTCTGGTCTTCGAAGATGTCGGCCTGGTTCTGCCGCTTCAGGTCGATGGCGAGAACGACGCGGTTGCCGTCCAGCCGGAAGCCATTGGCGGTCGAGAGCGCCTCGTTCATCTCCGGCTTGAGGCCAGGTGAAGTCGTGAAGTCCGTGTAAGGCTCGGCCTTCGTGCCCCGCAGCAGGCTTGCCAGGGTCACCAGTGTTCTGCCCTTCGTGGTCAAGTCGGAGCCGCTGTAGATGGTGCGGTTGTATCCGAACGCCGATGGATCGTTCGGCGTCCAGTTGGCGAAGTACAGCAGCTTGAACTGGTCGAGGTTCGTGCCTCCCTTCGACAATGCCCACTCGAATACGCGCGGGTAGATGTCGGCGAAGAACTTGTCCTCGGTCGTGAACCCGATTTCGGTCTGCCACACGGAGGGGTTCTTGATCCCCCGCTTCTGGGCGGCAGCGTAGATCGTCTGCATGGTCCCGATCGGCATGTAGTGCATGTCGTAGACGTCGATGCTCTTCCAGGCGTTCCACTTGTCGAGCAGTGCGATGAACTCGCTGAGGGGAGCGCCGCAGATCCATCCGCCGTACACGACCTTGCCGCCTGCGTCATGGATGGCGTTGGCGGCCGGGAGCTGGATGTACTGCATGTACTGGTCCATGCCACCGTCCCAGAAGCCGGAGCCCGGGTAGGCCTCGTTCCAGACCTGGTAGTAGCTGATGCCCAGCGGCCGGAGTGCCTTGACCACGATCTTCGCGAAGTTCGCAAAGTCGGCCGGGTCCTGCGGTGGGGTGCGGCTGATGTCGGTCTGCACCGTCTGCGATGAGATCACCTTCCCCTTCGCGTCCTTGGTCGTCAGCACCTGCGTGAACTGGCCGTTCTGGGTCGAAAGCACGGGGCCGTAGACGTAGGTCTGGCCGTGGAAGTCGAAGGAGTAGCCGGTGCGGTTGGCGGCCCAATCGGCTGTGTAGTCGAGCACCGGCAAGATGGTCTCCCCGTGCGCCTTGGCCTCGGTGAACTGGCGCACGTACTCGGCGAGTGCTGCCTGATCGATCTGTCCCTTCGCGGGTTCGATGCCGTTCCAGCTGACGTCCTCGCGCGACCACTGGAGATTCGAGACGAGCCCGTCGATGCCGGCCTGGTTGGCGCCGGCGAAGGCCCGGAACGGCTCGTTCAACACGAACGGGAGGTCGGTCACCGCGCTTGGCGTGCCGTTCTTGGCGATGGCGACGGCCTTGATGTCCGTGTCGGCCGTGATCGTGATCGGCTTGCCGTACGCCGCTGCGGTCTTCGAGGTCGTCGGATCGCTGCCGTCGGTCGTGTACGCGATGCAGGCGCCGGCCGTCGCGCTGACGAGCTTGACGGAGTCGCCGACGTCGATCGAACCGGGGCCGGGGGTGGCGGAGACCACGGCGGGCGGTGTCGCGAGCTCGCTTGTGACGGTGGCCTTCAGCTGACCGGGCACCCACCAGGTCGACACGCCGTCGTCCACGAACAGAAGGTCGTCCCCCTTGGCCGCCGTGACGTTGAGG
This sequence comes from Planctomonas sp. JC2975, assembly GCF_012985205.1. NCBI lineage: Bacteria > Bacillati > Actinomycetota > Actinomycetes > Micrococcales > Microbacteriaceae > Planctomonas > Planctomonas sp. JC2975. The sequence goes on along the minus strand of NZ_JABEKS010000003.1, from coordinate 275,953 downwards.
TCGAACGTGGTCGCTGTCCCGGTGTACGTGTACAGCTGCGTGAACGCGCTCGGGCTCCCGATCGAGGTCGCGTCTCCGTCGTGCGAGAGGAGTACACGGAACCGTCCGCCCGGCGACGTGAAGCTGCCCGTGATGTGCACGTTCTTGCCGTCGGCTTCATCCGGGACGGTGTAGGTCTCGGCGATCTGGCGGTAGTCGGTGCCGATCTCGCCGTCGGCCTTCACGAACCACGCGTGCTCCGGCTTGTCGAGTGCGGCCGCCCATTCGTCGGCGGCGAAAGCACCGGTGCCGCCCTTCTGGAGCAGCCCGACCGTGTTTCCGTCGATCGCCTCGTACGACCAGTGGCCGGCGCTCACCAGATTGGAATCGAGTCGGTAATCAGTCACGTTGTCGGAGGTGATGTTGGGCGTCACGGCCGGACACACTGCGGGAGCGGACGCGCGCGATTGGGCCGCGCTACTTCCGTCCGTCGAGTGCGCAATTGCTTGCGCACTGGTCGGCAAGACAACGGCGCCGAGGAGAACGAGCGCGGTTGCGATGGATACCGTTCGAATCTTCACAGCTGAACTCCATCGTTCGAAATCGGATCGAAAACGCGCAGCGTCGCGCGGCCCGGCCAGCGTAGGCCCGCTACGCCCGTGCTGTCAACGGTCGACTCCTCGCGGACGCTGTGCGCTCCGATCGCTTGCGCGCGGCGTCCGAAAGGCTTCATTCTTAGGAGTGCAATCGATTGCGCTGCCTCTCGAAGAATGGCCACCACAATGGGCTGCGCGTCCGGACGAACTCAGGGCTCACGAACATGAACGAACCGAAGCCCGTCCCTCGACGCTTCCTCCCAGACGCCCGCACCATCACATCCGGAAGGACACATGACCGCCCGCGACACCACCCCGTCCCTCGACCCGACCAGGTCTGCCACCCATCCACCCATCGACTATCCGTTCGGACCGTTCACCCCCTCGTCGGCCAACCCGGTCCTTCGGCCGGGGCCGCGCGCGTGGGAGTCCACCAACGTCTACAACCCGGCAGCGATCGTGCGCGACGACCAGGTCGTGTTGCTCTATCGGGCGCACTCAGACGACCTCGTCTCATCGATCGGTTACGCGCAGAGCGACGACGGTCTGAACTTCGAGCGGGATGCGGAGCCGGTGCTCGTGCCCGAGCATGCGTACGAGCGCTTCGGCTGTGAGGATCCGCGGGTCGTGATGATCGACGAGACGTTCTACCTCACGTACACCGGTTGGGATCGGACGACGGCGCGCCTGTGCCTGGCGACCTCGACCGACCTGCGCACCTGGACCAAGCACGGCCCGATCCTGCCCGGGCTCGACACGTTCGGCGGCAGGCGACAGCCGCCGGTCGACGAGTGGAGCAAAGGCGGTGTCATCCTCGAGACTCCTATCGACGGCCGCTATCTCATGTACGTCGGGGAGGGCAACGTCTATCTCGCGGAGTCCGAAGACCTGTTGCACTGGCGGGTCGCCGATTCGGAGCCGGTGCTCGTCCCGCGACCCGGCACGTTCATGGGCGGCCTGGTCGAGACCGGACCGCAGCCGCTGATCACGCGGACCGGCCACATCTTGCTCGTGCACAACAGCGCCATCCATCCCCCGGAGGGCGGATTCTACTACTCGAGCGGACAGGTGCTGTTCGATCCCGCCCGGCCCACCGTGCCCGTTGCCGCGTTGCTGGAGCCCTGGCTCGAGCCGACCGCGAAGGAAGACAGGGGCGGTTTGTCCCCGAATGTGACCTTCGTCGAAGGACTGGTCTGGTTCCGCGACGCCTGGCTCGCCTATTACGGGCAGTGCGACACGACCGTCGGTGTCGCGACGTTCCGCCCCGCCCGCAGCTCGGTGGGGTGACGACTGCCCGCATCCCGATGCTCGACTGTCGTCCGTCGCTGACTCCAGAGCGGACGCCACCGAGCAGGCTCGGCACCCTCCGCAGGACGCACCCGCCGTCAGAGCACGTCGTACGGGTCGATCGTCGGGCCGACGGTCGACCGGCCCTCGATGAACCGGGGCTGCACGTACTCCACCCCGGGCTCGCTGTCCCCGGCGATGGCCGCCAGCAGGCGTTCCGCAGCACGCGCACCCACCGCACCGAGCTCAGGGTCGAAGGTGGTCAGAGGGTGGTCGGGACGATCGACGCCGGCGAGCCGGTTGTCGTATCCGACTATCGCGATGTCGTCGGGAACGCGGATGCCGTGCCGGTGGAACGTCGCGAACAGGCCGATGGCGATCTCGTCGTTGGCCGCAAAGATGGCATCTACTGGTTCGCCGCTTGCGATGATGCGTTCAGCGGCGTCGGTGCCCCAACGCTGCTTGTAACTGCCGTAGAGGGGCCCGCCCAGCGCGGTCGACATCCCGGCAGCCGCCATCCCCTCCGCGAAGCCTGCCGCGCGGGCGTCCACCGCTGGCTCGTGCACGGCCGCCGTGACGTGCGCGATCGAGCGTCGGCCGAGGCCGATCAGATGCTCCGCGGCGGCTCGCCCGGCCCCGCGGTTGTCCGGAGCCACGACGAAGTCCGTCTCGGGTGTCGCGGAAGACGAGGCGAAGACGACGGGAACCGAGAAGTCTTCGGAGAGGACCAGGCTTGCACGGTTGGGGTCGTCTCCGACCACCAGCACGCCGTCGATGCGGCGCGAACGGAGTCGCTTCAGGTACTCGGTCAGCATGCGCGGGCGACCTTGTGCATCGAGCGTCACGGCCGCGATGTTCTCGCGACCGAGGTAATCGGTCGCTCCGAGAAGGAGTGGCATGCTGAATCGACCGGACGCGGCTTCGGCAAGCACACCGACGATGAAGCTGCGGCCGGTGACGAACGATCGTGCGATCATGTCGGGCTGGAACTGGAGGCGCTCGGCCGTCTCGATGACCTTGGCGCGGGTTTCCGGTGAGACCCGCCCGACGCCTCCTAGCGCGCGCGAAGCCGTCGTCAGGGAGACGCCTGCCGCGCGAGCGACATCGCTCATGCTGGCGCGCTTCGTCATCGGGCCTCCTCAGGAATTGTCTCCCCACGGTAGCGGCCCAGAGGCCGTCCGTACGATCCGGTTCGGGGTCGCACGCATGGCCGCCCTGGCCGGTGCAGAGGCGACCCTCGGCCGGGCATCTCGCCGGCGCTGCCTACGCGATGCCCAGGGCTCGCGCGATGACGAGCAACTGGACCTCGTTGGTCCCCTCACCGATCTCGAGGATCTTCGAGTCCCTGAAGTGACGTGCGACCGGGTACTCGTTCATGAACCCGTTGCCGCCGAAGATCTGGGTCGCGTCGCGAGCGTTGTCCATGGCGGCGTCGCTGGCCGTGAGCTTCGCGATGGCCGCCGCGGTCTTGAACGATTGGCCTGCATCCCTCAGTCGGGCGGCGTAGTGCCAGGCGAGCCGCGCGTTGTGCACGCGCAGGTGCATGCGGGCGAGGACGAACTGCGTGTTCTGTCGGGAAGCGAGGGGCTCGCCGAACACGAGCCTCGTCTTGGCGTAGTCGACAGCGGCTTCCAGGCAGCCTTCTGCTGCACCGGTCGACAGGGCCGCGATGGCGATGCGCCCCTCGTCGAGGATGTGGAGGAAGTTCGCGTACCCGCGACCGCGCTGCCCGAGCAGGTTCGCCTCCGGCACGCGCGCGTCCACGAATGTCAGCGGATGCGTGTCGGATGCGTGCCAGCCGACCTTGTCGTAGCCAGGCTCCACGGTGAAACCCGGGGTGCCGTTGGGCACGATGATCGTCGAGATCTCCTTGCGTCCATCCGTTTCGCCGGTGACCGCCGTGATGGTCACGAACCGGGTGATGGCGGTCCCCGAGTTGGTGATGAACTGCTTCGCGCCGTTCAGCACCCATTCGCCGTCCTGCAAGCGTGCGGTGGTGCGAGTCGCGCCAGCGTCGGATCCGGCCCCCGGCTCGGTGAGACCGAAACCGGCGAGCGCGTGGCCGGCGAGGAGTTCGGGCAGCAGCTCCTGCTTCTGCTCCTCGGTGCCGAAGAGGAAGACGGGCATCGCGCCGAGCCCGATGCCGGCCTCGAGTGTGATGGCGATGGACTGGTCGACTCGTGCGAGGGCTTCGATCGCGAGGCAGAGCGCGAAGTAGTCTCCGCCTTGCCCGCCGTACTCCTCGGGGAACGGGAGGCCGAACAAGCCCAGTTCCCCCATCTGCCGTACGACGTCGAGAGGAAGCGTCTTCGTGCGGTCGGCCTCGTAGGCCTTCGGCGCGACGACGTCGTCGGCGAATTGGCGCACCATGTGCGCGAATTCCTTCTCTTCATCGCTGAGTGAGTACGTGGCGGTCATGCTGAGCTCCTTGTCGGTGCGGCTTACTACCGTGGTGCGCCCTTGTGAGGCGGATGTCTCGATCATCCGCCTCTGGCGCTCCAACGGAAGGTTCGAAAGCGTTTCGTGTTGGATCGGCGCGCCCGCGGCTCGTCGCCGTGGTCGTCGAGAGCACGTCGATGTCGACCGTTTCGGATGCACGTGCGTCGATCGCCGTCGATCCGATCCCAGCGCTATAGACCTTTAGTGCCTCGATCCATCCGAACCGACGCTTGCGGCCGCGTTTCAGGCGGCGCTAGTCTGCGAACTGAACTAAAGCGATATAGTTTCGGGCTCGCCGCGAGCGGTCGGAGTGTCGGATCGGATCAGGCACGGAACCCCGGTCTTCACGGGAATTCAAGCTCTGCCGCCGCTGAACGAGCCGATCGTCCCATCTCATAGTGGAGGTGCTGTCGCCATGGCAGACCGAAAGTCGTCCATCAGTTCCGGCGTGACCCGGCGGTCCCTGCTCGGGGGCGCCGTGGGAGGCGTTGCGGCGGCGCTCGCCGTTCCCGCGGTCGCCAGCGCCTCACCGGCCTTCGGGCCCGTCGGGAGAACCGGGGCCGCAGCGCCGTCGGCCGCAGCCTCGGGGATCCCCAGGGCACCCGGCTCCGCGCAGGGGTTCCCTGCGTGGACGCTGCAGTCCAGCGACGCGGTCGACGCGTTCATCGCGTGGAATCCGGCCGCCGACGGCGATGCGAAGTACTTCAAGTCCGCCGTTCCGATTCGGCAGAGAATCCCGCTCACCAGTGCTCTGCAAGCGCAGCCCGCCCTCAGCACGACGCCGAAACTGGCGACTTATTGCCAGTACTACAAGCCCCTCCTCAGCGATCAGGACCGCTACTCCGTCGGCGGCGGTCAGTACACCGTCGCCGCCGAGCACGACGACGTCGCTGCCGAGTTCCAGTACTTCCCGTACGGACGCAGCCAGGACGTCCACATCCCCCGCGTGCACGCCTTCACCGACATCCAGGCGGCGTGGTCCGCGTGGTACGAGCCCGTTCCGCTGATCCCGAATCCGGCGTACATCGATGTGGCGCACCGCAACGGGGCGCTCTCGTACGGCGTGATCGATCATCCGATCATGAATTCGGCGGCGGGAGACAGCGCGCACGACATCCTGATTCAGGATGCGAACGGCCACTTCACGGTCGCCGAGCGCCTTGTCGAGGCGGCAGAGTACTTCGGATTCGACGGATACTTCTTCAACATCGAGCAGTCGGCGAGTACCGATCAGGTGGCCAAGCTCGCGGCCTTCTGCCGCTATGCCAAGCAGTACGCGGCGAAGCTGAAGCTCTCGCACTTCGACCTGCAGTGGTACGACGGGCTGACGACGTCCGGCAGCCTCTCGTACCAGAACCAGCTGGACTCGGCGAACGCGCCGTGGATCGACCCTGCGTTCGGGGACTGCGACTCCATCTTCCTGAATTACTGGTGGAGCACGTCGCAGGTGAACCAGAGCACCGCATACGCGAAAACGCTCGGAATCGACGAATTCGAGTCCGTCTTCTTCGGGATCGAGATGGAGGGAAGCGCGTCGAACTACAACACGGGGCTCAATGTCCACGCGCCCCTGGTCGTGCCGACGGATGGCAGTGCGGCACCCGTCGCTTCGCTCGCCCTGTTCGATCCTGAGCACCAGATGGTCCTCACCGGCCGCGCGAAGGCGAGCGATCCCACGTCTCTGGCGGATGTCGCAGCGAGCGTCTATCAGCGCGAGTCGGTCTTCTGGTCCGGCGCCTCCGGCAACCCGGCGGCCGCCGGATCCCCGGCAGCCCAGACCTGCGGTGTCTCGGACTTCATCGCAGAACGGTCGGTCATCGGCGAGTATCCGTTCGTGACCCGCTTCAACACGGGAGTCGGCGGCACGTTCTTCGCCGACGGCCTCGAGGTAAGCGATGCGCCGTGGTTCAACATCGGTGCGCAGGACATCCTGCCGACCTGGCAGTGGTGGAACGTGCCCATCGGCGATTCGGGAGCAAGCGGCTCGCTCGCGGCGCGATTCGACGACTCGATCGCCTACGACGGTGGCTCATCGCTGAAGCTCTCGGGAACCCTCGACTCGGCGCAGGGGGAGGGCTTCCGGTTGTACAAGACGCACCTGCCGCTCGACGTTCACGGGCGGGCTCCGGAGATCGACGTCACGTACCGAACGGGCTCGGCACCTGCCACGCTCCTGCTCGGTCTGACGTTCGACGGGAACGGCGCCACGATCACCTGGATTCCGATCGCGAACTCCACGAAGGGCCTCTCCGCCCTTGGGCTTCAGCTCGCGGATGTCCCGACGCACGACCGGCCGCTCGGCCGCTCGGGCTGGCGCACGGCGACGGCAGACATCGGTCGCCTCGCTCGCGACTCGAGCGGCACCATCACGTCTATCTCCCTGGGCGTCATCAGAGCGGATGCGGCGCAGGCGGCCGACGTGGACTACGCGATCGGCGAGATCCGCGCGTACGCCGGCGGCCCTCAGCACGTCGGTGCGCCCAGGGGCCTGCGCATCGAGGCGAGTGCCATCGTCTCCGAGAGCGCCCAGGTGCGCCTGACCTGGAACGCCGTGCCGGATGCCTGGTACTACGACGTGTACAGCCTGTCCGGCAGCGCGCGCAGCTGGCTCGCCCGGGTCAACGGCGACTGCGCCTACATCGACGGCCTGGAGAGGGCTGGAGCCGCGGCCACCACCCTCATCGGCGTGAGCGCGATCAGCGCGGACGGCACTGAGTCGTCGCCGTCGACCGTCGCGCTGCGATGGTCGTGACGCGGTTGCGGGTCGGAAGCACTGCGTGAGATCCGGGTACAGGCGAAGCGGGGAGCCGATGTCCCCGCTTCGCCTGTACCTCGCCTGATCGGTCAGCAGGTATCTTCGTGGAAGCAGGTGCGCATTGCGCAGGCAACCACTTCTGCCGTTGAGGAGTGTGGCATCCGATGGCCGTTCGCAAGCGCATGACGATCGCCGAGATCGCTCGCATCGCCGGCGTCTCACCGGGTGCGGTGTCATTCGCGCTCAACGACCGGCCAGGTGTGAGCAAGGAGACCAGGGAGCGCATCCTCGCGGTCGCGAGAGAGCACAACTGGCAGCCGAGTCAGGCGGCCAGGGCGCTGAGCGGATCCAGGCTCGGCGTCGTCGGTCTGGCCGTGCAGCGGCCCGCGCGGTCGCTCGGGAGCGAAGCGTTCTTCGCCGACCTGATCTCCGGCATCCAGTCCGGGCTGAGCGCCGTGAACGCATCCATGCTCCTGCGGGTCGTGCACGACCTCGATGACGAGCTCGGTGCCTACCGGTCGTGGAGCGGCTCCCACCAGGTGGATGGCGTCATCCTTCTCGACCCGCGCGACGACGATCCACGGCTGACTCTGCTCGAAGACCTCGGGTTGCCGGTCGTCCTGATCGGGAGCACCCCGCTCGCGCCCGATGGGCACACCAGCGTGTGGATCGACGACGACCAAGCCGGGCACGAGTTGTTCGACTACCTGGCGGCGCTCGGGCATCGCGCCATCGCCTACGTGACGGGCCCGGCCGAATTCCAGCACACCCGGATGCGCGTTTCGACGCTCGAGTCGTTGGCCGGCCGCGGGATCACCGTTGAGACCTTCGCGACCGATTTCGCTCCCGCAGCAGCGGCCGCGGCGACGCGACGCGTGCTCAGTAGGACGGACCGCCCGACCGCGATCGTCTACGACAACGAAGTCATGGCCGTCGCAGGCATGCGGGTCACGCAGGAGATGGGCATTCGGGTGCCGGGTGAGGTTTCGGTCGCGGCGTTCGACGACTCGATCATCTCCGAGCTGATGCACCCCTCGATCACCAGCCTGACGAGGGACACCTTCGACCTCGGCGAGAAGGCAGCGACGCTTCTGCTCGCCCAACTCGACTCGGATGAGCCGCTTCCCGGCGTGCGGGGCCCCGTACCGAGCCTCAGCGTGCGCGAGAGCACGGCGCGGCCGGGGGCGGGTTCGGATCCGAGCCGCCCCGGCCCGAGCTGACCTGAATCGACCCCGAGCCGGGTCGTACCGAATGGACCCGGTGAGGGCTACGGCTCCACGACCGTGTTCGCCGACGAATACGCCTCGTCGGTGGCACGCGCGGGATCCGGCCGCACGAGCGACGTGATCCCGCGTGCTGCGAGGGCTGCCGGATCGGCGGCGTCCTTGCTCGTGACCAGTGCAGGATCGACGCCGTCCGTGCACAGATCGACCCAGGTCTGGAACACCGCACCACGGGGAGACAGCGCAGCACGGCGGACGGGCAGTTCATCGTCGTCCACGTCGATGACGATCCCCGTCGAGCGTGTCGCGGTGGCGCTGCCGTTCCTCAGCTCTGCGGCGACCTCGCTGAATCGTCGTCCCGAAGGCTTCACCGACCCATCGGAACGGATCAGCCCCAGCGAATACTCGAGGTCGGGGAAGTCCGCCAGACGCCGGTCGACGTCGTGCGAGCACCACCAGGTGATGCCCCACAGATCCTGGCATCGCGCGGCCGAGCGCAGCGTCGCTTCCACGAAACCCGGGATGTCCGACTCTTCGAGACAGTTCGACGGCGCCCCCACTTCCTGAAGCCAGACGGGTCGGTGCGGACCGGGCGCGAAGGCACGGGCGAGTTCGATCAGGTACTCGGCGTGCCGATCCGCTGCCACCGAGCGGCCGCCGTACTTCTGCGCTGTGCCGTTGAAGATCCACGAGTGCACGACGGAGGCGTCACCGATGCGGCTGGCCTGCGTCGGCGTGAAGGGATGCCCGTCCAGGTACCAGACGGCGTCGTACGGCGCGTGCACGTTGAGCCGTCCGGGCGCCGCGGCCTCCGCCGCACCGAGCAGCGCCGTGAGCCAGGCTTCCGCCTCTGGCGTGCCGATCGGCCACGGAGACGGATGCGGAGCGCCGGAGAACTGGTTCACCTCGTTTCCCAGAGTGAGCCCGATGAAGTTGCCGGCGTCCGCCAGCCTGCCGCCAAGGGCCGAGACGAGTGCGAGCTGGGCGGCCACGGCATCCGGATCGGTGAACATGTTGCGGTTGTGCCACGTCGCCAGCCACGATGGCACGAAGTCGAAGCTGGAGAGGTGTCCCTGGATCACGTCGACACTGGCGTCCAGCCCGAACTCGGCGGCCGTGTCGACGACCGTTCGCACGTCGTCCAGCGCCCGTTCGCGGATCAACGTCCGGTTCGGCTGAAGCAAGGGCCAGAGCGGGAAGACCCGCACGTGATCGAGCCCCAGCTCCGCGATCTGGGAGAAGTCGCGTCGCACGTCATCGACCGACAGGGAGAGCCACGAGTGCATCCAGTCGCGTGAGGGCGTGTAGTTGACGCCGAATCTCGGCGACCCGGCAGGAGGCGCGGTCAACGGCCGCTCTCGCAGTCGCGCACGGGGGAAGCAGGGATGAGAATCACTCGATTACTATAGCGATTTAGGATGGCGGGAACCTGGGATGGTGATCCATTTTCCTGGCGAATCAGGATGAATGGACCAAACAGTTGATTTCGGTTTGCTGTGAGTACTAGACCGGTATAGATGTTGGTCTAGGCATCGGGGGAGCTAGACCGAGACCCAGGAGTCTGGGGCCAGCATGCGAATCGCTTCTTTCCGTTGGTCCACATCCTGGAGGTGCCATGCCCCACCCATCAAGGAAGATCTCCGTACCCGTCGTCGGCGTCGTCGCCGCGGCGGTTCTCGGTGCTGGATTGCTGAGTTCCGCACCGGCGAACGCGGCGACTCACGCCGCCGCCGCTCCCGCCTCGTCGACGTCGAGCGGCCTGCCGGTGATCACGCCCACTCCGCAGCAGATCGCGGCAGCCGGTGCGGCGTTGCACGTGCCGCACACTGCGCAAGTGCTGACGGGGTCGTCGGTCGATGCTTCGACCATCGACGTCATCAAGGCCGCCTTGACCGCGGCGGGCGTGCGCAGCATCGTGCAGTCCGACATCAGCGCAGGTGCGTTCGCCGCGCACCGGACCGCGCTGACCGTCGTCGTCGGGTCGATCCAGGACCAGGACGTCGCCGATGCGCTCCGATCCACGGGCGGATCGGTTCCGTCCACACTCCCCGCCGAGGGATACTCCCTGGCTTCCAAGGCTCGGGCCAATGGCGGGAGCGTCGTCCTCGCTGGGAACGACGGAGACGGGGTGTACTACGCGGCGCAGACCCTTCGCCAGCTCGTCACTCCCGGCAGGCAGACCATCGCCGCCGCGACCATCGTCGACTATCCCAGCATGCCTCTGCGTGGAGCCATCGAGGGGTTCTACGGCGCGCCTTGGTCGCAGTCGGACCGGCTCGACCAGCTCGCGTTCTACGGCGACGTCAAGGCGAACACCTACATCTACACGCCGAAGGACGACGTGTACCTCCGTGACGAATGGCGCGATCCGTACCCCGCCGCAGACCTCGCCGATCTGAAGCAGCTCATCACATCGGCCACAGCCCACCACGTGCACTTCACGTACGCGTTGGCTCCGGGACTGTCGATCTGTTACAGCGACCCGAGCGACATCGCCGCCCTGGAGTCGAAGCTGCAGTCGATCTACGATATCGGCGGTCGCAGTTTCTACATCTCGCTCGACGACATCAGCTACACGAAGTGGAACTGCACGGCCGACCAGACGAAGTACGGCAACCCGGGCCAGGCGAGTGCCGGCCAGGCGCAGGCCGACCTGCTGAACACCATTCAGCACGACTTCCTCGACAAGCATGCTGGAACCTCGCCGCTCGAGATGGTGCCGACGGAGTACTCCGACACGGCCGACTCGCCGTACAAGAGCATCCTTCGCCAGCAGCTCGACCCGCGGATCATCGTGCAGTGGACCGGCACTGCGGTGGTGCCTCCGTCCATCAGCGTGGCGGACGCTCAGGCCGCATCGGATGTGTGGAGACGCAAGGTCTTCCTCTGGGACAACTATCCGGTTGACGACTACAGCCAGACCACCGGACGACTGTTGCTGGCGCCTTACGCGGATCGCGAAGCGGGACTGCACACGCAGCTCGCCGGCATCGTGCTCAACCCGATGCAGCAAGCCGCAGCCAGCAAGTTCGCCCTCTTCGGTGGCGCGTCGTTCGCCTGGAACGACGAGGCGTACAACCCGGATCAGAACATGCATGCTGCAGCGCAGTACATGGCGGGCGGCGACCAGAAGACGGCGGATGCGCTCCTCGCGCTGGTCGATGTCGAGCACCTCGCACCGACCTTCGGCACGACGAACTGGCAACCGCAGGCTCCGGTTCTGGCTGCACGGATCGCCGCGTTCAAGGCGGGTTGGTCAAGCGGTGACCCGGCGCAGCGACAGGCAGCGCTTCGTGCCCTGAGCGCCCACGCCGACGAGCTCGCGGCGGCGCCGGCGCAGATCCGCGCCGGTGTGAAGGACCAGGCGTTCCTCGCGGAGACCAAGCCGTGGCTGGATGCCTTGACACTGTGGGGTCAGGCGTTCCAGAACACCATGGCCGGTCTGAAGGCAGGACAGCACGGTGCCGGCCAGCCGTACTTCGATCGGGCAGCAGCGCTCGCATCCCAGGCGAGCGCGATCACGACCATCCCCGGCACCACTCGGCCGCAAGGCAAAGTCAAGGTGGCCGACGGCGTGCTCGACACGTTCATCGCCCAGGCGCCGGGCCTGCTTCCCTAGGAGGCGGCGCCGCCCGAAGGGCCGGGATCCTGGACGTTCACGCCAGGGCGCCCGGCCCTTCGGCTGCCGTGGGGATGTCTGGTCGGGGCCGTGCATCCACGAGGCCGATTCTTCGGCGACGATCGAATCCTGGGAGGTTTCTGGAGATCGACTCCGTACGCTTCCGCTCGGGTGCACTGCAGAGGGGACGGCAGGGCGCGTGGGGCGGGGTGGCCTCACTTGCCACACTCCGGCCACAGCGGTGGGGCCGCGTCAGTGTTGACGCGCATCGACTGGCGAGGGGGCGCCTGATGGTGTGGACGGATTCGGCGAATTCGCTCGAACTCGCAGGTGGTCTCATCGTGGGGGCGTTCGCCCTGCCGTTCCTTTTGTCCTGGTTGGAGGACTGGATGCACCGGTAGTGATCCGGAGGCGGTGGCCGGCCCGGTCGTCCGCAGCGGGCGCCGGTACACGTAGGAGCGGCGCGGGTCAGCCGTCCAGAGCCGTGACGATGGTCTGGGCCCGAGTCCAGAACTGCGAGTAGTAGCCGGAGTCGGCGTTCACCTGCACGGCGTGCGCCAGGTCGCTGGGATCCATCGTCCGCCAGCCGTCGACGGTGATGAGCTTCTTGAAGAAGTTGGATGCGGCGGTGTACGGATCCATCCGGTCGGCGAGCGTTCCCCATGCGCCGTTGTCCCGTTGCTGGAACAGGCCGCGACTGTCCGCACCCGCGGCGTCGCCGTAGTCGAGGTTCCGCAGCCCGGTCTCGCCGATCGCCGTCATCACACCGATCTCCTGGGTCCGCGTCTCCAGCCCCTGGTCGCGGCCGGCGTTCATGATGTGGGCGGCCATGATCAGCTGCGGCTGACAGAATCCGGCGACAGGTCCCCGGGGAACGACGATGGTGCCGACCGTTGCGGGGGTAGCAGCGGGACACGTCTGCGCCTCCGCCACCGAGGGCACGGTGCCGGCGATGAGAACGACCGCCAGCCATCCGCCGAGGACGAGCACGATGGCCGCCACCGCGCCGACGAACAACTTCCGCACCGATCCTCCTTCCAAGTCGTTGTACGAAGAACGTACGGGTACTGGCTGCGCGAACCACAACCGAAGGCTGTCGGGACGCTGAAGCCTCGCCGTCTTCCTAGGATGGAATCCCTGGACCCTCGGGGACTCCGGCCTCTGATGCGTCGGTTCCTCGGCCTCGACTCCTCAGACCGCGATCGCGAGGAACTCGATCCCTAGGGCGGCCACTCGTCGGCGAGCAGGCCGTAGTTCATCCCATCCATCCAGACGCCGCAGCGAGTGCAGACCGGTGTCCCGGCACAGCGGTGAGTGGATCCATGAAGCCACCGTAGCGGCGGGAGGACCTTCGCAGACCGATGGCCTGCACGAACCCACGACGGCGGCCGGCTGACCACAACAGTCAGCCCATGCCCGGCCAAGACTCTAACCTGACGTCTATGACGCCATACGAGTCCGCGAGCTTGGTCACGCAGTGGATCTCGGCGGCCGCGGCGATCCTTGCCGTTGCGGTTGCTGTCATATTCGGCTGGCTCACGTTGATCAACAACCGTCGGTCCAAGGACGCGCAGGAGCGGGCGAGTTTCGCTGCTGCTGACGCGGGTGCGCCGAACGCAGTGGGGTTCGCAGAACTGGCGGAGAGCGAGGTGCGTTGGGCAGTGGAAGCGGACGGTGCAGATTCCTGGCTGCTTCGCAACACGGGGACGGGCACTGCCTACGATCTCTCCGTCGAGGGCCTGACGGAACTCGATCGCCAAAGGCTCAAGATCGACACTCCAGCGACGACGATCGGTCCCGGTGAGGCTCTGCGCTTCGAATTCGTCTCGCGACTCTCGCTATCCGGCCCGGGCAACATCGTCGTGCGGTCGGCAGCGGCGGAGAACGAGCGACAGTCTCAACGCGTTCTCCGCATCCCAGCGGGGTAGGTCATCACGCAAGAAACCGGGACGGTTTCCGGCAACGGATCGGCGTCGTCGAGGGCTTGGTTCGGGTGACGTCGAAGACGGACACGAAAGGCTAGCATCCGTCGAGGACGAGCCTTGGTTCGGGAACGCCTCATGGCACGAGCACGATCTTGCCGTGGGTGTGTCGGCGTTCCAGTTCGGCATAGGCCAGTCGGACCTGGGCCAGCGGGTAGACATTGGCGATCGGGACTTCGAGGTGTCCCTCCGCGATCAGGGCGGCGAGTTCGGCGAGTACCTGGGCGCCAGGCTCGGCGTCGGGACCTGGTTCGGTCTTGACCCCGTGCTTCGCGGCCGCCGAGAAGTCGGCGATGGTGTCGATCCGCTCGGCGTCGATGCCAAGAGCCAAGGCCAGTTCGACGTAGCCGCCGCCGTGGGTGTCGATGAAGGCCTCGATGCCGCTCGGTGCGGCGTCTCTGATCCGGTCGATGACGCCGTCACCGTATTCGACGGGGATGACATCGTGGCTTCGTAGCCACTCGTGGTTGTTGCGGCCTGCCAGGCCGATGACCGTGGCTCCGGCTCGGCGGGCGAGTTGGACGACGAGGGAGCCGACTCCTCCGGCCGCCGCCGAGACGACGACGGTGTCGCCTTTGCGGAGTCGGACGGAATGCACCGCACCCCATGCTGCTGAACCCGCGACGTATAGGCTCCCTGCCACCTCCCATGAGACTCTGGGCGGCTTGGGTGTGAGGTTGTCGACATCGACGACGACCAGTTCGGCCTGGGCGCTGCGGGTATTGGAGAATCCGATGATTTCGTCGCCGACTGAGAACTCGTCGACTCCGAGGCCGACCTCTGTCACCACTCCGGCAACGTCGCTGCCCTGCCCGGATGGAAAGGTCGAGGGAAAGATGTCGGCCATCGATCCGGTTCGGATGGCGGCCTCACCGGGGTTGATGCCGGCCGCCCTGGTCTCCACGAGGACCTGCCCGTCTTGGGGTACGGGGCGGGCTATCTCGTCCAGCCGCAAGACGTCGATTCCGCCGAACTCGTCGTACCTGACTGCCTTTGTCATTGTCGTGCCCCTCCTCCAGGGCAGACCGGTGCATGTTTGCGGATCGGGAAAGCCGGCCATTGATCTGGTGCCTCACCAGGGCACTGTTCCGGCGTCGTCGAAGAATCCCCCGGTCGGGCCGTCGGCGGGAAGGGTGGCCAGCCGAATCGCGATGGCCGCACCCTGTCGGGGCGTGCGCGTGCCGCTGAATCCGTTGAGGTCGGTGGCGGTGAATCCTGGGCAGCCGGAGTTGATCAGGATGTCGGTGCCGCTGAGTTCCTTGGCGTATTGGATCGTGAGGGCGTTGAGGAAGGTTTTCGAGGCCAGGTACGTCGTCGGCACGGAACCCATGTCGATGCCGGGCGTGGTGTGCAGAGTGAGCGAGCCGACGCTGCTGGACATGTTGACGATTCGCGGTGAGGCGGATGCGCGGAGCATCGGCAGCATCGCGTTGGTCACTCGCATGACCCCGATCACGTTCGTCTCCACAACGGTCCGCACGGTTGCGAGGTCGGCCGTCGTCGGGGTCTGCGGCACGCCGCCGGTGATAGCGGCGTTGTTCACGAGGACATCGAGTCCTCCGGCATTCGTGTCGATCAGTTCGGCGGCTGCGGCCACGCTCGCGTCGTCGGTCACATCCAGTGGCACGCCGATCGCGTCGACCCCGGCGGCACGCAGTTTCTCCACGGCGGCGTCGCGACGTTGCGGATCACGCGCGCCCACAACGATTCGCCAGCCGAGCGCTCCAAGACCCGCTGCGATCTCGTATCCGATTCCCTTGTTCGCACCGGTCACCAGTGCAATCGTCTGTCTGCTCACGGCCTTGATCCTGCAGTTCCTGCAGCTGCACGGTCCAACACCGATCGGGTGATGGGTGATACCGCACGGGTATCGGTCCTGGTCAGCGCCGAATATCCTGAGCCGGTGGAGACAAGGGAGATGCGATACTTCGTCGCCGTCGCCGAGGAGTTGCACTTCGGGCGCGCCGCGCAACGGCTCTCGATCGCGCAACCACCGCTCTCGCGCGCCATCCAGCAGCTCGAACGACGGCTCGGAGTCGTCCTGCTGCACCGCACCGCCCGCTCGGTCGCATTGACCGAGGCAGGTTCGGTGCTCCTGCACGAGGCGCGGTTCGCGCTCGAAGCGGTGGAAGCCGCTGAGCGCCGCACCCGACGCGCGGCCACTGGCCGCCCCGGTGTGGTGCTGGCGAGCAAGGCAGGAGCGTCGAAGGAGCTGGTGTCCCGGTTGCTGGATGCCTATGCAGCCCGCCCGGACGCCGTCGAAGTCGAGGTCGTACTGTGCGGGCCGAGCGAAGCGGAGAGCCTGCTGCGCAACGGACGTGCGGACGTCGCACTGCTCCAGCGACCGTACGACGCGACGACCGGGTTCGACACCGAGGAGTTGCACACCGAACGGCAGATCGTCGTCTTGCCTGTAGGGCATCCGCTCGCTCATCGCTCGGAGATGTCAGCGGCCGAGGTCGACGCAATGACCGACCCGCCCCTGCCGCGTTGGCCCCGAGCGGATGGGAGCTATGTCGACGGTCCCGGCCCGCGCGTCCGCGACCATACGCAGCTGATCCAACTGATCACGCTGGGCAGGGCATGTGCGCTCCTGCCCGAATCGCTCGGGGCTCAGCTGGGCGATGATCATGCTGTCGTTTCCGTGCCGGACGCACCGGCGGTCACGACCGTCATCGCCTGGCCACCGCAATGCAGGTCCAAAGCCGTCGCTGACCTTGTGCGCACTGCGGCGAACCTCTAGTCGGCACGTCGTGCGCCGGTCCATGTGCCGGTACGCCGCACGTCCTGAGACCACTTCTTGGTTCGGCCAACGCACCCCCGGGGATTCACCACGGCAAGACCTTGGTCGTCACGGCGACGGCGCAGTACATGTGTGCGCATCCGGTTCTTATCCGCCGTCAGCCAGCGGTCAAGAGTCCTGAGGTCCCAGTCGCAGGGTGTTCAGGAGATCTGCGACATCGGCGTCGAACAGCTTCTCGGGCGCGGGAGTGACCCCTTGCAGGTGGCCGTACACCTCCAGAGTGACGAGCCCATGGAGACGGGAGCGGATGCGCAGAGCGAGCGCGAGCGCGGCCGGGGGCAGCTCGGGGAAAGCGGTGCGAACCTCATCGCAAAGTAGCGGATCGAAATCGGACCACCGAAAAGTGCCGGTGTCGGCGCCAGGTGCGGCATAGGGCCAGGCGAGGGCGGCCAGCCCCGTGAGGCCAAGGCAGATGCGTCGGATCGCATCGGGCGCGGGTCCTCCTTCCGGCGCCTTGTACCCGGGGATCGGATCTCCGAACACAAGTCGAAATCCCTCGCGGTTCTCGAGCGACCACGCCCGGAAAGCGTTCGCCCACGCCCGGATCCGTCCGGCGGGTGACGAGCGCTTCGTGCGCGCCCAGCTGGCATCCAGCACGTCGGCCAGATCGGTGGAAACGTCCCGGATCAGCTCGGTCGCGAGGTCGTCGCGGGTGGCGAAATAACCGTAGATAGCGTTCGGGGTCATGCCCATCTCGCGTGCGATCGCCCTCAGCGTTATGGCATCCGGTCCACCGACGGACATCAGCGCGAGCGCAACCTGCTTGATCTCGGCCGTCGTCGCCGCGCGTAGACGCGCGCGCCGATCCGGGGACGCTGTGGCTGTCACGACACAAGTCTAAGACATTGGTGCTTGCTATATAGAATCTGTACACCGTATAGTTTGTGCACGGCGTAACCTCACCGGGTCAGCCATACGACCGGTTCTCTCGGGTAATCCAGAACGGGGCAACTCATGCATATCGGAGTCATCGGCGGCACGGGCATGATCGGCAGCCGCGTCGTCACGGAGGCCGTCGACCGGGGACATCGGGTCACTGCGTACAGCCGCGACGCCTCGGCCATCCACGACGGTCGGGACAACGTCGAGTGGAAGGAGGTTGACGTCACCGACAGCGAGAACCTTCGCGCGGTCATTGCCGGCCTCGACCTTCTGGTCAGCGCATTCGGGCCGGGCAACACAGCCGCGGATCCGGAGCGGGCCGTCGCGCTCGGCATCGCGGACCCGGGCATCTACGTTCGCGTGGCGCACGCGCTGACCATCGCCTTGTGCGACTTTCCTCGCATCCGTCTCATCGTGGTCGGCGGCGCGGCGAGTCTCGAGATGGAACCGGGTCTGGTGTTTCAAGACTCGGATGAACTGCTCCATGCCGCGATCGACAGTTTCGGCTTGCCGCCGGACTACGCTGCGGCGATGCGCGGTCATGGCGATGCGCTCAACGTCTTCCGTACCTCGAACCGGCTGTGGACCTATCTCAGTCCCGCCATCGAGACTGCGCCGGGTGAGCGCACCGGCCGGTACCGGTCCGGCGGTGACCAGCCTGTAACGGATGCCGAGGGGCGCAGCCGCATTTCAGCCGAGGACCTGGCGGTCGCTGTTCTCGATGAGGCGGAAATACCGAGGTACATACAGCGCCGCTTCACCATCGGCTATTGAGCACTCACGTGGTCGCTATCGGCGTGGACCGGACGAAGGTGCACGCGTGCGCGGAGGCGCGTCTTCTCGAGCGAACGGTTCAGAACGGTTCGCGCAGCTCACATCGTCAAACTCGGATTCCGGCACTCGGGAACCAGGCGGGCTCCACAGGATCATCATTCGGAGGAAGTAATGAACTCATCAGAATCGCGCCGTTTCGTCACGGCGATGCAGGTCACACTCGATGGCTTCAGCGTGCAGGACGGCCTCGCGGACTGGGTCGACTCCTGGTCGGACGCCATCCAACTCGTCGGCCCCGTTGACACGCTCATCCAGGGCGGCCGCATGCATCCCGGCTACGGACTGTACTGGAGCGCCATCGACTCCGACGCGCCCGAGGTTGCCGAGATGCTCGGCCGTACTCCGTATCCGCGAGAGATCGAGACCGCTCGGCTCATTGCCGAGACTCCGCACCTGGTGGTCTCGACCTCACTCGAGAGCATCGACTGGCCGCCGAACGCCGCAATCGTGAGAGACATCGACGAGCTGCGGGAGTTCAAAGAGCGACCAGGAGGAGTCGGCTACGTGGTCGGAGGCGCCACTTTGGTACGCAGGCTGCTCGACGAAGGACTGATCGACGAACTGGTCCTGATCGTGCACCCCGTGGTGGTGGGTGCAGGCGAGCCTCTCCTGGCAGGCGTCGCCCAGCGACACGAGCTCGAACTGATGGAGTGCGAGCCAGGGCCTGGCGGGCGAGTGCATCTGCGCTATCGCGTCAACGTGTGAGCAAAGCCGCCCGCCGCCTTCGCAACGGAGCACGTCGACCCGGCCTTCACCCGAAGTCGAGCGTTGCCGTGCACTCGTCCGACGATGTGAAGCAGATGCGCTGACGAACGAGCGCCACAGGCACGTGCATGGCAGGCATTGGCGGCGAGTCGCGCTTATCGCATCAGGGCGTCCTCTTCAGCCCTTGGCCGCTCCTGAGCGCCTCGAGTTGGATGTCACGCCCTGCGGCCCGTTGGTGATCGTTGCAGCGCTTCTTCGACGTTCGTCGGGTCGTCACGCTCTGGTCAGTCCGACAGTCCCTCGTACGCCCGGCTCGGGATCTGCGTCGCCAGCTTGCCTCCGCTGACGTCGTGCAGCGCCCCTGTGATGTATCCGGCGGCATCGCTCGCGAGGAAGCAGAGCAGATCTGCCACGTCGTCCGCCCGCTCCCAGCGCCGCAACGAGAGGGTGTCCAACAGTCGTGCCTGCGCACCTTCCGGCATGTCGGCGAATCCGTTCATCGCGGTGGGGATCATTCCCGGCGCGTAGCAGTTCACCGTGATGTTCCACGGGCCGAGCTCGCCGGCCAGGACTCTCGTGAATTGGACGACGGCGGCTTTCGACGCGGCATACGCTGCCGAACCGATGCTCGGCACGATGGCAGCGAAGGATGCAGCGTTGATGATGCGTCCAGCGCCGACAGCCTTCATGGAGGGGATGACCGCCTGACTCAACAAGAAGGTTCCCAGCACGTTGACGTCGAAGGTGGCCTTCCAATGCGCTGGATCGAAGGTCTCGATGGGGCCCTCGATCAGGATGCCTGCGTTGTTGATCAGCACGTCGACGCGCCCATGGAGTTCGAGCACGCGATCGATGGCCGCTTTGACGGCGGAGGGATCCGTGATGTCTGCGGTGAGCTGAACGACGCCGGGCGCGAGCTCATCGGGGTAGGCGATGTCGATCGCGACCACCTTCGCCTTCTCGCTGACGAAGCGGTCGACGATCGTGCGTCCGATACCGCGTCCACCACCCGAGACGACGACCACCTTGTCTGACAGATCGAGCAGCATTGACGCCTCCAATAGTCATACTATTGGCGAGACCCTATCACCAAGGGAAAGGACGCGATGAGCCGGCGCAATTCGGAGAAGGTCGTCTGGATCACCGGCGCGGGATCCGGAATCGGTTCGGCTTCTGCGCGCCTCGCGGCGGCCGCCGGCTGGCGTGTCGCGTTGAGCGGACGTCGGCTCGAAGCCCTCGAGGAGGTTTCGGCCGAAATCCGTGCGGCCGGCGGCGAAGCGCTGGTGGCGCCGCTCGACGTGCGGGACCGTTCGGCCATCGCCCGCGCGCGCGATCTCGTTCTCGACTGCTTCGGACGCGTCGACGGACTCGTGCTCGCCGCCGGCCTGAACAGTCCGCGTCGGCACTGGTCGGATCAGAACATGCCCGAGTTCGAGGAGATTCTGCAGACCAATTTGGTCGGGCCGGCCGCGGTCATCGACGCAGCACTACCGCAGCTTCGCGAACGGGCCGGTGTCGTCGTCGTCATCTCCTCCTATTCGGCGTGGGCGTTCAACCCGATCGCAGGCGTCGCCTACAGCGCGAGCAAGAAGGGGCTGGCAGAACTCGCGCGCACTCTCAATGCACAGGAGGCCGGTGCCGGCGTGCGGGCCTGCCACCTCTGCCCGGGCGATGTCGCCACGGACTTCTTGAATCATCGGCCGAACGTGCCCGACGTCGAAGCCCGGCAGCGCATGCTCGCGCCCGCCGACGTGGCGAGGTCTGTGCAGTTCGTTCTCGACGCGCCAGCGCATGTCCGCTTCGACGAACTGGTGATCTCGCCTCTCTCGCAGGCGTGACGGTGGCGGTCTCCGACGGTGCGGCATTCCGGCGTGTGCTGGACGGTCTCGGCCTTGCGATCGTGGGCGGTGACGTGCCGCCGGGCAGTGACGACACCGTCGATCGCATCGTCGAACGTACCGGGGCGTCACGATCCGTGGTCCGCGAGGCGACCAGGGTGCTGGTCTCGCTCGGGATGCTCACTGCTGGACGTCGGGTCGGGCTCCGCGTACGCCCCAGGGATGAATGGGATCTGCTGGATCCGCAGGTGATCCGGTGGCGTCTGGAGTCGCCGGACCGCGAAGCGCAGCTCGCCGACCTCCTCGGCCTCCGGCTCGTCGTCGAGCTCGAGGCGGCCGCACGTGCTGCCGCGCATTCAACGCCAAGAGAGACCGCCGAACTCCGGGCGACGGCGCAGGCGCTGGCCGGGGCGACGGCGGCTCGCGATCGGGACGGATTCTTCGAGGCAGACCGTCGATTCCACGGCACGGTCCTCAGGCTCGCGGGCAACGCGATGCTGGCGAGGCTCGCCGGTGTCGTCGACGAGGCGCTTCGCGAGCGCGTCCCTGACGACCATCTCCGGTGGAGCGTCGCCTCGAGCGGCGTCGAACTCCATTCCGCTGTCGCCGACGCGATAGCCGCCGGCGACAGCGACGGCGCCGCCAGACTCATGCGTCGGATCGTCGACCCGGGCGCGTCGACCAGAGCCCCGCAAGGTCGAGCCCACCGCGTTGCTATGGTGGAGTCCCCGCCGGGGATGGGCGGCTCGAGTGCCTCCGTCTCCGCTCCGATCGACGAGTGATCGACGCCGGGTACCGTCTCATCAGCCCCTCTCCCGCAAGGAAGCCATGCCGAACATCACCGTCGAGCTGCTGAAGGGCCGCACGATCGACCAGCGACGGGAGTTCGCCGAGGCCGTCACGGCGAGCGCCGTCGAGATCCTCGGCGCGCGCCGCCAGGATGTCCGCATCGTCTTCCAGGAGATCACCGCGGACAGCGTCGCCAACGGCGGCGTCTTCGCCAGCGAGGATCCGTCGCGCGCGGAGGTCGTCGCCAAGCACAACGCCTGACGGCGTCCGGTGCTGCGGGTGGGCCGGTCGAGCGCACAGCGGTTGTCGGTGGGCTGAACGGGGCGCCCGCTAAACGAGCACCCCTCATAATTGCCCCTTCGGCTACCCGACGTTCACCTCCCGTTCCACGGCCTCCAGGACGGTGTAGCCCGTGCGTCTTGCTGCTACCCGTCCCGCGGTCGTCACCGCGTCTGCCCTGGTTCTCGCTGTCGCCGGCCTCGTGGCCGTTCCGGCAACAGCATCCGCGAGTCCGGCCGCCCCGAGCGTCGCGATCACGGAGTTCGCCTACGGCGGGCTGATCAGCGGGTCGAGCGTAGGGGGTGACGGCGAGTACGTCGAGGTCACGAACGTCGGCGCATCCGCCGTCGATGTGAGCGGATGGTCGTACGGCACGGCCGCCGCGCCCGGCACCGTCTCGCTGTCCGGGCTCGGCACGCTGTCCGCCGGAGAGTCAGCGATCATCACGGATGTCACTCCCACCGAGTTCCGCGCCGACTGGGGCCTCAAGGACTCGGTCAAGGTGGTGAACGACGGCAGCACCACGCTGAACAAGGGCCCGAAGACGATGTACCTCTTCGATACGGATGGCAACACCGTCGACTCCGTCTCGTACGCCTCCGGATTCCTTTCGGGCGGCAAGGGCCAGTCCGCGTGGGTCGACGCCGCGCACGTCGGCGCGAAGGCGGACACCACGGGCTGGACGTTCTCCACCGTCGGTGACGAGCAGGAGAGCTGGACCAGCGTGACAGGATCCATCGGCTCTCCCGGCACGTCGAGCCTCGGCATCGCGGACGCGTCGTCCGTGCGCACTCCGATCAGCGGCGGCGGGGGAGACACTCCTCCGGCGACGGATCCGAACTGGGCCGACATCGTCATCAACGAGGTGACCTCCGACAACGACAGCATCGGCTTCGCCCCGCTGCCCACACTCTCCGACGGCGTCGAGCTGTACAACAAGGGCACGCACGACGTGAGCCTCGCCGGCTGGAAGCAGATCGACAGCGGCGCGGCCAGCGCCGCGACGGACTTCTCCGGCGGTCTGTATGTGAACGGCGTGCTCTCGACGACGATCCCCGCAGGCGGCTACGGCGTGTTCCAGTCCACCAAGGGCCTGTCCAGCGGTGGCGACGCCGTCAAGATCTACACGCCGGATGGCACGCTCGTCGACTCGGTCGAGTGGACGGCCGGCCAGGCCGGCGTCGACGAGACGGTCAACACGGATCACGCGTACAAGTCGCTGGCCCGCTGCCCCGACGGCGGAAGCACCTACCTCGAGGTGACGGCCGCGAGCTTCGGCGCCTCGAACGCCGCCGCCTGCGCCACAGGCGTGCCGCCGCTGACCAGCGGCACCGCGCCAGAGGCGCCGTGCCAGACCGAGAACTCCGGCGACGACCCCGGTACGGTCCCGGCGGATGCCACGACCTGGCCGGGCAGCGCCACCCCCGCAACGATCGACGCCCAGTGCTCGTGGGTGACCAGCGAATCCGGACAGGACCTCAGCGGCCTCGCCTTCGATCCGTCCAATGCGAACGTGCTGTACGCCGTGAAGAACAAGAGCCACGTGTGGCGTCTGCTGAACGAGAACGGCACCTGGGTGAAGGACACCGCGAACGGCTGGGCGGATGGCAAGGACATCCGCTTCCCGAACGGATCCGGCGCACCCGACTCCGAGGGCATCACGGTCGGCCCCGACGGTGCGCTGTACATTACGACCGAGCGCGACAACAACGCGTCGAGCGTGCCGCTGGACTCGATCCTTCGCTTCGACCCCACCACCTCGGCGACCACGATCTCCGCGACGGACCAGTGGGTGCTGACGGATGACCTGGGTTATGCCCCGACCGACTCCGCCGACTCCAACCTGGGCTTCGAGGGCGTCGCGTTCGTTCCGGACAGCTACCTCACCGCACAGGGCTTCCGCACGGACGCCGGCACGCTCTACAACCCGGCCGACTACCCGCACAAGGCTGCAGCGGGACTCTTCTTCGGCGCCATCGAGAAGACCGGCCACCTGCACGCCTACGTGCTGAACACCGACCACTCCTACACGCGCGTCGCCGACATCGACAGCGGGCTCGTCGGAGTGATGGACGACTCGTTCGACGCCGACCTCGGCGGAATCTGGGCGCACTGCGACAACACGTGCGGCAACGCGACCACTTTCCTGGGCATCGGCAGCGACGGCCACTTCGGCGTCGAGCACACCTACGCCCGCCCGGCCGGCCTGCCGAACTACAACCTCGAGGGCTTCGCCGTCGCACCGGCGTCCACTGCGGTCGACGGACAGCGCCAGGTGCTGTGGACGGATGACGGCAACCGCTTCGGCCACTCGCTCTGGGCGGGCACGCTTTCCGTCGACCTGGGCACCACGCCGGGCGGCTCCGGCAGCGGCGTCGCACTGAACATCGGCTCGTCCTCGGTGAAGCCGGGTGACCCGATCACCGTCACCGCGAGCGGGCTCGCCGCAGGGACGACGTACACGGTGACGCTGCACTCGACGCCCGTCGAGCTCGCCAGCGGGTCCGCGGGAACCGACGGATCCCTCAGCCTCACCGGGACGATCCCTGCGGACACGGCGCCCGGCGCGCACACCATCACGATCGCCGATGCCGCGGATCCGAACACCGTCCTCGCGTCGGCGCCCCTGACGGTCGAGGATCCGGCCGCCGGCGGTGCGGGATCGGCGGATGCGTCCGGATCCCTCGCGTCGACGGGATCCGATCCGCTGCCGATGCTGCTCGGCAGCGCCGCCCTGCTGCTCCTCGGTGTCGGGGCGCTCGCCACTCGCCGCCTCGCACGCAAGCGTCGCGCGTAGTCGCCTGAGGGTTTCGGGCTCGCCCGGCCCGGCACGGGACGAGACCAGGGACTCCCTGGGCCTCGTCCCGTGTACTTCGACTGGTCTGACCTCCTACGCCTGCGGATCTGCCGGCGAGCGCGAAGACTGGTCATGCGGGTGCAGAACGCGCCCGACAGACCAGGCGAAGGACGTACCGATGACCTCGACCAACGACCGCAGGACCGACCTCTACGGGTACCTGCTCACCACAGGCTCGCGCGAGCAGATCCTCGAGGCTCACGTGGCGGCGTTCCGAAGGCTGAGCGCTGACGATCGGCGGGCGCTGTTCCTGCGCCTGCAGGACGTCTCCAGAACGCCCGCGGAGCATCCGCAGGCCGGCGATGCGGACGAGCTCGCCCGGATCGCGACGGACATCGAGTTCGAATCCCCCGGACGGCTGTCGATCATCCTCGAGTCGCCCACCGCATCGGGGGACTACTCCACTCTCCTGGATGCCGTCGCCCACAACATCCCTCGCCGCATCGAGACGCTGACGGCGTTCCGAGAATGGTCGGCGAGCGTCGACGACGACTGGTTCGACTGACCGCGATCGCGACGGTCCGGGCCGCGGTCGTTGCTGACGGCACTCCGTCGGTTCAGCGGGCGACCGGCCTTCTTCAGGATCCGTTCGCGTCGACGGATCCCGCGACCGCGCGGGCGTAGCGCTCGGAGAGCAGCCGCAGCCTGGGCACGAGCTCGGCGGGGGACTCCACCGTGAAGTCCATCATCAGCATGCCGATATACGCGGCGACCGTGTCCAGGCTGTCGGCTCCCGTCACGAGCACGCACGTCTCCTCGTCGATCGGTTCGACCACGCCGACCGTCGGATTGATGCGGTCGAGCACGGACTCGGCGGCGGCAGCGATCCGGAGGCGAGCGTGCACGGCCCATCCGCTGGCGGCGATCGTGCGCATCGCGAACGCTGTGTAGTCGCCGCCGGGGAGCGGGTGCGGTTCGAACCGGCGCCGGGTGGGCATCCGCAGCGACATCCAGTCCACCCGATACGTCGCCCATTCGCCGAGCTCCGGATCGCGCGCAACGAGATGCCAGCGCCGCTGCCAGCTGAGCAGACGGTACGGCTCGACCAGCCGAGCGGTCTCCTGATAGTCGAATCGCAGCCACTCGACATCGCGGATCGCCGCCGCGACGGCTCCGAGGACGGCCGCGTCGACTTCGGGATCCGGCGCATCGGTGTCGATGTTCTCCTGGCCCCGGTCGATGGTGGAACCGAGCGCCTGGACCATCGGCCGCAGTCGAGTCGGCAGCACCTGCTCGATCTTGGCGCGGGCACGGGCGCCGGCCTCCGCGATCCCCGTCACTCCCGCCGCGACCTGCAGTCCGACGGTGACGGCGACCGCCTCTTCGTCGTCCAGCAGCAGCGGGGGCAGACGCCCGCCGGCTCCGAGCCGGTACCCGCCGACAGGGCCACGGGTGGCATCAACGGGGTACCCGAGTTCGCGCAGGCGCTCGATGTCTGTGCGCACCGTCCGTCCACTGACCCCCAGGCGCGCGGCCAGCTCGGTGCCCGTTCGCGCCGAGCCGGTCTGCAGAAGCGAGAGAAGCGCGAGAAGGCGGGCGGAGGGACTGGACATGGCCACCTTTCAGAGGCGTGATTATTAGGAACGAAATCAACCTAATACGTTCGTAACGTTGAAGACATGACCACCACGACACGTCTCGAGATCCGTCCCTTCACCGTCTCCGTCAGCGATGCGGAGCTCACCGATCTGCAGGAGCGCCTCGCCCGCACCCGACTTCCGCAGCCGGCACCAGCCGACGACTGGAGCGCCGGAACCCCGAACTCGTATCTCCGGGAGGCGACCGAGGTGTGGCGTGCGTTCGACTGGCGGGCGGCGGAGGCTCGGATCAACGCCTTCCCGCACTTCGTCGCGGAGGTCGACGGCCAGGACATCCACTTCATTCACGTGCGCTCAGCTCACCAGGGCGCGACGCCGCTGCTGCTGGCGCACACGTATCCGGGATCGTCCGTCGACTACCTCGACCTGATCGACCTGCTCGTCGACCCGGAGGCGCACGGCGGCCGAGCCGAGGATGCCTTCGACGTCGTCATCCCCGATGCGCCCGGCTACGGCTTCTCGCAGCCGGTCGTCGAGGGCGGCTGGACGACGGCCAGGGTCGCGAAGGTGTACGACGCACTCATGCGCGGACTCGGATACGACAGCTACGGCATCCACGGGTCGGACAACGGTGCCATGGTCGCCAGGGAGCTGGGACTCCTGAGCCCCGACGGATTCCTCGGCCTGCACGTGCTGCAGCTGTTCTCGTTCCCCTCCGGTGACCCCTCGGAGTTCGAGCGGCTCGAACCGGCCGACTACGCCGGCCTCGAGCACATGCAGTGGTTCCAGTCCGTCGGTGGATACAACACGATGAACGCCTCACGTCCGCAGACCGTCTCGGTCGGGCTCAGCGATTCCCCGATCGGCCTCCTCGCCTACAGCGAGCTGTTCAACAGCTTCGGCAACGGCACGTCTCTCGTACCGCTGGAGAAGATCCTGCTCGAGGTCAGCGTGAACTGGTTCGCCAACGCCGCGAGCGGCATGAGCCGCAGCTACTTCGACAATGCGCAGGCCCAGACGGAACCGCAGATCAACCACGCTCGCACCGGCGTCGCGGTCTTCAAGGACGACTTCCAGACGATCCGGGTGTTCGCCGAGCGCGACAACGACAACATCGTGCACTGGAGTCGTGTGGAGGAGGGCGGCCACTTCGCGGCGCTGGAGCGTCCTGCGCTTCTGGCGGACGACATCCGGGCGTTCTTCGGCGCGCCGCGGGAGGGCTGACAGCGAGCGCTGCGCAGAACCGGATCCCCCGACGGCTGCGGCCTCGGGGGATCCGCCGTCGGTCGCGCGCAAGGGTCGCGCACAAGAGTGGCGCGCACCGCGACTCCGTGCCACTGTTACTGACAAGTCAGTAACAGCTTCTGCTGACGTCGGCGAATGTTCAAAGGAGAACCAGCATGAGTCGCACCGTGCCATCGCGTCGCGCGTTCAAGGGGGTGAGCATCCTCGCGTCCTCGGCTCTCGCGCTGACCGGAATCGGCCTGTTGTCCGCCGCGCCGGCATCCGCTGCGACACCGGCAGGCGATCCGACTGCAGGATGCCAGCCCGATGCCTCGTACGTGGCCCCGGCCGCCCCCGACTTCGGTCCGAACGTGGTCATCCTCGACCCGAGCATGACGACGGATCAGATCAACGCCAAGCTCGCGGCCGTGTCGAACGAGGAGGAGTTCTCCTCGAACCGGCACCAGGTGTACTTCCTGCCCGGCACGTACGGATGCGGCACGGACACCACCAACTCCGGCCCGAATGCGGCGACCGGCATCGTGAACGCGAACGTCGGATTCTACGAATCCGTGGCCGGCCTCGGCGGCTCGCCGGACGACGTGACCATCAACGGCGCTCTTCACGTGGAGCCCGTGCAGTCGAATCCGTCCGCTCCATGGGAGGGGCAGAGTCCCGGGTCGCTGGACAACTTCTGGCGAAGCTTGAGCAACGTGAAGGTCAACCCGATCCAGGAACCGCTCGGCGAGGACGCCACCCGCCAGTTCCCGGAGGGCATCACCGATCCGAACACCATGCGCTGGTCCGTGTCGCAGGCGGCACCGCTTCGCCGTGTGGACATCGCAGGCAACCTCACGCTGATGGGACGCTTCGGCGCCTACGCGAGCGGCGGCTTCCTCGCCGACTCGAACATCGACGGGCTGGTGACCAACGGATCCCAACAGCAGTGGTACACGGAGAACAGCTCCGTCGGATCGTGGTCGAACGGCGTCTGGAACCAGGTGTTCTCCGGCGTGACGGGGGCTCCTGCCGATGCCACGTATCCGAGCCCGCCGTACACGACGCTGGACTCGACGCCGCTGAGCCGCGAGGCACCGTTCCTCTACGTTGACGGCGGCCGGTACAAGGTGTTCGTGCCGAACGCCAAGCGGAATGCGTCAGGAGTGAGCTGGTCGACGGATTCCACTGACGGCACGTCGCTGCCGATGAGTGCCTTCTACATCGCGCACCCCGGGGACTCGGCGTCGACGATCAACGCGCAGCTTGCATCCGGGAAGAACCTCATCGTGACGCCGGGCGTCTACACGCTCGACCAGGCGTTGCGGGTGAAGCGAGCGGACACGGTGATCCTCGGCCAGGGCGAGGCGACGCTGACGCCGACGCGCGGCAACGCAGCAATCGAGGTCGGAGACGTCAAGGGCGTGAAGATCTCCGGGCTGACGATCGATGCGGGCGCCGTGAAGAGCGACGTGCTCGTGCAGGTCGGGCCGTCGGGAGCACACGTCAGTGACCCGGCCGACCCGACCACACTGAGCGACGTCTTCGTGCGGATCGGCGGGGCCCGTCAGGGCAGCGTGAACACCGCGATCGTCGTGAACAGCAGCAACGTGCTGCTCGACGACATCTGGTCGTGGCGCGCCGACCACGGCAGCGACGTGGGCTGGACGCAGAACACCGGTCAACACGGCCTCGTGGTCAACGGCGATGACGTCGAGGCCAACGGGCTGTTCGTCGAGCACTACCAGCAGGCGCAGACCGTGTGGAACGGCAATGGCGGCACCACGATCTTCTACCAGAGCGAGCTGCCGTACGACCCGCCCACCCAGGCCGACTGGATGGATGGCACGCGCGACGGATACGCGTCGTACCAGGTCTCCGATTCGGTCACCAGCCATCACGCCTACGGACTCGGCATCTACTCGTTCTTCGACCCGACCCGCGAAGCCGGCGGCGTGGATCAGAACGTGTTCGCGGCATCCGCGATCCAGACTCCGGTGAACCCGAACGTGGCGTTCCACCACGTGGTGACGCAGTTCCTCAGCGGAGGCGGCGGCATCACGCACGGCGTCAACGGCACGGGCAACACGGTCTCTGCGACCTCGGCGACGGGATCGACGGCATACATCGTCGACTACCCGGCGGCCGGAACCCCGGTGACGACCGTGCGCTTCGCGACGCCGGGCGCACCCGTCAACGGGGCCGGCTTCTACAAGGGCGGCTCGGTCTCGTTGGCCGTGTCGACCACTGGTGACACGGCAGCCCTGCTGTCCGCGAGCATCGACGGAGGCGCGTCTGTTGCCGTCTCCGGTCCGCTCACTCTCGGCAAGGGGTCGCACACGGTGACGGTGACGGCGACGGATGCCGCAGGCTACGTCGAGGCGATCGGCACGTGGAGTGGAAAGGTGGTCGGGTAGCGGCGAACGGTCCGCGAGGATCGGATCCGCACCGTCGGATCGCACGAGGGGCCCGCGCTCAGGTACGGGCCCCTCATGGTGTGTCCGGTCCGAGCGGATCCTAGGGCCGCAGCGCGATCATCCGTTCGGCGATCCACCGTCCCATGCTCTCCCGACCGGAGGCGAACGCCGCCACCTGGGCACCGCGCCAGTCGAGGACTTCACGGAGGCCGTTCGAGTTCCGCATCGTCGACAGCGTCTGCCATGCCGTCGAGCGGCTCTGTGTGACACGCCGTCCGCGAATCTCGTCCACCTGCGACCATGAGATCGCGGCGAGCCGCGCACCGTCCGGGAGCGAATAGAAGCGGATGCCGTCCGGGCCGACCGCAGTCCCCATCAGTGTGCGCGCGGTGACGGTCTGCCCCCGACGGCCGAAGAACGTGATCATCGACGGCGTCATCGAACTCACGAACAAGAGCGGCGAGTCATCCACTTCGTGCAGGCGCCGAAGCGCATGCCGCAGCCTGAACTGCGGCACATAGAGAAGGTAGAGCAAGAAGGGACCGACGAGACTGATCGCTATGAGGTAGATACGCATACCGGGATTACCGGGAGCGACCTCGAAGGCATCTCCCGCCATGGACCCGACGAAGAACGAAAGGGCCACCAGGCCCAAGGACACCAGCGTCGTGTAGACGTAGACAGCGGTGACGGCTCCGCGGTTGACAGGCGGTTTGGGCTTGTCGTTGGAAGAACCGACGGGATCGGTGCTTCCCGCGATGACGGCGCTCGGGCGCAGCACAGATCCGGTGCGGGGATCGAGTTGCGGCAGGTTCCAGTCGTCTCCGGTCGTGGTGTATCCGGCCTCGCGTTCGAGTCTTGTGCGCGCCCCGATCGCGCGCGACTGTCCCACGATGATTGCGATCGCGCCCAGCGGAACGACCCATCCGACGAGCGCCCAGAGCACCGGGGGCTGCCACGGAATGAATGCGCAGGCGAGGAGGGCTCCCATGCTCAGGTACAGCGCCGCCACCGTCAGGCCGACCAGCCGTTTGCGCAGCGACGCCGCGGATCGACCAGGCAGCAACGCAGGGGCGGCATCCTGCAGAACAAGGGGAGACGGGACACTCGCATCGGGCACGGGGAAAAGCTAGCGCCGGAGGATCGCCGCACATTCTGAACGTTTCCACAGGTGGGGCAGCTGTGCCGCCGCGTGCTCGGGCGGCTCGCCGCGATACCTCGCGCATCCGTCGCTGAGGTCGGCATGTTGTCACGCGGGCCGCAGCTCGGCACGCGTCGATCCGATGCCGGGCGGTGCTTCAGAATGGAGCGGATGACGCACGTGACCGACGACAGCCAGCCACTCACTCAGCCGGCTCGTCGCCGGTCCGGCACTCTGCTGGTTCCGACGGCTGCGCTGACGTGGGGTCTGCAGTTCGCGTTCTTCAATCCGGCGTTGGCGCTCGTGCTGGCGGGCCCGTTCGGGGCGACGGATGCGCAGATCGGCCTGGCCCTCGCGCTGTACAACGTGAGTGGATTCGTCTGCTCGCTGGTGATCCCGATGATCGCCGACAGAAGGGGCAGCTACCTCACCGCGATCATCTGGTGCGGGATCGCCACCCTGCCGCTGACCGCAGTGCTCGGATTCTCCAGCCTGCTGCCCGTTGCCATGGTCGCGCTCGTGCTGCTGGGCGGCCCGGCAAGCGTCGGATCCTCGCTGCTGTTCGCGCACCTGCGCGCGAGCGGGGCGTCGCCGCGGACCGTCATCAACACGCGTGCCGTCGTGTCGTTCGCGTGGGTGGCCGGCCCACCGATCGCGACGCTGCTGGTGGGATGGTTCGGCGACCGATCCGTGCTCGTCGCGATCGCCGCGGTGTCGCTCGTCGGTCTGGCGACGACGGTCATGCTGCGGATGCGCCAGCGGTCGCCCGAGCATGCCGTCCGCAAGACGGTCGACGCCTCGAGAGACGAGGTCGCGTATCCGATCGTCGCCGTTGTGGCCATAGCGGTGGCGTTCGTCGCGCTGCAGGCCACCAACTACGTCGTGACGACCGTGATGGCACTGTTCGTGGTGAACACGCTGCAACTGCCGGTGTTCTGGGCCGGAATCGCTCTCGCCGTCGCGGCGGGCGCGGAGATCCCGGCGCTCATGATCATCGGGCGTCTCTCGCGGCGCTTCTCCAGCCTCACGCTGATCGCAGCCGGATGCGTCGTCGGCACGGCGTTCTACGTGCTCATGGCCGTCGTGAACGGTCCCGTGCTGCTCCTGGTTGCGCAGCTCCTCAACGCCGTGTTCTTCGCGATCGTCGCAGGTGTCGGCCTCACGTTCTTCCTGGAGATCATTCCGCGGCCGGGGCTCGCGTCTGGACTGTTCACGAACATCCGCCGCATCGGCGCCATCATCTCCGGCGGGATCATCGCGCTCGCCGCGGTGATCGGCGGATACCACAACATGTTCCTGGTGTGCGCGGCGCTTGCGGTGTTCGCACTCGTCGTGATCGGCATTGCGGCGGGTCTGACCCGGCGTGCGTCGACACGCGGCGGCCAAAGCGCGTGATCGGACCGGCGGACCACGCCGCATAATCGAGCTGAATCGATTCATTCAAGGTGCTAGCGTGCCCGATGTCGCCACGGGGCCGACTCCCATGCTTCGCGATCACGCACACCGTCCGTCACCTCGGAAAGGAACCCCATGCCGTTCTCCGCCTTCGGCGTCATCACCGACGCAGCCCGCCTCGACGCAGCCTTCGCGGCCGGTGTCGATTACGTCGAGCCGTTCATCGTGGACAACGTCGTGGTGCCGGATGCCACCCGGTGGCGACTCGCGGACGCCTATCGCGGCCGGCGGCATCCGTCGTTCGCCGTGCTCGTGCCCGGCTCCCTGCAGCTGATCGGCACCGAGGGCAGTGCCGACGGCCGAGCGGATGCCGCGCGAGCCTACTTCGAGGCCGTCTTCCCGATTCTCGGCGAGGTCGCCGAGCCCGGAGCGAAGGTCGTCTTCGGATCCGGACGATCCCGGACGGTGCCGGACGGCGTGGGCCGGGAGGCAGCACGGGACCAGCTCGCGACGATCGTGAGGATCGCGCGCGACGCGGCGGCGGCATCCGGTCTGCGCATCATGCTGGAGCCGCTGCACACGGGCGAGACCAACCTGATCAACTCGATCGGCGAAGCCGCGGAGTTCCTCGACGCGTACGGGATCGACGACGTGCCGATCGTCGCCGACCTGTTCCACATCATGCTGCACGGCGAGCCGCTGGGTGCCATCCTTCAGCACGCATCGCGGATCGGCCACGCTCACATCGCCGACAGCGGTCGCCGTTACCTCGGAACGGGCGACTGGCCATGGCGGGATTTCCTCGCGATGCTGCAGCAAGCGGGCTACGACGGCAGCGTGTCGCTGGAGTGCAACTGGGGCGAGGACTTCGAGGCAGAGGTGCGCGGCTCGGTCGAGCTGCTGCGCGCGGTCTAGAGCCCTGGGTCAGAGTTCCATCGCTGCCGCGACCCAACGCTCCGGGCGTGCCGGCGCGCTCACCGCGACGCCGCCACCGCCGGGGCACTGCGGAACATGACGCCCGTCGCGATGGCGAGCACGATGATCCCGATCGACTCGATGACGATGGTCTGCGGCACGAGCGTGAACGTCCACACCTCGCGGATGCCGAAGAGGCCGACCGTGAGAGCGAGGAGGAGCGAGACGAGCGTTGCGACGAGGAACAGCAGGCTCAACACCGTGGCCAACTGCAGCAGCCTGCCGCGGAGGGTGAGCATCGTGATCGCCAGCACGAACGCGGCTATCGCGTTGAGCACGAACAGCACTCCCAGCACACCTCCGACGCCGTCGAAGACGAGGAAGAGGTGTATGCCGCCCACGATGACGAGGATGATCGCGCTGAGGATGCGCATCACCCAGCGCATCGGCTGGCTGGTTCCGGCCATGTGCTTACTCGCTTTCTGTCTCGCCCCCTGTGCGGAGGCCCTTTCCCGTGACACGAGGCAACGCCCGCCGCGGTTCATCGACACTGCGCGCTGACACGTTCGCGCGGATCAGCCACACGACATCCCTGCCGAACGACTCGATGAGCAGCAGGAGTGCTGCTGCGGCGATGATGCCGTCGAAGAGCGGCGGCAGGATGCGCGCGGCGACGATCGTGAGTGCAATCCCGCAGAAGGCCGTCACCACCTTGCGCCAGTAGCGCGGCGGGAGGGTCGCGCGCATCCACGGCAGCAGCCATCCGACCGCGACGAAGGCGTAGCGCATCAGGCCGATCGCGAGCACCAACCATCCGACGTATCGGGCGTCGTAGACGCACAGCACCAGCAGCAGGAACGCGTCGACCTCCATGTCGAATCGGGCTCCGAGCTCGCTCGTGGTGCCTGTGCGACGCGCGACGAAGCCGTCGACGGCGTCGAGCGCGAGCGCGACGGCGACGATCGTGACGAACAGCGCCGTCGGAAGCGGCATCGTGAACGACGCGACGACCATGGCGGTCGCGACTCCGACCAGCATGGACCGCGTGGCCGTCACGACGTTCGCCGGCCCGAAGCGGGTCGCGCTCCGGCGCCCGAGCCCGAGCGAGACCAGCAGCGACGACACGATCAGGTAGGCCACGCCGAGAGCCCACCCCGTGAGCGACAGCGGCATGAGGAGTCCCACGACGAAGAGCGCGGCGAAACCGCCGAGCGCCCACCCCCACGGCGTGACCTGAACCATTCCCCTGCGACCTTTCGTGTGTTCATCATGGTCGTGATGAGGAACACGCTGCCCGAGGGCTCCGCGGTTCATCCGCAAGAGGCGGATCACGCGATCGCGCTCTGGACCACCGGCCCTGGCATGGCCGAGTTGCGTCATGAGCCGCAACGGCAGGCCGGAGCGGGTGAGGCGTCCGTCCGCACCATGTGGACCGGCGTGAGCCGGGGCACGGAGATGATCGTCGCGCGCGGCGACGTGCCGCAGACGGAGCAGGAGCGGATGCGCGCCCCCTTCCAGGAAGGCGACTTCCCGTTCCCCGTCAAGTACGGCTACCTCAACGTCGGAGTCGTCGAGGACGGCCCGCCCCAGTGGCGCGGACGCACGGTGTTCTCGCTGCATCCGCATCAGTCGCGATTCGTGGCGTCCATCGATGCGCTCGTTCCCGTGCCCGACGCGGTACCTGCCAGGCGGGCCGTGCTCGCCGGT
Source organism: Planctomonas sp. JC2975 (assembly GCF_012985205.1). NCBI lineage: Bacteria > Bacillati > Actinomycetota > Actinomycetes > Micrococcales > Microbacteriaceae > Planctomonas > Planctomonas sp. JC2975. The sequence goes on along the minus strand of NZ_JABEKS010000003.1, from coordinate 240,752 downwards.
GCCGTCGAGACCGCGGTCAACGTGATCTGGGACGCCCGGCCGCTGATCGGCGACCGCGTCGTCGTGGTCGGAGCCGGCATGATCGGATGCTCCGTGGCGGCGCTGCTGCGTGGCATCCCCGGACTTGCGGTCACACTCGTCGACATCGATGCGGCCAAAGCAGAGATCGCCCAGGCGCTCGGTGCGCGGTTCGCCGCACCGCACGACGCTCCGCCGGATGTGGATGTGGATGCGGATGCGGATGTCGTGATCGAGGCGAGCGGCTCCGCTGCCGGTCTGGGACTCGCGCTCCGCCTCGCGCCGACGGACGGCGAAGTGGTCGTCGCGAGCTGGTACGGCAGCGGCGAAGTCCCACTCGAGCTGGGCGCCGACTTCCACTCGCGTCGGCTGACGATCCGGTCCAGCCAGGTGGGCGCCGTCGCGCCGAGCAGGAGGGGTCGCAGGACGACGCGCGAGCGCCTCGCCCTGGCACTGCGACTTCTGGAGGATCCGGCGTTCGACGCGCTCCTCGGCGGCGCCTCCGGATGGCGCGAGCTGCCGTCGGTGATCGCATCCTTGGCCGCCGGCACCGCCGACGAGATGTGCCACACCATCGATTGGAGTGCGGAATGAGCTTCAGCGTCACGGTGCGCGATCACCTGATGATCGCGCACAGCCTGAAGGGCGAGGTGTTCGGGCCCGCGCAGAATCTGCACGGCGCGACGTTCGTCGTGGACGCGACGTTCCGCGCATCCGATCTGAATGCAGACGGCATCGTGGTGGACATCGGCCGCGCCACCGCCGAACTGCGCGAGATCGTGGCCGCGTACTCGTACCGCAACCTGGACGAGGATCCGGACCTGCTCGGCGTGAACACCACCACGGAGCGCCTCTGCCAGGTCATCGGCGATCGACTCGCATCTCGGGCTCGGGACGGTGCGCTCGGGTCTGCACGGCTCAGCGGGATCGTCGTCACCCTGCACGAATCGCATGTCGCATGGGCGTCGTACGAGGTGGCGCTGTGATGGAAGAGATGCGCTGATGGGCGGGACACGCACGGACGTGACGCGAATCACCGCGACGGCGACGACCGGAGCCTTCTGATGCCCGGGCGGATCGTGTGGTTCCTCGTGCCGGACGGGATCGACGATCCGACGCGGGTCAGCGGCGGCAATGTGTACGACAGGGAGATCCGAACGGGGCTGCGCGAGCGGGGCTGGAGCGTGAACGTGGTCCGGGTCGCGGATCCGGGGGCTGCCGAACCGCACGCGGAGGGATCCTCGGCGCCGACTGCCGTGGACACCGTGCCTGACGGAGGTCTCGCGCTCGTGGACGGACTGGTGGGGGACTGGGCGGCGGCCGAACTCGAGGCTGCGAGCACGCGCATCCGCGTCGTCGTCCTCGCGCACATGGTCGCGGCGGCGTTCCCGGATGCATCGGACGCGACAGCAGACGCCGAGCGCCGGTCACTGGCCGGCGCTCGACGGGTGGTGACGACGAGCCGGTGGACGGCCGACCAACTCGTGGAACGCGGACTCGCGGATCGCCAGTGCATCACGGTCGCGGTCCCCGGCGCGCACCGCAGTCCACCCGCCACCGCCGCGGAGCCCGGTGGCGAACTCCTCTGCGTGGGCGTCATCGCGCCGCACAAGGGTCAGGACCTCCTGCTCGACGCGCTCGCCCGCGTGTCGGAGCCCGGCTGGACCTGCACGCTGATCGGTTCGATGACCGTGTTTCCGGAGTTCGCATCCCGCATCGCCGAGAGCGCTGCCGAGTTCGGCGGACGCGTGTGGATGCCCGGCACGCTCGCACCTGGCGAGCTCGATGCGGTCTACCGTCGAACGGCGCTGCTCGTCGCGCCGTCCCGACTCGAGAGCTCGGGGATGGCGCTCGCCGAGGCGCAGGCGCACGGGATCCCCGTGATGGCCGCCGCGGTCGGCGGTATTCCGGACACGCTCGGCATGGGCCGGACCCGTGCGATCGGCAACAGAGGGGGCGGGGCGATGCTCGTGCTCCCCGACGACGCAGCGGCGCTGGCGGATGCCCTGGACGCATGGCTCTCGGATCCGGGACTCCGTGACCGACTCCGCACGGAAGCCAGGCATGCCCGCACTCTGCTGCCGGGATGGCAGGACACGGCTCGCATGGTCGAGGAAGCGCTGGTGTCGGCATGACCTCGATCTCGGTCGTCTCGCCGCAGTGGCTGGCACTCCGTGCCGCAGCGGACGATGCAGCACGTTCACCGGAGCTCGCGGGAGAGTTGGCACGGCTGCTCGCTGCCGGATCGACGATCGACGATGGCCTCACGATCCACGATCTCGGCTCCGGATCCGGGGCGATGACCAGGTGGCTCGCGCCGCGACTGCCGGGTCCGCAGCGGTGGGTGCTGCACGACGGCGACGCAGGCATCCTCTCCCACGTCGAGCTCCGGTCGGTCGCCGACGATGCCGGCCGACCGGTCGAGGCCGAGCTCAGCGTCGAGGAGCTCGCCCAGCTGACGCCGTGGGAACTCGAGGGCGCGTCAGCGGTGACGGCATCCGCCGTGCTCGATGTCGTCACCTGGTCCGAAGGCGAGCGGATCGTGGCGGCGTGCGTCACGGCGGGAGCCCCTGCGCTGTTCAGCCTCACCGTGACGGGTGAGGTGCGGCTGTACCCGGCTGATCCGGTGGACACCGTCATCCGCGACGCGTTCAACGCCCATCAGCGGCGCGTGTCCGGTGGCCTGCGGCTCCTGGGGCCCGACGCGGTTCCCGCGATGGCCGAGCTCTTCGCCGCGTCCGGGTGGCGCATCCGAAGGGCACCAACCCCGTGGCGCCTCGGCCCGGACGACCCGCTGCTGATCCATCAGTGGCTGGACGGATGGGTGGACGCCGCGATCGACCAGCGTCCGGCCCTGACCGGGGTCGCGGAAGACTACCGCCGTCGACGCCGCGCGGCGGTCGCCGCGGGATCCCTCAGGGTGATCGTCTCGCACGAGGATGTGCTCGCATGGCCGGCCTGATGCACAGGATGGGCAGAGCGCGGGTGGCGCTCACCGTTCTCGCGGCCGTCCTGATCATCGGGGCCACGGTGCTCGCGGTCGGTGTCGGGCCGTTCCTGAACGGGATCGCCTCGGTCTCGCCCACGACGATCGCGATCGCCTTCGGACTCACTGCCGTCGCCACCGCTGCCGCAGCATGGCGGTGGCGGGTCGTCGCCTCGCGCCTCGGCATGCCACTGTCCTGGCGAGACGCCTTCGCGTCGTACTACCGCGCCATCTTCCTGAACACCGTGCTCCCGGGTGGAGTCGTCGGAGACGTGCACCGCGCCTACGCGCAAGGACGCCGCGAGCAGCGCATCGCCGTCGCCGCGCGATCCGTCGTCGCCGAACGCGTGGCAGGGCAGATCGTGCAGACCAGCGTGACGCTTGCCGTGCTCGTCCCGCTCGGGCTCTCCTCCGCACTGGGACCACTGTCGTGGGTGGGCGCTGCCCTGGCGGCGCTCGTCGCCATCACCATCGGTGCGGTGGCCGCGACACGACGCGGCCGCGCGGCGCTCGCGCGGGAAGCGCGGATGCTCCGCCCCCTCATCACGCGTCCGGTCACCCTCGTCGCCATCGTGGCATCCTCCGTTGTGGTCGTCGCCGCGCACGCGACGACCTTCATCGTGGCCGGACTCGCCGCGGGCGTTGACGCCGAGCCTGCTGGTCTCGGTGCGGTCGCGCTCGTGGTGCTGTGCGCATCCGCGATCCCCATCAACGTGGGCGGATGGGGTCCCAGGGAGGCGGCCAGCGCATCGGCGTTCGCCCTGATCGGGCTGGGCGCGGGCGCAGGGGTGGTGGTGTCGGCGGCGTTCGGTGTGCTGACGATGCTGGCAGTGGTGCCGGGTGCTGTGGTGCTGCTAGGGGATGGCATCCGTGCGCAGCGACGCGCCGCCCACGGCGACGGCGACGGCGACGGAACACGAGTGCTGGAGCAGGGAGGCAGAGCATGACAGGGCGTCCATACGTCACGCTGAGCTGCGCGATGTCCATCGACGGGTATCTGGACGGCACGGGACCGCGCCGGCTCAGGATGTCGAACGCCGCCGACCTGGACCGCGTCGACGAGGTGCGGGCGGCGAGCGACGCGATCATGGTCGGAGCGTCGACGGTGCGACGCGACGATCCGCGCCTCCTCGTCCGCGATGATGCGCGGCGCGAGCGCAGGGTCGCCGAAGGGCTCGCGTGCTCTCCGGCGAAGGTGACGGTCACCTCGAGCGGGGAGCTGTCGGCGGAGGCCGCGTTCTTCACGGCTGGGGACTCGCAGCGGATCGTGTACTGCACCGGCTCGGCGGAGCGTCGCCTGAGCGAGCAGCTCGGCGATCGGGCGACGGTCGTCGGGCTCGGTGCACACGTGACCATGGAAGCGCTGCTGGACGATCTCGGGAGTTGTCGCGATGTGCGGCGCCTCATGGTCGAGGGCGGCGGCACCGTGCTGACGCAGTTCCTCGCAGCTGACCTCGTCGACGAGCTGCAGCTGGTGATAGCGCCCTTCTTCGTGGGAGAGGCACGGGCGCCGCGCGCGGTCGGCTCCGGGCGATTCCCGTTCACGCCGTCGCGTCGAGCACGCCTGGCGGAGACCAGGCAGATCGGGGACCTCGTGCTGCTGCGGTACGCGCTGTCGGAGCGGATGTCATGACCGCCCCCGCACCGACGGCATCCGCACGGACCGCGCGCTCGGCCCGGCACTGGTGGAGCCCGATCGCGCTGGGCATCGCGATCGCACTGCTCATCGTTGCGCCCCTCGTGCCGGGGATCCTCTCGACCGGATCCGCGCTCGCGCTCGTCCGCGTGCCGGTGGAGTCGCTCGTGATCCTGCTGGTGCTGATGGTGGTGCCGTGGCGGTGGGTGCGGATCGTGCTCGCCGCCGTCTTCGGCACTGTCGTCGTGGTCGCGATCGCGCTCGCGGGCATCGACTACGGATACGAGCAGGTGCTCGACATCCACTTCGATCCGGCCGACTGGCAGCAGCTCGACGACGCCCTCGGCGTCGTCTCCGACTCGATCGGGACCACCGCGACGACGGCCCTCGTCGTGCTGGCGATCGTGCTCGCCGTGGCTCTGGTCGTCGCGCTCACCTGGGCGGCGCTGCGGGTGAGTGCCGGTATCCGGCGGCACCTGAAAGTGGGCACCGCCGTGATCAGCGCCGTGACCGCGGCCTGGATCGTCGCCGCACTCGTGGGATCCCAGCTCGTCGCGGGTCAGCCGACGGCGGCCGCGGCATCCGTCGACGCGATCGGCACGGCCGTGTCTCAGGTGTCCACCACGTTGTCGGCTCAGGCGGGACTGCCTCGACAGATCGCGGATGATTCGTTCGCAGGGGAACCCGCATCCGATCTGCTCACCGCTTTGCGCGGCAAGGACGTCGTGTTCGCCTTCGTCGAGAGCTATGGTCAGGTCGCCGTTCAGGGCACGGACTTCTCACCAGGGGTGGATGCGGTGCTGCGGAACGGCAATGCGCAACTGAAAGCGGAGGGCTACACCGCGCAGAGTGCGTGGCTCACCTCGCCCACGTTCGGCGGGCTCAGCTGGCTCGCCCACTCCACGCTGCAGACCGGTCTGTGGGTGGACGAGCAGCCGATCTACAGCAAGGTGGTCCGCAGCGACCGCTTCACGCTGAGTGACGCGTTCCGCAAGGCAGGCTGGCGCACCGTGAGCGATGTGCCGTCCGACGCGCAGCCGTGGTCGTTCGGCAGGTCGTTCTACCACTACGACTCGCTCTTGAACGCGCAGAACGTCGGTTATGAGGGTCCGCACTTCGGATATGCCAGGATCCCCGACCAGTACACGTGGAAGTACTTCGCCGATCACGAGCTGACCGGACCTCACAAGCCGGTCATGGCGGAGATCGACCTCGTCTCCTCGCACACGCCGTGGGCGCCTCTGCCGCAGATCGTGCCGTGGTCGCAGATCGGCGACGGGTCGATCTACGCTCCTCAGCCCGCGCAGAGCGAATCCTCCGGAACGGTGTGGCAGAACCCGAAGACCGTGCAGCAGTTCTACGGCAAGTCGGTGCAGTACACGCTGCAGTCGATGTACTCGTTCCTGAAGAACGTCGACGATCCCAACCTGGTGGTCATCGAGCTCGGTGACCACCAACCGGCGACGATCGTCAGCGGCAAGGGCGCGAACCACGAGGTGCCGATCAGCATCATCGCGAAGGATCCCGCGGTGTTCCGCTCGATCGCCGCGTGGCACTGGTCGTCCGGGATCCAGCCGACCAGCGCGTCGCCGCTGTGGCGCATGGATGCCTTCCGCGACCGCTTCCTGACCGCATACGGTCGGTGACGGGTGGTGTCGGTGCGCCGCGATCCGCTCACTCGTGCTCCGGCAGCAACGGCGCCGACAGGCCAGGGTCTCGCCCGAGCTGCGCGGCACGGGAGACGGATGTCGCGCCGAACCGCTCCCGAACGGCATCGAGCACCGAGTCGAGGCGTGCTCCGTCGCCCCAGTCGATCGGCAGCTCCGGCTGGATGCTGTCCGCGAGACCGAGCTGCGACAACGAGATGCCGATCAACGTGATGCCGCGTTCCGCGATCTCGGGCAGAGCGGCGGCGAGCAGTCCCTGCGCAACGGTGAGCAGCATGCCTGTGCGGTCGGTCGGGGAGCGGAAGGTGCGCGACCTGGTCGCCTTCGCGTAGTCGCCGAAGCGCAGGCGCAGCACGATCGTTCGGCACACCCGGTCCTTGTCGCGGAGCCGGCGGGCGAGTCGGTCGACGATCTGGGTGAGGATGAGGTCGAGCTCCGCAGGCTGACGGGGACGGGATCCCAGGGCGCGCTGCGAGCCGATGGATCCGCGTCGTCGTGTGGTGTCCACCGGTCGCGGATCCCGCAGCCTTGCCAGCGCGTGGAGGTGCGCGCCTGCCGCCTTGCCCAGGAGCCGCTCGGCGCTGGATTCCTCCAGCTCGGCGAGCTGCCCGACGGTGCGGATGCCGAGCCGGTGCAGCTTCTCGGCCGTGACGGCCCCGACTCCCCAGAGCCGTTCGACCGGGAGCGGGAGCAGGAACTCCCGCTCGCGATCCGGCTCGACCACGAGCAGCCCGTCGGGTTTGCTGACCGCGCTGGCGACCTTGGCGAGGAACTTCGTGCGGGCGACGCCGACCGAGATGGCCAGGCCCACCTCGGCGCGGACCCGCTCCCTTAGCCGCGCGGCGATCTCCTCCGGTGTGCCGGCGATGCGCCGCAGGCCGCCGACCTCCAGAAACGCTTCGTCGATGGACAGACCTTCGACGAGCGGCGTGGTGTCGCGGAAGATCGCGAACACGTCTTTGCTGGCCGCCGAGTAGACCTCCATGCGCGGCGGGACGACCACGGCATCAGGACACAGCTCGCGCGCCTGTCGCCCGCCCATCGCGGTGCGCACGCCACGGGCCTTCGCCTCGTAGCTCGCGGCCAGCACGACTCCGCCGCCGACGATGACCGGGCGACCGCGCAACTGGGGCGCATCCCGCTGCTCCACCGAGGCGTAGAACGCGTCGAGGTCGGCGTGCAGCACGGTCGCTTCGCCACGCATCCGCACTCCGATCAATCGAACGTATCTACGAATGATCGCACGTACCGCGGACACGTCGCTGTGAAGCATCGGCAGGAGCCTCGGCTCCTGCCGGCCGCCGGGCTGTGAACTACTGGGCGGTGGTCTACCGGGTGCTGTACATCACTGCACTGTGCTCCTTCGGTGCATAGGCGTGCTCGAAGTCGCGTTCGTTGGGCACCCAGACCTGGCGCCAGGGCTCGTCGTGGGATCGGACGAGTCGTCTGTCCCTGGCCATTCCGCGCTCGGCGGCGGTCTCGAGGTCGACGTCGCACCAGACGGTGAGGTCGAGCGCGGGGAGGGATTCGGGGTGGAACAAGCCGATCAAGTCCACAACCAGGAGATCGGTGGCCGGCACCGGCTCTGGAGCGGAGAGCTCCCCGCGCGCCCAGTCGAAGCGGCGGAACGTGCTCTGGATTCCCGTGCGGAGCGGAGCGAGCACCTCGTCCACCAGGCGCGTGCGTTCCACACCATCCCAATCGGTCGAGCGTCGGTGGGAGCGGACCGGATCGAGAAAGTCGTCGCCGCGCATCCGCACGGCTCCGGGCAGCGCAGCCACCACGGACCTGGCGAGAGTGGACTTGCCGGAACCGCAGTATCCGGAGATCCCGACGACGACGGGTCTTACGCTCGCCCGACGCAGCGCGTCGATGTGCTCGATGAGGGCGCCCTCGTCCATGGTTCGAGCATACGGGGCGTATCCGGCTGGCGACCGGCCCGGGGCACGGGCCGAGGCACAGCTCTGAGGCGCGGCTCTGAGCCGTCGGACCGACCGGGTTCGCAGCGCGGAGTGGACGGTTGTGACCGTTAACGCCGGGTCGATCCCGGCCTCACGAGAGCGACTGTCTCTGCGGCGCGGCTGTTGCGTCGACGCACGGCGGCGCTCGAGGATTCCCCTTGTCTCGGCTCCAGCCGTTCTGCTGGAATCCACTGGTGCGCTTCACATCCGAGACGGTGACCGACGGCATCCGCGAGCAGCTCTTCACTCTGGGGGAGATCCCCGGTGTGCTCTGGACGCCTGCGGATGCGACGACCCCGCGCCCGCTCGTGCTCATCGGGCACGGCGGCGGATCGAGCAAAAAGGGATGGGAGGTCACGTCTCGCGCCTTTCCCTTTGTGACGACCTGCGGATTCGCCGTCGCCGCCATCGACGCGCCGGGCACCGGGGATCGCCCCTTCCACCCCGAGGTCATGCGGCTGGTCGCGGTGATCGACGGGCTGAAGGACGCCGGGCAATCGTTCGAGGCCGAGAAGCTCGCGATGTACGAAACGGTCGTGGCAGAGCTCATCCCCGACTGGCAGAAGACGCTGGACGCACTCCAGCAAACGGAGTTCGTCGACCGGAGCCGGCCGATCGGGTACTACGGCTTGTCTCAGGGCGGTGAGCTGGGCATCCGTCTCGTCGCCGACGAACCGCGGATCGGTGCCGCCGTGCTCGGCCTGGTGGGCAGCGAGTGGCTCCTCGAGCCTGCATCGCGCATCACCGTCCCTGTCGAGTACCTCCTGCAGTGGAACGACGACGGCAACCCGCGAGACGACGTGATGCGTCTGTTCGGTGCGCTCGGATCGGCCGAGAAGACGCTGCACGCCAACCCGGGCAGCCACTTCGGAATCCCGATGTTCGAGATCGACAGCGCCGTCCGGTTCTTCGCGCGCCATCTCGGTGAGGCGACGGTGGTCTGCTGATCTGGGCTGTCTGTGCGGCCAATCCGAGCCGTTTGTGCGGTCAATCCGACCGCGAGCCAGTGGCAGGATTCGGAGCGTGAGTGAATCGGACGCCGCTCTGGCCTATCCCGACCTCGACGCGGGCGAGCGAACCACGCTCGCCCAGTTCCTGGATCTCTACCGCGAACGAGCACTGCGCCGCTTCGGCACGCTGACCGATGAACAGGCGCGAACCCGGAGTCTGCCAGCGACGAACCTGACGCCCGGGGGAATCGTCAAGCATCTCGCCCACATGGAGGACCACTGGTTCACCGCACGGGTCGGATCGCGAGAGCTTCCCGAGCCGTGGGCATCGGCGCCGTTCGACGACCGGCCGGACTGGGACTTCGAGTCGGCCGATGACGACTCGGTCGAGGGGATCATCGCGCTCTACCGGGAAGCCTGCGAGCGCAGCCGCTCAGTGTTCGCCGACCTCCCGGATCTCGAGTCGCGGGCGACGCAACCGTCCTTCGGCAGAGGGACTGTCACGCTCCGATGGGTCATGGTGCACATGATCGAGGAAACGGCGTGCCATGTCGGCCACCTGGAGCTGCTGACCGATCCGTATCGGCGTCGATGATGCCGCCGGCGTCCCTGAGTCGCGTCGTGCCGTCCGTGCCCGTTGTCCGTGACGTCCCTGCCTGGCGTCGGTGGCGTTCCTGGCGGCCCGGACGTCCGTGACGTCGGTGGCGTCGGTACCCGTATCCCGCCCGGTCCGTCGCCGATCACCTGCCGTTTTCAGGACATGCGCCGGGATGTCCCAGTAGTGCGGCTATCTCGCAGCATGTCCTGAAAACGGCAAGGCTGGGCGGGGGCGACGGCCACGTCGGCGGTCGCTGCGATGCTGGACGGAACCGGGAGGAACGAGACCAGATGACAGGCGGCGGCACGGCTGAAGCGCGGAGCGAGGGCGCGCTCGGCGGCGCGACATCCAGCTGCGTCATCCCGGGCTGCGCCGACGCCGCCGCGGCCGGCGCACCCGTCCCGCTCTGCCTCCACCACCTGGCGCTCGGCGCCGACTGGGTGGCCCGGGAGTACGGCGTGCACGACATGCTGCCGACGCCGTGCCCGGCGTGCGGGGCGCGAGTGGGCATCCGGTATCCGTCCGGATGGGTCTGCTCGGTGTGCGAGTGGGTGTACGGCACGAGCCCCGACGGCGACCTGCCGCTGCCCCGCGTGGACGTGGTGTACTACATCCGCTTCGACGACCGCATGAAGATCGGCACATCGAGCAACCTCCGGCAGCGGCTGTCGCAGCTCTGGCACCACGAGCTCGTCGCTCTCGAGCGAGGCGGACGTTCCCGCGAGCATGCGCGTCACGAGCAGTTCGCGCCGTGGCGGCTGGGCACGAGCGAATGGTTCCAGCTGGCTCCGGAGCTCGCCGAGCACGCGGATGCCCTGCGCGCCGGCGTCGACGATCCGTGGGAGCTCTACGCGCGGTGGGTGAGCGAGGCGATCGCTCTGCGGGGGTGACCGCCGGCCCGCATCACAGCAGGTACGCGTCGACGAACAGCGGACCGCGGATGTCGCGCAGCTCGTCGATGATCCGCTCGAACGTCTTCTTCGTGACGCCCGAGGCGAGAATGTCGTGCGGACCGAGCGCGGGGAGGCGGCCGGTGCGGATCCGCACCACTTCCCATCCGGATGCGCGGACCGCGCGGTCCTTGCGCTCGTCCGTGTGCTGACGTTTGCCGACGTGCTCCAAGCCGTGGCGCCCCGTGCTGTCGTACTCGATCGCCACGCGCAGCTCCGGCAGCAGGATGTCGGGCCACACCTCGAGGTGATCGAAGAAAGGGCGTGCGATGCGGATGGCGTTGCATCCGCTCGTCAGCGTCAGTCGCGCCTCGAGGCCCGCACGAAGCTCGGCCTCGACGGCGGACGCCGGCTTGGGTGCGCATTCGCTGAGGAAGGGGGTGCCGGCTGGCAGCTCCGGCGTCTTGTCGCACAGGCGTCGCGGCGGGCGAGGCCTTCGGGTGGGCGGGCGCGCAGCCACGCCGGTCGGAACAGGTGCCGCACGGCTCGGGACGATGGACCGCTGGCCCGACGGGTTGCCCGGCGGCTGCGGCAGGATGCCCTGGTCGAGCTCGACGCTGACCCGCGGGTTCGGGCGACCCAACGCCAGCCTCGTGCACTCCGGACACCACGCCGAGCGCCGCCGACGCTGCCCAGGACGGTCGCGTTGCTCGGACGGCGTCGCCACGAAGACATGGCCGGCGTCGCACTGCCACTGCAGCAGCACCTCTGCGGCGGGCGGGATCTGCGACAGCGTGAAACCGCGATTCAAGTCGGGATGATATTGCCTGATGAGAGCTGGGAACGACGCCCAGGCTTCGCGGTACGTGCCGACCGGATACGGCACGTCGGTGCCGCGCGAGAACTGCCGTCTCGCCCACCACTGATCCACCGGTTCCGCCACACCGGCACCCTAAGCGGGACGGATGACAACGCTCAACCCTTCACGCTCCGCACCCAGAGGCGTGACGCGTCGCTGTTGGACGTCGCCATAACGACGCGGTCGTGGAGCACGGTGACGACGGCGGTTTCCGCCTTCGTCGGCATCGGCATCGGGGTCCAGCCGGAGCAGTCGGAGCTCAGAGTGAAGAGCCGCGCGACGTGATCGAAGTCGGCCACGGTCCAGATTCGATCCGTTGCGGCGTTGGCCGCGTCGGCGCCGCTCGTGGTGGGGGCGTCGGCAACGGATGCCTGCTCGGCGACGACTCCCGTCACGTCGACGAGCCCGCGGCCGGGGCCGTCGGAGGTCTCGGTGACCCTGCCTGCGGCATCCGTCCGCCAGCAGATCAGGTGCTGTTCGGAGGCGAACGTGCTGCCGATCATCGTGCACGCGCGTGATCCGCACGCTACCCGGCTCGCCACCGCGCTCTCGGCATTCGGAAGGGCGACGCGCTGCCACGCGAGCCCGTCATTCGAGAACCAGGCCAGCGCCGTGCTCGGCGGGCCCGACTGACCATAGCGAGCGGATGCCCCCACCAGCACGAATCCCGTCGGTCCCGCCGCCGCACCCACTGCGCTCGTCTGCTCGCCGTTGCTCGAGGAGAGGCCGGCCAGGTCCGTGTGCCGTGTCCAGGTCGTCCCAGAGCCGGACAGCCACACGGCCGCGCCGTAACGTCCGGGGCCGTCCAGCGTGGTCCGACTGTCCCAGGATCCGGCCAGCAGCATGGTGCCGCCGTATGCGGCCTCGGCGTCGGTCGCGATGGCATCCTCGCCGCCGAACATCGTGAACGGTTGCTCGTGTTCGGTCAGCATGCCCGATGTGTGTGGAGCGCCGGGACTCCCCGTCCATGTCGTCGGCCGTGGGTTGCTGTGTGCTCCGCCGAACGCCTGCCCCCAGGCGACGATCCGCCCAGGAGTATGCCGGTCGGTCGTGTCGACCGCTCCCATCGTGAACTCGGCGAGGCGGCCGTATCCGGTGACCGGATGCACGGTGAGGGCGGTCCAGCGCGCGAAGTCCGTCGTCGACCAGGCCGCTGGTGCGCGGGTCGAGCCGTGCCACACGGATCCGAGGGCGAGCGTCCGGTTGCCGACGATCAGGAAGACGAGGACTCGCGCACCGGCCGTCGGCACGGGGATTTCGGTCCACCCCTGCGAAACGACTTCGCTCGTCGACCGGGTCGGGCTCGGCCCTGGTTCGGACGCCGTGCAGCCGACGAGGGCCACGAGAGCGACGGCAGCAGCGGTCCCCGCTCGCAGCATCCGCCCTGGATGCCGCGAGCGTGCCCCGCGCGAGGCCTTGCCCATAGACCCATCTTCGTCGGCCGCGGCGCGCGCCGCCGCTCATCAGCGTGCGGCGCCTGCCTTCGTCCTCGCGAACGCCTCGAGCAGCACCTCCGCCAGCAGTTCGGGGGCTTCTTGCGCGACATAGTGGCCGACCCCGTCGAGTCTCACGGATGTCACGCCATGCGCCGCCACGCCGCTGAACGCGCGATACGTGAAGTCACCGCCCCGGGATCCGATCGCGGTGACGGGCATCCGCAGCGGATGCGCAGCTGCCAGCGCCCGGAACTCGTCGCCCTCCGTGATCATGCTGCGATACAGGCCTGCGGCGCCCGAGAATCCGTTCGGTCGTCCGTAGCCACGGGCGTACTCTGCGACATCCGCCGGGCCGACGGAGGCGGACGAGACCTTGTACAGCGGATAGAGATAGTCGCCGATGAACGCACTTGCCTCCTTCTCGAACAGCAGGCCGGCGACTCCGGGCGCAGCGAGTGCGCCGATGTACCAGGCTCCGCCGTGCGTGACATCCGCAAGGCGTTCCGCTCCGAACCCGGCGATGCCCGATTCGATCGCGGTGAGGCTGGCGACGTCATCGGGATGCCTGGCGGCGAGCCGGTAGACGGTGCCCCCGCTGACGTCCTGTCCCACCACGTGCATCGGTCCGACCGCCAGGTGCTGGATGAGCGCGTGGAGATCGTCGGCGGCGACCGAGCTGGAGTGGTCGTCGCCGGCGGTGTCCGAGTCGCCGAATCCGCGGAGGTCGACCGCGTGGACGCGGTGCCGTGCGGCGAGCAACGGGATGAGTCTGCGGAATGCCCACCAGGATTCGGGGAAGCCGTGCACGAGGAGCACAGGGGATCCGTGATCGCCTGCCGTGACGTAGTGCAATCGGGTCCCGTTCACCGTCGCTGTGTCGTGACGGATGCGGTCGACGGCCGCTTGGTCGCTGTTCATGGACGCCTCCAGGGATCCGGTCAAGACAACCAGGTTGTCACACTGTCCACATTAAGACAACCTGGTTGTCTCGTCGCGCCGCCTCGGCCGCATCCCCCCTCGATGGGCGTCTTACGATCGAGGCATGTCCCGTGAAGGCGCCGATCTGGCCGTGCTGCTCCTGAGCGGATTCCGGTACCTGGCCGACGAGGCCGGAGAACGGCTGACGGCCAAGGGATATCCGGATGTGCGCCCCGCCCACGACTTCGCCCTGCGTGCAGTGGAGGCGGGCGCTGGCACGGTCTCCGAGGTCGGGAGGCGCACCTCGGTGTCGAAGCAGGCTGCGGCGAAGACCGTCGCATTCCTCGAGGACGGCGGATACGTTCTGCGCCGGCGCATCCCTGGCGAGGGGCGCAGCATGAGCCTGACCGTCACCGATCGCGGGCGTTCCCTGATGCGCGACGGCGAGGCGGTGTTCGATGACCTTCGCGCCGAGTGGGAGTCGCTCGTCGGCGCGGGCAGGGTCGCCGATGTGGAGGAGAGCCTGCGGCGCCTGCTCGCCGGACATCCGCAGACTTCCGCGGACTGACGCGACTCGCCGCGCGACGCCTCCGGTCTTCGGCAACCCGACTTACCGTGAGGCCATGGACGACGACATCGAACCCACTCCGGAGCAGCTGCTGGCTGCACTGGATGCCGGCGAGCTGGTCGAGTCCGTCACCGGACTCGCCGAGACCCAGCGCAGCGACCTCCTGGAGCGCGTGGCGCTCCTGGTCGGTGCGAACCGGTCGATCAGCCTCGACGAGTTCCGCAGCGAGCTCGCCGATATCCTCGATTCCGGGCCCACGTTCCATGCTGTGCTGCACGGCGGCGCCTTCGACGGCCAGGTCATGGAGCTCGACCCGGGGGACTTCGAACGCGACCTGGTCTGCGCTGCCGTGCAGCAGGCATCCGCTGCAGCGATGTCGGGGAAGCACCGTGCACGCTCCGACCCGATGTTCAACTCGCTCTATCGCGCGCGGTCCGGGGAGCCCGGGCCGGGAGCCACCGTGCACTACGAGTTCGGCGGGCTCGTCGACATCGCCGACCTCGAGCAGGACGACGAGGACGACGAGCGGTAGTTCGCCGCGCGGGCGCGTGCGCAGTGACACGACGTGTACCACGGCCACGAGGACCACGCCGGCATCGACGTCACCGCGCTATGCGACGTCCGGCCGTGTGACCAGCGGCGAGCGCACGTGCAGAAGCAGATCCGAACTGGTCAGCGGGATCGTGGTCCAGATCGCCGACGCCGTCCGTGTGGCCGCGTCGACCGTGAGTCGCACGTGGTGCGGACTGGTGATCACGTAGAGATCCGCCACGAATCGGTCGCCTCGCCAGGCGCCATTCGCGCAGATCGGACGGCCCAGCGCGGAACTCTCCCACCAGCGGCGATACCCGACGTCGATCGTGAGAACCGACCCGAATCGGATTCTCCAGCCGCCGTCGACGGGATCCAGCGACACAGGGATGTCGTCCGGCAGCGCTGAGCCCTCGAGAGATGAGTCGAGGGTGGCGACCATCGAACGCTCCGGATCCGCCGTTCCAGGCACCAGCGGCAGAGACAGCCCGGCGAGCCTCTCGCGGGCCCCCTCGTCGTCATCCGCCGTATCGCCGTACCCGACTCCGGGCAGCAGGCAGTCCCAGACCGCATCCAGCACGTTCTGGGCCTGCTCGACCGTCTGCTGGGCGGAGGTCACGACGACCACGAGGTCGTGCGATGGCACGACGATGCAGTGCTGGCCGAACGCGCCGTTGCCGTGGAAGCCGTGGCGCGACATCCAGAACTGGTATCCGTAGCCGCTGAGGTAATCGGCCCCTTCCGCGCCCTCTGCGTAGTGCCTGCTGTCGATCTGGCGCGTCGTTGCGAGTTCCACATACTCGCGCGGAACCAGTTGCCGACCGTGCCAGAGGCCACCGCGCAGCAGCAACTCACCGAATGCCGCGATCGCCTCGGTCGTCAGGTGCAGTCCGTGGAAACCGAATGCCGCGCCGCTTGCCACGCGATCCCACTCGGCATGATCGATGCCCATCGGACGGAACAGCCGCTCGTCGAGCAATTCCGGCAGTCCCTGGCCGGTCGCCCGCTCCACCATCCTGGCGAGGATGAAGGTGGTCGAGTTGTCGTAGTAGTGCTGCGTTCCCTCGATCTCCGTCAGCGGTAGCCGGAGGAAGCCCTTCACGAGGTCGCCCGGCTCCTGGGTCCATGCATCCTCGAGGCTGTCGCCGACGTGACCTGTCGTCATGGACAGCAGATGGTGAACGGTCAGGCGTCGTCCCTGTTCCGACACGTCGCTCGGAACGTGGTCGGGCAGTACATCGACGATCCTGCTGTCGAGTTGCAGCGCACCGTCGGAGATGGCCAGACCGACGGCGATGGATGTGAACGACTTCGTCAGCGAATAGAGAAGGTGCGGACGGTCCGCCGAGTACGGTGCCCACCATCCTTCAGCGACGACGCGGCCGTGACGCACGACCATGATCGAGTGGCACTCGATCGAGCGCTCACCGAGCCGGTCGAGAAGCGCCTCCAGCCCGAGAGACGACACTCCCTCCGCTGCCGGAACGGATCGAGGAAGCAGCTCGTTCTGAGGCATCCGAACACCATATCGATCCGCCCGCGCGCCGGGGTTCTCGTGCGTCGCGAGCCACCCCCGAGATCACCGCAGTTCGTCCAGCGCCAGGTTCAGCTCGACCACGTCGACCGTGCTCTGGCCGAGATAGCCGAGGTCGGGGCCGTTGGTGTACTCGGCCACCAGGGCCTCCACGGCGGCCGCCGGCAATCCGCGCGCCCGCGCGACTCTGGCCACCTGGACCTGGGCGTACGCGGGACTGATGTCGGGATCGAGGCCGGAGCCGGATGCCGTGACGGCATCCACGGGCACCTCGGATTCCGGCACCCCGTTGAAGGCGGCGACCTGCGCCTTGCGCTCCTTGATCTGCGAGATCAGTTCCGTGCTTTCCGGTCCGAGGTTGGATCCGCCCGAATCCGTGCCGGCGTATCCAGCGCTGTCAGCGGATGGGCGGGGCTGGAAGTACTGGCGGAGCGGATGGCCCTTCGCATCCGAGAAGGACTGTCCGAGCAGCGCGGAGCCGACCGTGGAGCCCGCCTTCGAGCCGGCATCGCCCTCAGCTGCCGGCTTCTGGAGCAGGGACCCGTTCGACTGCCATGGGAAGGCGACCTGCCCGATGCCCGTGATGACCAGCGGATACACCACGCCGAGCACGAGCGTGAATGCGGCCATCATGACGACCGAGGCAAGCAGAATGAGGCCGGTTCGGCGAAGCGTGCTGTTCACGCGCCTGCTCCTTTCCTTGTCGGGACGTTCTGTGTGGAACGGTCTGTAGTTGGACGGGTCTGGGTCCGGGCGGAGGTCAGTATCCCGGGATGAGGCCGACCACGAGGTCGATGAGCTTGATGCCGACGGCGGCGATGAGCACTCCGCCGACGCCGTAGTAGAGCAGGTTGCGGGTGAGCGCGCGGGCGAGATCCGTCATCCGGTAGGGAACGCCGGCAAGAGCGAGCGGGATCAATACGCCCATCACGACGACACTGAAGATCAGCGTGGACAGGATGGCCGACGCCGGCGAGTGCAGCCCGAGCACGTTGAGGCTCGCGAGCCCGGGGAACGTGCCGACGAACAGTGCAGGGAACATCGCGAAGTAGCGCACGAAGTCGTTCGCGATGTTGAACGTGATGAGCGCACCGCGGGTCGCCATCTGACGGCGTCCGGCCTCGATGATCTCCACGAGCCGGGTCGGATCGTCGTCGAGCACGATCATGTTCGCTGCCGCCTTCGCCGCAGCGGTCGCGGTGTTCATCGAGACCCCGACATCCGCCTGGGCGAGGGCGGGAGCGTCGTTCGTGCCGTCACCGGTCATCGCCACGAAGTTGCCTGCGGCTTGCTCGCGGGAGATGCGGTCGAGCTTGCGCTCGGGATTCGCGTCCCCGAGGAAGTCGTCCACCCCGGCCTCGGCCGCGATCACTTCGGCCGTCTGCGGATTGTCGCCGGTGACCATCAGCGTACGCACGCCGAGTGCACGCAGCCGCGCCAGTTTCGCCGGGACGACGGGCTTGACGCTGTCGCGCAGATCGATCACGCCGAGCACTCGGGGCGGTTCATCCGGCGGCTCGATGGCGACGACGAGCGGGGTGCCTCCGGTGCGGGCGATCGCCATCGTGCGCCGCGTGAGCTCGTCGACGACCTCGCGCCGCTGCTGCGTGCCGATGTGCTTGAGCCACGCGAGCACCGAGGTCTCCGAGCCCTTGCGAACCCGCGTGCCGTCCGGGAGATCGCGGCCGGACATCCTGGTGCGTGCGCTGAAGCCGACCGGCCTCCCGTCGGGTTCGGCTGCCGTGACGCTCGGCACGCCGGTGGACACCGCGAGCTCGACAGTCGACGTGCCCTCCGTCGTCGGGTCTGCGACCGACGCCAGCCATGCACCGTGCACGAGGTCGCCGAACGGCACGCCGTCCAGCGGAACGAAACGCACGGCCCTGCGGTTCCCGCGCGTGATCGTGCCCGTCTTGTCGAGCATGACGATGGTGAGATCGCCTGCCGTCTCCAGGTCGTGAGCGGATGACACCAGCACGTTCTGCTGCAGCAGCCGCGACATCGCGGCGATGCCCGTTACCGACAGCAGCGCAGCGATCTCGGTCGGGATGAGGCACACCACGATCGCCACCAGGATGGGGATCGACACCGGCGGCGCGACCGGCGACACGATCGTGTTGAGCGTCAGCGCGACGATCACGAACGACAGCGAGAGCGAAGCGATCAGTGCGCTCAGTGCCAGTTCGTTGGGCGACTTCTGCCGGCGCCTGCCCTCCGCCAGATCGATCATCAGGTCGACGGCGGACTCGCCGTAGCGGGCCGTGACCTTCACGACGATCCGGTCGGAGACCACCGTCGTGCCGCCGGAGACTCCCGTGCGGTCGCCGCCGGCGGCGCGGATGACGGCTCCCGAGTCGCCTGTGATCGCCGACTCGTCGATCGACGCGACGCCCCACACGATCGCTCCGTCGAGCGGCACCGGATCCCCATCGCCCAGCACCACGAAGTCGCCTGGGCGCAGCTCGTCGGAACGCACATCGACGATGGCGGCATCGTGCGCGTCCGGATCCCGCTTCGGCTCGTAGTCGACGATCCGGTGGGCGGTGACAGGGCCCTGCACCGACCGCAGCGCCACGGTGCGCGAGCGTCCGCGTCCCTCCGCGATGGCCTCGGCGATGTTCGCGGTGTAGAGCGTGAGCCACACCCAGATCGCGATCGCCCAGGTGAATCCGCCCGGCAGCACCGTTCCGCCGGACGGTGCAGGGCCGCCCACGAAGGGCTCCGCGATCGCGACGAACGTGGTGAGCACGGCACCGCACCACGTGATGAACAGCACGGGATTGCTCCACAGCATGCGCGGATCCAGACGCCGCAACGCCTCCACCGCAATGCGGAACGGATCGACGAAGCGCTCGCCGCCTGCCGTTGGACCGCCCGTGGCCGTGCCGGATGCCGTCTGCGTCATGCTCTCGCCACCCCCTCGGCGAGCGGACCGGCGAGCAGGTACGGCACGAACATGGGCAGCGCGATGAGCGCGATCACGCCGATCAGGAACACGACGAACTGGGGACGGGCCAGTGGGAGCCGCACGGCCGTCGTGGTGGCGCGATCCTGCAGTGCGAACGATCCGCCGAGCGCGAGCACGAGCGCGATCGGGATGAAACGTCCGAGCAGGATGATGCTGCCGAGCAGGAGGTTGAGCCACGGCGTGTTCGCATCGAATCCGGCGAACGCGGACCCGTTGTTGATCGCCGCAGAGATGAACGCATAGATGAGCTCGGACATGCCGTGCGGACCGTTCTCGCCGAGTCCCGCCAGCACCTGGTCGCGCACCGGAGGGATCGCGAGGGTGAGGGTGGCGCCGCCGAGCGCGAGCGCCGGCATCACGAGGATGAAGACGCTCACGATCTTGACCTCGCGCGTGCCGATGCGCTTGCCGAGGAACACCGGAGCGCGACCGAGGTGGAGTCCGGTGAGGAAGACCGCGAGCACGACGTACACGAGGATCGAATACAGCCCGGCGCCGACCCCACCGGGGGAGACCTCTCCGATCATCATGTTGAGGATGAGCACCATGCCGCCGAGCGCGGTGTACGAGCCGTGCATCGAGTTGGCGGCGCCGCCGGACGTGCCGGTCGTCGCGGATCCGAAGATCGTCGAGCCGACGATGCCGAAGCGTTGCTCCTTGCCCTCCATGGCGCCGCCCGCGAGCGTCGGCGCCGTGCCCTGGCCCGCCAGCTCGAAGGCGGTCAGCGCAACGAAGACCACCAGGAACAGGGTCACCATCGTCGCCAGCAGCACGTAGGCGATGCGCTGGTTGCCCACGATCGTGCCGAACGTGCGCGGCAGCGAGAACGGGATGAGCAGCAGCAGGAACACCTGGAACAGGTTCGTCCAGGCGGTGGGATTCTCGAATGGATGCGCCGAGTTGGCGTTGAAGAATCCGCCTCCGTTCGTGCCGAGCATCTTGATCGCCTCCTGCGAGGCGACGGGACCGCCGGGGATGGACTGCACGCCGCCCGCGACGGTGTGGATGTCGGTGAAACCGCTGAAGTTCTGCACCACGCCGCCCGCGATGAACACGATCGCGGCGACAACGCTGAGCGGCAGCAGGATGCGGAACGTGCAGCGCACGAGGTCCACCCAGAAGTTGCCGAGTGTGCCGGTGCGTCGCGCGGCGAGTCCGCGCACGAGCGCGATGGACACGCCCATGCCCACCGACGCGGAGACGAACATCTGCACGCTGAGCCCCACCATCTGCACCGTGTAGCCGACGGTCTGCTCGGGGGAGTAGGCCTGCCAGTTGGTGTTCGCGACAAACGACACGGCCGTGTTGAACGCGAGGTCCGGACTCATCGATCCGAGCCCGAGGGAGTACGGCAGCAACGGTTGCAGCTCGATGATCGCGAAGAGGAGCACGATCCCGACCAGGGAGAACCCGAGCACGCTCGTGAGATATCCGCGCCAGGACTGCTCGCGGCGCGGGTCGACGCCTGCCAGGCGGTACAGCATCCGCTCGGCCCGCCAGTCCTTGCTGCTCGTGTAGACCCAGGCCATGTAGTCACCGAGCGGCCGGTACAGCACGCCGAGCAGCACGACGAGCGTCAGCAGCGTCGCGGCGGCGAACAGCCAGTCCATCAGCACCGCCGCATCAGAGGCGATCCGGGTAGATCATCGCGACGACGAGGTACACGACTGCTGCGACCCCGACGACAGCGGCGATCACTCCGATGACGACCACAGCCTCACCAGCGCCCTTCGACTCGAGAAGAATGAACGATCACTGCTCAGCGCAGCACATCCCATCATTCCGTGCCAGGTGCGATCAGTCCGGATTCGTACGCGGCGATCACGAGTTGCGCCCGGTCGTGCGCGTCGAGCTTCGTCATCGCACGGTTGACGTGGGTCTTGGCGGTCGCCGGGGAGATGAAGAGCGCCTGGGCGATCTCGTCGTTCGAGAGCCCTCTGCCCACCAGTGCAAGGATCTCGGTCTCGCGCTCCGTCAGGTCGTGCGGCAGCACGCGGGTGGGACCGGATGCCGGTGCCTGAAGCGACCGCCTGATCAGGGCCCGCGTCGCCACCGGCGACAGCAGCTCGTCGCCGGCATGGACGGTGCGGATCGCGCGCACGATGTCATCCGGATCCGCACCCTTCCCGAGGAATCCGGCGGCACCCGCGCGCAGCGCCGCCAGCACGTTCTCCTCGTCTTCGAACGTGGTCAGCACGAGCACGCGCGTGGCATTCAGTGTCTCGTCGGCGCGGATCGCCCGGGTTGCGGCGATGCCGTCGGTGCCGGGCATCCGCAGGTCCATGACGACGACGTGCGGATGCTCGCGCCGCGCCGCAGCGACCGCCTCCGCCCCGTCGGATGCCTCGCCCACCACCTCGAGGTCGTCTTCGTGCCTGAGCAGCGCCGCGACTGCTGACCGGATGAGCGCCTGGTCGTCAGCGATCAACACCCGGATCATCGCGCACTCCCGTCGGCGGTCACGGCGTCGGCCCGGCTCGTCGGCAGCACGGCGGTCAGCTCGAACGTGTTGCTCGTGCGGTCCAGCGTCAGCGTTCCACCGACCTCTGCGAGACGTTCGCGCATGCCGATCAGGCCGTGGCCGTCCGTCGATGAGGATGTGGATGCCGGGGCCGACGTCGCGACGACGGCATCCGGGAGGGGATTGGTGACCCGGATGGCCACGCCGTCCCCCGAGTACGACAGATCGAGCTCCGCCGTGCGGTCCTGACCGTGTTTGTACGCGTTCGTCAGCGCCTCCTGCACGACCCGGTAGGCGATCGGGCTGACGCGTGCGTCCAACGGATACGGATCGCCGTCGACGTGCACCCGCACCTTCAGCCCGCTGCGTGCGAAGAGCGCGAGCAGCCCGTCGATGTGCTCGAAGTCCGGCTCGTCGACGATGTCGCGGTCGGCGGTGCTGCGCAGCAGTCCGAGCATGTCGTTCAGCTCTGTCAGCACGTTGCGGGCCGCGTCGCCGACGATGGCGATGGCGGCCTCCGCCTCCCCCGGATCATTGCGCAGCGATCGCGCAGCGACCCCGGACTGCAGATTGATCACCGCGATGCGGTGCGCGACCGAGTCGTGGAGGTCCCGCGCGATGGCCAGCCGATCCTCGGCGACCCGGCGGCGGGCCTCCGCCTCTCGGGACTCCTCAGCGCGCCGGGCTCGCTCCCTTGCTGACTCCAGAGCGTCGAAATACGACCGGATCGCCGACCCAAGGGCAGCCGTGAACGCCACGAACACCGCTGGCTGCAGCGTTGCGGGCTCCGTGACGTCTCCGGCGCCGAATCCGACACCCGCGATGAGCAGCTGCTCGAGGGGGAGCAGCACGACCAGGGCAACGGCGAATCCGACGGTCAGCGCGCGGGAGCTGTATCGGGCGACCGAGTACATCGCGATGCCGACGGGCAGCGTGAATCCGGCCGTGTGCGGCACGTCGAACCATGGCGCCACCATGGCGATGAGCGTGCAGATCACGAGCACGACCACGGGATAGCGGCGGCGGGCGAACAGCACGAGTCCCGCCGCGACCATGAACGGCAACGCGATCAGGCCGTGCTGCGCGACGGATCCCGCCGCCATCTCGCTGCGACCGGCCGGCGCGAACGAGGCGAGGCAGACGACAACGAAGACGATGACGTCCACCACGATGTCGCGAGTACGGCGGGGCCTGACCGGTACCGGCATCCATCCTCCGTTCCGCTTGGTCGTCACTCGGTGACTCCGACGGGTCGTCTGCCGGAGGCCGCGCGCGGGTTCGCGCGAGGTCGTGCGGCCGCACCTTTCCACACCAAGCATCGCTCAGTACGTGGAGGGTGGCATCCCGCCTCTGAGGGCACCCGGCTACTGCGAATGCGGTAGCGAAGAGCCCGCGTCGGCGGGACGCCCCGAAAGCGCCGTCTGCCGACACTGGGAATGCGGGACT
Source organism: Planctomonas sp. JC2975 (assembly GCF_012985205.1). Classification (NCBI taxonomy): domain Bacteria; kingdom Bacillati; phylum Actinomycetota; class Actinomycetes; order Micrococcales; family Microbacteriaceae; genus Planctomonas; species Planctomonas sp. JC2975. Next base: position 217,325 of record NZ_JABEKS010000003.1, on the reverse strand, counting down.
CGGCGCGCCGTGCGTCGACCGGCCGAAAGGCGCCGATGGCGTCCGGATGCCGACCCGCACGAGAGAGAACGGACAGCATGTCAGCGGTACTGGAAGCCCGCGACCTCCGCCGGGCCTACGGGAGCGGCGCAGACCGCTTCGAGGCTTTGCGCGGGGTGTCGCTCACTGTGCTGGCGGGGGAGAGCCTCGCCATCGTCGGCAAGAGCGGATCGGGCAAATCGACCCTCATGCACCTGCTCGCACTGCTGGATCGCCCGACCTCCGGCTCCGTGCTCGTCGACGGCCGGGATGCCAGGGATGTGCGCGGCAGTGAGCTGGGCCGCCTGCGGAACAAGGAGTTCGGCTTCGTCTTCCAGCAGTTCTTCCTGAACGCGCACGCCAGCGTGCTCGACAACGTTTCGCTGCCGCTCGTGATCGCCGGTGTGTCCCGATCGCAGCGCAAGCGCCGCGCGATGGAGGCGCTCGACCGGCTCGGCATCGCCGACAAGGCACGCAACCGTGCCAACGACCTCTCCGGTGGGCAGAAGCAGCGCGTCGTCATCGCCCGCGCACTCGTGAACGAGCCGAAGGTGATCTTCGCCGACGAGCCGACAGGCAACCTCGACTCCTCGACCGGCGCCGAGGTGGAGGGCATGCTCTTCGGTCTGCACCGTGAGCAGGGCATCACGCTCGTGATCGTCACCCACGACGCCGATCTGGCATCCCGCTGCGAGCGCAGCATCACGATGCGCGACGGCCGCATCTCCGACGTCTCGGAGGTGGCGGCATGAAGACCGGCGACCTGATCGCATCCGCGGTCTCGAACACATTCCGCAGCAAGCTGCGCACCACGCTCACGGTGATCGCCATCTTCATCGGCGCATTCACCCTCACGCTCACGTCGGCCATCGGTACGGGCATCTCGAACTACATCACAACGCAGGTCGGAGCGATCGGGGCGACGAACTCGCTGACCGTCACGAAGACGGCCAGCGCTGCGTCGTCCACCGGTTCGGGTCCGCAGAAGTACGACCCGAACACGGCGACTTCCGCCTCCGGCGGTGGCCTCGGACCCGGTCGCGGCAGTTCGGCGGCGCTCACCGCAGACGACATCACGACGATCAAGGGCGTCTCCGGCATCACGTCGGCCAGCGGCAACTCGGGTATCAACCCGTCGTGGATCAGCTACTCGACCGGCGGCAAATGGGTGCTCACGATGAATCCGGTGCGCAATGTGAGCGCCGATCTCGCATCCGGCGCGCAGCTCGACAACAGCTCGAGCGACAGCCAGATCGTGCTGCCGACCACCTACCTGGAGAACCTGGGCCTTGGCAGCGCGAAGGAGGCCGTCGGCAAGCCAGTCACGATCGGCATCCAGGACTATCTGGGCACGATGCACGAGGTGGATGCCACGATCGTCGGCATCCAGAACGCCTCCCTGTTCACGTCGGGCGCCTCGGTGAACGACACGCTGCGCACCGCACTGCAAGACGCGCAGGCCACCGGCAAGCCGTCGGCGATCACGACGACGTACGGCAGCGCGACGGCCACGTTCGCGAAGGATTCCACGCCCCAGCAGATCGCGAAGATCAAGGCCGACCTGAAGGACGCCGGCTTCACCGGACAGACCATCGACGACCAGCTCGGCAGCCTGCTGACCGTGATCAACGGGATCGTGGGCGTGCTCGACGCATTCGCCGTGATCGCGCTCATCGCCGCCGGATTCGGCATCGTGAACACGCTCCTGATGAGCGTGCAGGAGCGCACCCGCGAGATCGGACTCATGAAGGCCATGGGGATGGGCAGCGGACGCGTGTTCGCGCTGTTCAGCCTCGAGGCCGTCTTCATCGGATTCCTCGGCAGCGCGATCGGAGCGCTCGTCGCGATCGGTCTCGGCACCCTGATCAGCAACCGCCTGTCGGCGACGCTGCTATCGGATCTGCCGGGGTTGCATCTGCTGCAGTTCTCGGTGTCGTCGGTGGCGACGATCATCATCGTCGTGATGGCGATCAGCTTCGTCGCCGGAACACTGCCCGCTCGCCGTGCCGCCCGCCAGGATCCGATCGAGGCGCTCCGCTACGAGTGACGCTCGCGGCGACGCCGGGTTTCGACGCGTTCGGCCGACGGCGACCGGATTATCTGCGCCGCCCGCGACCCCCTAGGGTGGTGCGGTGGCAGGATCACGGAGCGCTCGACGAGAGGCGCCCGGCCCGCGCCGTTCGACGGGGAACACCCCTGAGTACGGACAGCGGACCGGGGCCGGCAGCGCCGCGTCCGGATCCTCGTACGGAGCGCCGTCCCGGGCAGAGCACGGGCCGCGGTCGCGGGGATCCGAGCCCGCGCCACTGCGCACCATCGCCAGACACGGCAGGCTGCATCGCAGGCCGTGGGCGACCGTGGGCAAGGCCGTGGCATCCGTCGCAGCAGTCGCTCTGATCAGCGTCGTCGGCATCAGCGGTGTCGCCGCCGCGAACCTCGTGGCGGACGTGAAGCCGTCGGTGCATCTCGTCGGTGAGGAGAAGCTCGGGGCCGTCCCCGACATCGGGGCGCTCGAGGGCGGCGTGAACATCCTGCTCGCCGCCACCGACACCCGCACGGACCAGGGCGGTGCCTGGGGCACCACAGAGGACAGCTCAGGCGAGGGCCTGAACGACGTGACGATGCTCGTGCACCTGTCGCAGGACCACACACACGCCGTTGTCGTGAGCTTTCCGCGCGACCTCATGCTCGCCATCCCGAAGTGCCCGGACGGCCAAGGCGGCTGGAACAGCGCGATGTCGTTCCAGCCCTTGAACACGACGCTCTCGGACGGCGGGCTCGCCTGCACGGTGCTGACCATCGAGCAACTCACCGGAGTGGACATCCCGTTCGCCGGAGTCGTCAACTTCAACGGCGTCGTCGCCATGTCGGATGCCGTCGGCGGTGTGCCCGTATGCATCACGGATGGCGGCATCCACGACGAGCACACGAACCTCGACCTGCCTGACGGCACCTCCGTGCTCTCCGGCATGGAGGCGGCGGAGTTCCTGCGCACCCGGTACGGGGTGGGCGATGGGTCAGACCTCGGTCGCATCAGCAACACGCAGGTCTTCCTGTCGTCGCTGGTGCGCACAGTGATGACGAAGTCCACGTTGACCAACCCCGTGAAGGTGTGGGGGCTGGCGAAGGCGGCACTGCAGAACATCAAGTGGTCCGACTCGCTCAACAACGTCACAACGCTGTACCAAATCGCCATGGCGGCCAAGGACCTGCAGTACGACAACATCGTGTTCGTGCAGTATCCGGTGGGCAGCGACTCGGACTACCCGGGCAAGGTCGTTGCCGATCACTCGTCGGCCGACACGCTCATGGCGGCCATCAAGGCCGACCAGCCGCTGCAGCTCACCGGCGGCACGGGCGTCGGCTCCGTGACCTCGACGGATCCACCCGCCCCGTCGGATGCCTCGGCCGGCTCCGGCGCGTCCACCGGCGGCTCCGGCGGCGGCTCCGGCGGCGGAGCCGGTGGTTCGTCCACCGCTGCGGCGCAGCCGTCCAGCACTCCGGTCGCCCTGCCCGACGACGTCAAGGGACAGACCGCCGCCACCCAGACCTGCTCGAAGGGCAACAACTAACCCCTCGCCCAGGGTGCCCGTTCCTCCCCGCGAGGGTGCCCGTTCCTCCCTGCGAGGGTGCCCGTTCCTCCGCGCGAGGGTGCGCGTTCCTCCGCGCGAGGGTGCGCATTCCTCCGCGCGAGGGTGCGCGTTCCTCCCCGCGAGGGTGCCCGTTCCTCCCCGCGAGGGTGCCCGTTCCTTCCCGCGAGCGTGCCTGTTGCTCTCCGCGAGGGTGCCCGTTCTTCACCGCGAGCGTGCCTGTTCCTCCGCGCGAGCGTGCCCGTTTCCGTTCCCGACAGACGCTCCGGGCGGGAGCGACGTCGTCCCTCAGAACAGCGTCGGCCCATCCTCCGCGAGCGCCCCCTCGAGCCCCAGCAGGAATCGCTTGCGGTCCAGCCCGCCCGCGTATCCGGTGAGACTGCCCGTCGCGCCGACCACTCTGTGGCACGGCACCGCGATGGACAGCGGGTTGTGCCCGACGGCCTGTCCGACGATGCGCGCGAGGTTCCGGTCGCCGAGCTGTTCCGCGATCTCGCCCTAGGTGAGCGTCTCGCCGTACGGTATCCCGCGCAGGATGCCCCACACCCGCTCCTCGAACTCGCTGCCCTTCGCGCGCATGGCGAAGTCGAGTGTGGTGCGCGTGCCGTCGAGGTAATCGTGCAGCTGCACGACCGCCTCCCGGATCACCGGATCGGATGCCGCACCGACCTCCGGCCCGAACGCGCTCCGATCCGGCCTGGTCCAGTGCCCCGGGTAGTAGATGCCCGTGACCGCATCCCCTTCGGCGACGATGGCGACCTCGCCGATGTGCTCCGAGATCTGCGGAGCTGTGACGGTTGCGTGGCGGATGTCCATGAGCGGCTTCCTCTGTCTTCCCCTGTGGGTTCCTCTTTCATTGTGCAGACGATCGCGGTCGCGGAAACGTGAGGTCGATGGCCGTCCGCCCTGCGTCCGCATCGTGCGAAGCGCGGAACACCCTCTCCGCGGCATACTCTGCCGGTATGGCCGATCGCGTTGACAAGCCGGACCGTGCACTCGCCGACGAGCGTGACATCCTCGTCGGCTTCCTCGATTACGACCGCAGCGCCGTCGAGCGCAAGCTGCAGGGGCTGAGCGAAGCGGATGCCCGCACCTCCGTCATCCCGTCCGGCTGGTCGATGATCGAGCTGGCCTGGCATCTCGCCGCGATGGAGCGTCGCTGGCTGCGGTGGTCGTTTCTGGGGGAGCTGTTGGAAGATCCGTATCCCGACGCCAGCAGCACCGGATCCTGGGCAGTGCCGCCCGGACTGACCGTCGCCGATGCGGTTGCCGAGCTCCGCGCGGGCGGCGAGGCCACGCGTCGCATCGTCGCCGAGCACGACCTCGACGAGCGTTCGCACGTCGGCGGCAAGTACACCGACGATCAACCGCTCCCTGCGCTGCGCTGGATCCTCACGTACGTGCTGCAGGAGTACTCGCGGCACCTCGGGCATCTCGACATCGCGCGCGAGCTCATCGACGGGGAGACCGGCGAATGACCGGCGACGAGCGGTTCGCCGAAGCATCGCGACTGGTCGCCAACTGGGTCGATGGCGGTCGCATCCCCGGTGCCGTGCTCGGTGTGCTCGATGCAGAAACGGGCGTGACGACCAGGGCCTTCGGCCTGGCGCAGCGGCTGCCGGGCGAGCGGCCGATGACCACCGACACCTGGTTCGACCTCGCGTCGGTGACGAAGGTGGTGTTCACGACGCCGCGCATCCTGGATGCCGCCAGCTCAGGCATCCTCGATCTCGACGCCCCCGTCACGCAGGTGCTGACCGAGCTGCGTCAGTTCGACCCGGACGCCTGGCAGCGCCGCATCACCCTGCGCGATTGCCTCACGCATTCCAGCGGCCTGCCCGCCACGTTCCCCGTCTACACCTACGGCACGGACCCCGACCAGCTCCGGGCCTTCGTCATCCAGCGGGACTGGCCGCACGGCGATCCCGTGTACTCCGACCTCAACTACATGCTCCTGGGCTTCGTGCTGGAACGGCTCGCGGATGCCCGCATCCGCGATCTCGACCCCGGTGCGGGCTTCGCGTGGTCGGCCGATCCGGCCGAGGCGGCAGCCACCGAGTACTGCCCGTGGCGCAGGGGGATGCTCGTCGGCACGGTGCACGACGAGAACGCGGCAGCGCTGCAGGGTGCCGGGCATGCCGGCCTGTTCGGCACCGCGGCATCCCTCCTCGCCTTCGCCGGCGGGCTGCTGGACGGATCGGGCGCGACACCGGAGGCCATCGCCCTGATGCGCACCGCCGTCGGCCCGCGCCGTACCTACGGATGGGAGCACACGTACGAGGGATGGTCCGGCGGCGAGACGTGCAGCGACCAGACCATCGGTCACAGCGGCTTCACCGGCACGGGGATCTGGATCGATTTCGGCTCCGGTCGCGCGTGGACCCTGCTCACCAATCGCGTGCACCCCACCCGCTGGTCCGACAGCGGCATCATCGAGCTCCGCCGCCTGGTCGGCGACGCGCTCAACCGCTGACGGATCCGGCCGGACCCCGACGCCACCCATCCGTCGACATGACGGATGGCGCACTCCCGCCGAGAACACGCCCGACTGGCACGGTTCCGACTGGATGTCCTGTCGGTGCCTCTGCTGCTGCGGCACGATGAGGACATGACGGGAACGGATGCGGAAGCCGGGGACACCCCTCAGGTCGGAGCGCTCGCGATCAACGTGGTCGTCCCGGAGGAGCTCCGCTGGCGGGACACGCGCCGCGACGAGGAGTTCGAGCTGGAGAGCATCACCGTGCGGCTTCTGCCCGACGGCAGTCTCGCGGCGAAGGCGTACGGGCGTCCGGTCGCCGGCGGACGCGGCGCCTACGTGTCGTTCCGCGTGCCAGAGCGGCCGGAGCTCCATCAGCTCATCGCGGACGCCGCCGACCGTGCCGCCCAACTCTGGGCGGCACACGGAACCCTCTGAGTCCCCGCTGGTCAGGCGCGGCCAGCGCTGGTCCAGGCTGGGGGTCCCGCCGGTTCCGGCGCGTCGCGCATAGGACGTGACCGCGCAGCCTCGCCGGTGACCTCGCTACACCGCCTGCAGCACGACGGATGCGCCCTGCCCGCCGCCGCCGCAGATGCCGACCGCACCATAGCTCCCGGATCCGGCAGCCTGCAGCCGTCGCGCCAGGTGGCCGACGATGCGCGCGCCGGACGCCCCGATCGGATGTCCCATCGCGATCGCCCCGCCGTGCGCGTTCACGATGGCCGGATCCACGCCCAGCTGCCGCGTCGAGTGCACGGCCACTGCGGCGAACGCCTCGTTGATCTCCACGCCGGCCAGAGCGGATACCTGAAGTCCAGCGGCTTTCAGCGCCGCTTCGATGGCGTTCGAGGGCTGGGCGTGCAGCGACGTGTCCGGACCGGCGACGAATCCCTGCGACACGACCCGCGCCAGCGGCGCGACCGAGAGGTCGACGTCGTCGCCGACGAGCACGAGCGCGGCGGCGCCATCCGTGATCTGCGACGAGTTGCCCGCCGTGATCGTGCCGTTTCCGGCGAACGCGGGGCGAAGGGAGGCGAGCGATTCGGCGGTCGTGTCTGCGCGCAATCCGTCGTCGACCGAGTAGGTCGTCGAGCCCTTGCGGGAGGCGATCTCATAGGGCTCGATCTCACCGGCGAGGAAGTCGACGGATGAGGCGAGACGCTGGTGGGATCCTGCCGCGAAGGCGTCCTGCTCCTCGCGGCTGATGCCGAGCGCCTCGCTGTACTGCTCCGTGGAGGCGCCCATCGAGATGTGCTCGAAAGCGTCGGAAAGGCCGTCGTGCTCGAGAGTGTCGATGAACTCGATCGCCCCGTACTTCTGGCCGGCGCGGGATCCGACCCAGGCATGCGGTGCTAGCGACATCGACTCCTGACCGACGGCCACGACGATGTCGGCCTCGCCATGCTCGATGAGCCGTGCTGCGTGCGCAACAGCCAGGGTCCCGGAGAGGCACACGGCGTTCAACGTGATCGCGGGAACGGTGAGCGGGACGCCGGCGGCCACCGCAGCCTGCCGTGCCGGGTTCTGCCCGGCCCCTGCCTGCACCACCTGCCCGCCCTGCACGATGTCGACGCGCTCGGGGGCGATGCCGGCGCGCCGCAGGGCTGCGGCGATGGCGTGTCCGCCGAGCGCGGGCGCGGGGATCGAAGCGAAGCTTCCGTTGAAGCGGACGAACGGGGTGCGGGCGTACCCGGCGATGAGAGCGGAACGCCCGGAAGTGGTCGGCATGGGTGGACTCCTTCGTGCAACGACTGCCGATTCGAGGATAACCGCGTGGTTCCTGGAGGGATCCGCGGTGAGGGCCGCGCCACCCGGCAACGAGCACTCGCCCGCGGGAGACCGGCCGGCGCTTGCCCTTCACCGTCGGCGGCGGGCATCCTCGATTCCGTGGACACGTCGGGCGAGAGCCTCGTCAGCATCGTCGGGCACCTGGTGGTGATCGCGATGTTCGTGAACGTCGGCATCCGAATGCTGCCCCTCGCCCGTCCCATGCCGTGGCCTGCGGTCGTGTTCGTCGTCGTGATCGGGGTGCCGTCCTTGCTGCAGCCCGTCTTTCCAGCCATCACGGATGCCCTCGCCCGCGACCCGCACGCCACTATCGCGGATGGTCAGTGGTGGCGCATCCTCACGGCGCTAGTCGCCCAGGACGGCGGCGAGGTCGCCGCTGTCTTCAACCTGCTCGTCGTCGCTGTCGCCCTCACCTTCGGCACCTGGATCTGGGGTCCGTGGATCGCGATCGCGCTGTACCTGGCGCCGTCGATCGTGCTGAATCTGCTCGCCGTCGCCTGGAGCCGGCCCGGTGGCGGCAGCTCGTTCGCCAACGATGGCCTCATGTTCAGCGTGTTCGCCCTGGCGCTGCTGATCGGTGCCAGGGATGCCGCGCGCCCGTCACCGAGATCGACCGTGCTCGTGCGCGTCTACGCGGGAGTCTCGGTGGTCGTCGCGATTGTTCTGGTGGCGTCGTGGGATGCCCACGGGGTCGCCATGCTGCTGGGACTCGTCCTCGGCGGAGGAACTGCCCTCGCGGCAGGCCGGATCAGCGCGGCGTGGACTGCTGCAGGATGATTCCGTTGCCGTCCGGATCCGTGAACTGCGCGTACTGACCCCACGGCGCGGGCTCCACCCCGGAGTCGAACGCCACGCCCAGCTTGGTGAGGCGGTGGATGTCGTCCTCGAGGTCATCCGTCTCGAGCACCAGGCCGCGCAGCGATCCGGACTGCATCGTCTCGAACCACGTGACGAGGGTTATCGACGTGGCAGCACCCGGCGGAACCACCTGGATCCAGCGCTGGTCCTCGCCCATCATCGTGTCGGCGACGAGCGTGAATCCGAGGGTGTCGACATAGAAATCGCGGGCGCGATCCGGATCCGAAACGGGCACGGAGAACAGCAGGATCTGCGAGATGGCCATTCCGCGAGGCTACGCCGTGCGAGCCTTCAACAGGTCGGCACGCTCCGGGTGCTCGTCGAACCACTTGGCCACGTACCAGCACATCGGAACCACGTGCAGGTCCGTGTTCTTCTCCACGTCGTCCACCGCGAACTCGACGATCTTGGCCGCGAGACCCTTGCCCCGCTGATTCGGATTCGTGAAGGTGCGGGTCATCGACATGGCGTCGCCGAGCACGCTGTACTCGACGACGCTGGCGATCTGGCCGTCGGCCCGGAGGGTGTAGCGATGGGCATCCGGTTCGTGCGCGTATTCCTCGGCCATGCGTTCAGGGTAGGACGGATGCCGCACCCCGGCTTGCACAGCGGCACAGGCCCGGCACGGAACGGCACGGTGCTGTCGACGCGATGCGACAGAGCGCGGCTCGATGCGCATCCCTTTTGTCCAAGCACGGACCGCGCCCGCGCGCCCGGCGTAACGTGAGCGTCGAGCCCGAACCAGACCGGAGGAGTCGCCGATGACCGACCTGCCAGCCACCCATGAGGAACTGCTCGCCCGGATCCCGATTCCGGATGGCGCACGTCTCGAGGCGTCCCCCATCACGTACGGCCACGACGGCACGGAGCTCGAGGGATACGTCGCACACGACGCGGCCGCCGACGAGCCGCTGCCCGGCATCCTCATCGTGCCCGACTGGCTCGGCGTCGGACCCAATGCCGAGCTGCGCGCCCAGATGCTGGCGCGCCTCGGATACGTCGCCTTCGTCGCCGACGTGTACGGCGCCGGCGTGCGACCGACATCGGACGAGGCGCCCTCCGTCGTGGGCGCCTTCTACCGAGACCTCGGCCTCATGCGCGCCCGTGTGCAGGCAGCGTACGAAACGCTCGCTGAGCTCCCGCAGGTGGATGACTCGCGCATCGTCGTCATCGGATACTGCTTCGGCGGCACAGCGGCCCTCGAGTTCGCGCGAACCGGGGCGGACATCCGGGGCGTCGTCTCGTTCCACGGCAGGCTGCTCACGCATGATCCGAGCGATGCGGCCGCCATCCGCGGCAAGGTGCTCATCCTGAACGGTGGCGCCGACCCGTCGGCGCCGGATTCCGACGTGTCAGCGTTCCAAGACGAGCTGCGCTCGGTTCCGAGCATCGACTGGCAGGTGAACACGTACAGCGGGGCACCGCACGCCTTCACGGTGCCGGGCGACCGTTTCCGTCCCGTTGCGGATGCTCGCAGCTGGCGCGCGCAGCTCGACTTCTTCGACGAGGTGCTCGCGTAGCTCATGGCGGAGTCACGAGCCGCCTTTACGGAACGCGGGTCCACGAAGACGTGCGCGTTCTGCGCGATCGTCGCGGGAGACGCCTCCGCCAACGAAGTGTTCCGCAGCGACGACTTCGTGGCCTTCCTCGACGCTCACCCGGTGTTCGCCGGGCACGTGCTGATGGTGCCGACACGGCACGTGCAGACGTACGACGAGTTGCCGATCGACCTCGCGGATGCCTGGGTGCGCACGTCCCAGGCACTGGAGCGCGCCGTCGAATCCGCGATGGACGCCGACGGCTCCCTCCTCATCGTGAACAACGTCGTCTCGCAGTCCGTGCCGCACCTGCACCTGCACGTCATCCCGCGCTCCCGCGGCGACGGCCTGCGCTTCTGGCTCGGCCCGCGGCACGCCTACGCGTCCCCCGATGAAGCGGATGCCGTGGCCTCTCGCATCCGGGTCGCCCTCGCCTCTGCGGCTGGTTGAGCCGAATCCGCCCCACTGATCGAGCCGCGCCGGCCCCACTGGGTGAGTCCGTCGAAACAGCCAGCCAGTGCCCAACCTGCCCGATTTCGGGGAGCGTGTCCCGGCCTGATATAGTCGTCAGGTTGATCAGCGAGCCCCAGGCTCCGGAACAACACCCCAGGCGCCATTAGCTCAACGGATAGAGCATCTGACTACGGATCAGAAGGTTGGGGGTTCGAATCCCTCATGGCGCACACTGGTTGAGACAGTAAGAGAACGGCTCGCGAAAGCGGGCCGTTTTCGTTTCTCCGGGCGCTGGCCGGTACGGACCGGATCGCTATCGCGGTCGGCTGCCCAGATACTGCCCCGGCGTCGTCCCCATCACGTCCGCGAATGCTGTGATGAAGGCGCTCGGGTTGGACCATCCGCAGTCGTGGGCAGTCTGGGTGACGTCGTTGCCCTCGGAGAGGAGAACGAGCGCATGGTAGATGCGCAGCTGGGTGCGCCACTGGTAGAAGGTCATGCCGAGTTCGTTGCTCAGCAGACGGCTGAGGGTGCGTGAGCTGGCGCCGACCTCGGCGCCGAGCTCGGCCATGGACGCGTTGTCGCCCGGTCGCTCGTCCAGTATCCGAGCGAGTGCCTGCAACCGATCGTCGCGGGGCACCGGCAGATACAGGGGCTGCTCCTGAGCTTCTCGGAGCTCGTCGACGAGAACGCGGCGAAGTCGGGCTTGTGCCGAGGCGCTGTAGGCGGGCGGGTCGTCGCCGTTCGGTCCCGTGAGTGCCAGAACGACCTCGCGAGCGAGGTCTGTGGCCAAGAAGACGGCGGGGCGCCGAAGGATGCGTGCGGCCAACGACAGCGGAACGAAGACGATCCGCATGTCCGTGTAGCCGTGCGCGCGGTGCTGGTGCGCGCGGCCCGCGGGTGTCCAGGCGATCCTGTTGGCCGGTACGACAGAGGTGCCTTCGCTCGTGTGAACGGTGAGAACGCCGGTCGCGGCATAGACGAGATGTCCGTGGTCGTGCGTCTGCACGGAGCTGACGCCGCCCGAGCGCCACAGATGCCGTCCACCGGAGGGCCACACCTGCGACTTCACGGCGCCGGATTGACCTTGGCTGGAAAGAGGCATCAAGAGGCAATCTAGCGGTAGCACGACATTGGTGGAAGCGCTGGGATCGAGGGGTAGGGCATCCCGATCTGCGAAGGAGACACCTGATGGCGACATTCGTTCTCGTGCCGGGCGCGTGGCACGGTTCCTGGGCATTCGAGGGGGTCATCCCTCTTCTCGAAGGTGCTGGACACACCGTTCATGCCCTGACCTTGACAGGGCTGCGGCCCGACGACGATGCAGCCGAACTCGCGAGCACGAACCTCGAGACGCACGCGAACGACGTGCTGCGGCTTCTCGACCGCGAACGCATCGCCGACGCGACCCTCGTCGGCCACAGCTACGGCGGTATGGTCATTGCGGCCGCGGCGGACCGTGCAGCCGGCCGCGTCTCGCGACTGGTGCACCTCGACGCCTACGTACCGCGTGACGGCGACTCGTGCTGGACCTTGACGACGGATGCCTACCGGCATGCGTTCGCGGCGGGTGCGGCGGACACCGGCTACGCGGTTCGCCCGCCGTTCCGCCAGCCGAACGGCGGTGATCCTCGCCGCCGCCCGCACCCTCTCGCGTCGCTCCTGCAGACGATCCGCCTCGGCGGGGACGTGGATCGCGTTCCGCGACGCGACTTCATCTACTGCTCGGGGTGGGAAGAGGGGACGCCCTTCGCCGGACTGCGCGCCCGGCTCCTGACCGACCCCGCCTGGCACGTGCACGATCTTCCGACAGGGCACAACGCGATGCGCGAGGACCCGCATGCGGTCGCTGCTCTGCTCGATCCGGACGGTCGGATCTGATGCCCGCGCCCTACGCGGCCGACCCGCCCATCCCTGGAATCCCGCCTGCTGCGAGCCGTTGGAAGTCGTCCGCGACCTCGCTCGGGAGCGCGTGGAAATCGGTCGTCACCCACCAGATGAGCACGCCGATCAGGGCGCTCACGTAGAACTCGCGGGTGATCGCGGCATCCGTCGTGCGCGCTGCGGGCCCCGGAAGCCCGCGGAGGCCGGGGAGCAGCAGGCGTCGCAGATGGCGCTGCACGATGCCGCTGGCCGAGCTCGCGCAGATCGCCCGATAGACCTGCCGGTGCTCCCACGCGTGATCCATCAGCACTCGGGCCGCGCTGCTCGCTCCTTCGCCGACGGCACGCGGGGCGGCGGACGGGTCATGGGGCTCGGCATCCGCCGTGCCGTCCGCCGGGGTGCCTCCGATGGTCGCCAGCTCCGCTTCCACCTCGTCGAAGCAGGCGCGCAGCACGGCCTCCTTGTCGCGGAAGTGCGCGTAGAAGGTCGAGCGGCCGACGTCGGCCCGATCGATGATGTCCTGCACCGTCACGCGGGCGTAGTCCTTCTCGAGCACGAGGTCGGCGAAGGCTCCGATGATCAGGGTCTTCGACCGACGCACCCGACGATCCTCGAACGTGGTCGACATGACGAGCTCCTTCGTCGGCGCGGATTCCGAACGGATTCGCCGCTTCTGTTCACAAGCCGACGATTGGGTCGTTTTGCCTCTGGCGGCGCCGAACGCCTCGAACAATTATCGAACACTATGTTCGATAACGTCATTCCAGTTCGAGAACGGGGCGGATCGTGACCACGATGCCCTGGTTCTTCTTCGTGCTCGTGGCGGTGCCCGTGCTCGGGATCCCCGCGGTCACCCTCCGGATCGTCTATCGGCGCGCGCGGGCGGCCGGCACGAGTCGCCGGTCGGCGACGACCACCGTCGTGGTCTCGGCACTCGTCGCCTTGGCCTGGATGTCTGTGCTCTGGTGGGCATCCGCTTCGGGGGTGCTCTCGCGGATGACGCTGCTCATGCCGGCAGCGGTGACGGTCTGGCTGCTCGTCGTGCTGCTCTGGTCCCGCGTTTCTGCAGTGGCAAGCGCTCTGCGTGCGCCGGATGCGGCATCCGCTCTCATCGCTCCGCAGGTGCTGCGGGTAGCCGGGATCATCTTCGTGCTCGCGATGCTCATCGGCCGACTGCCGTGGCTGTTCGCCCTGCCGGCCGGGTTGGGTGACATCGCGGTAGGCATCGCCGCGCCCTTCGTGATGCGGGCGGTCGAGCGCGGCCGCTACCGAAGAGCTGTCTGGTTCAACGTCTTCGGCCTCCTCGACCTCGTCGTCGCGCTCGCCTTGGGTGCGCTCACCGGGCTCAGTGCGGCGACTCAGGTGATCCCCGTCGTGCCGTCGAGTGCCGAGCTGACGCAGCTGCCGCTGGTGTTGATCCCGACCACGGCCGTTCCACTGGCCATCGCCCTGCACGTCTTCGATCTCGTTGCGATCAGGCGGCGCGTCCGCAGTGCGTCGGCCGTTCCGAAGGTCGGAACGCTGGAATCCGTCTGAGTCGGCGGGTCGACGACACGCAGAGGACCCCCGCCGTGGCGGGGGCCCTCTTCATCCGTGTGCATCCGCAGGGTGACGGGTGACTGAACCCGGGCTGAGGATGCCGCACCCCTACTGCGGCTGCAGGCCCAGCTGGAAGTGCACCGCGCCCTGCTCGTCGAGCTCGGCGTCCAGGACCTTGTCGTTGAGCGCCTGGGACGCGGTCTCCTCGACGAAGACCCGGGCGTCCCCGTCTGTGATGACTTGGTCGTGAGCATCCGGAGCGGGTGTCACTGTCACGGCGAACGACGTGTCGCCCGTCTCGGAACCGCTGATGCGCAGTCCGGCTTCGGGCGAGTCGACGGCTTGCGCGGTCAGCGTCTTCACGATGGTGCTTGCGTTTTCGGTGAGGGTGAGCATGAGCTCTCCTTCCGGTTGCCGACAGGAATCGGCCACGATTCCGCACCCGCATGGCATCCGCAACCCGGGGCCCGCGCATTCTGCGGGGACGCCCAGGTCGAAGGATCGTCAGCTTCTCCGAGGTCCGGCGAGCCTTCGACCGATCCGACAGGATGGTCGCCGTGGAGTACTGCATCTTCGTCGAGCCCCAGTTCGGCATGACCTGGGATCACCTGCTGGCCGCCACTCGGGCCACCGAGCGGCTCGGCTTCGACGGCTTCTTCCGGTCCGATCACTACACGCAGCCCGACCGGTCCTTCACGGGTGATCCAGCCCTGTCGGATGCCTGGACCACCCTCGCCGGCCTCGCGATGGCCACAGAGCGCGTACGCCTCGGCACCTTGGTGACGCCGGTCACGTTCCGGCACCCCGCTGTGCTCGCCATGCAGGTCGCCAACGTGGATGCCATGTCGGGTGGACGCGTCGAGCTCGGCCTCGGCGCGGGCTGGAACGCTCCGGAGCACGACGCCTACGGCATCCCATTCCCGCCCAAGCGGTTCGGGTTGCTCGAAGAGTCCCTCGCGATCGTGACCGGCCTCTGGAGCACGCCGGCCGACGAGACCTTCTCCTTCGAGGGCGAGCACTACCGACTCGATCGCACACCGGGCGGTCAGCGGCCGGCGGCGGAGCGACCGGTGGGTCAGAGCATCCCGATCATCATCGGCGGAGGTGGGCCAACCCGCACGCCGGCACTCGCCGCGCAGTACGCGCGCGAGTTCAACACGGGATTCGTGCCGAATGACGTCGTCGCGGAGCGTTACGGCCGCGCCGTTGACGCGGTGCAGGCGTCCGGGCGTGATCCGGAGACCCTGCGCCTCTCGGTCGCCCTCACTGCCACCGTCGGCACGACGACGGAGAAGGCGGATGCGCTGGCGCGCTCCCAAGGACAGGATCCCGTCGCCGAGCGCGTGAACGGTCTCTTCGGGACAGCAGCGGATGTCGCCGAGCGTCTCCACGGCCTTCGTGCACTCGGCACCCGGCGCGTCTACCTCCAGGTTCTCGACGTGCGGGATCTCGAGCAGCTCGACGTACTCGCCGAGGCGGCCCGGCTCGCGGAGGTCTGACGGGTCCACCGCGGATTCCGGGTGCCCGGGAGGTTCTCGGCGCCGCCGACGTGAAGGCGGAAAACGATGTCTCGACGACGCCGAAAGTGGGCTCCGAGACCTATCGGCACGCCAACGAGAGTCTGAAAGTCCTGCGCTCTCCTAGCGTGTTTTCTGACAGCATGTCCAGATTCACGCGCGTTCGTTATGGAAACGTGTCCGAGGTACGTCCGAAACCCGAAACCCGAATCGAGTCGAACGAATGCCCCACGGACGCCACCGCGCAACCCCCACAACCGAAAACTCCCGAAACCCCCGGAACGCCGTCGCACTCATCGACCGAGTGCCGGGCGACCGCGTCGGCCGAACCGTCACGGTGCACGTGCCGACATCCGGAGGCCGCACCGCATCACGGATCCGAAAACGATCCGGTCTGGGCGTGGCGATCGTCGCAGTCGCATGCGCCGTCGGCTTCTCCGTCGGGACGACCGCCTCACCGGCCGCCGCGTTCACGCCGGACCCGGATACGAACCCGACCACGGCATCCATCCCGGTGCAGCAGGCGGCTCAGACCTTCGCTGTCGACGCCGGAGCGCAGCAGGCGACCCTCGCCGTAGACACCTTCAGCGCGACGAGCCAGAGCGATCTGGATCAGAAGAACGCCGAAGCGGCCGCCGCACAAGCCGCCGCAGAAGCTCAGGCCACCGCGAGCTCGACGTCGACGGTGTCCGCCTCCAGCACGGGATCGGGCCTCGGCGCCGCGATCCTCGCACTCGCCGAGACCTACATCGGCGTCGTCCCGTATTCCACCGGCGCTTCCCCGTCGGCCGGATTCGAGTGCGACGGCCTCGTGCAGTGGGTCTACGGCCAGAACGGCATCAGCCTGCCGCGCGGCGTCGACTCCCAGGCCGCCATGGGCACCCAGGTGTCGGAATCCCAGGCGGTCGCAGGCGATCTCGTCGTCTACCCCGGCCAGCACATCGGCATCTACGACGGCGACGGCGGCATCGTCGACTCGCCCGACTGGGGTCGGTACGTGTCGCACCGAGCCATCTGGGGCAGCCCGATCTTCGTGCACATCTCCGGCGTGTAGTCGCGGGCCGACGCTCCGGCATCCCGGTGCCCGACCGGATGACGTCCGCGATTCCCCCCGATCGCGGGCGTCATCCTCTGCTTATTCAGTCGGGTCGGGCACGGCTTAGTGCGCCAGGATCCCCAACCCCACCACGATGAGACCGAACACACCGGTGATCAGCGCGCTCAGGATCCTGCGCCACCACGGACGCTTGTTGCGCCAGGCCACGATGTAGCCGATGACCGCCAGCATGCCGATGCTGACCCAGAGCGCGATGTAGTACGCCACGTACTCGTCGAGCCAGCCGACGGCGGCCAGCGCCAGGAAGACGGCCGGCAGCAGCATCGCCAGCAGCATCCCGCTGGAGTGCCGGACTGCCTCACGGAACGCCCGGCCGACTGAGACCGGCTCATCCGCGTGCTCGTTGCTGGCCACTGCCGTGCGGGCGTAGACGTGCGTGATCCAGAAGATGAGCGTCGTGCCGACGATGAAGAGCAGTACCTCGAGGTCGGTGTCGAACTTCCACCCGACGGCGATCAGGGCGCTGACCAGCACGATCCCGTAGACCGTGGCCTCCGTGCTGAAGGCCCGGATCGTGAAGTCGAGCGCCCGGGCGCCACGAGATGGCGTCGGCTGCGCAGCCGTTTCCCCCATGTGATGTGAACTTACCTCGTGTTCTACGATGCGGCTCGGGCCCGAGACGCCCCGGATGTCGGCGATAGTCTGATCCGCGGGTGCTGCTTCGCACCGCGCGGCCTGGCGAGGGGATGCCGAATGTCGAGTGAGTTGCGCGATCGCGTACCCATCGACGCGCAGAGCGTCGACGCTCCGCTCTCGCGGTTCGCCGTGTTCCTGGTGGTCACCGTCGGAGCGGATGACTCATCCCTCGACTCCGTGCGCGACGTCGTCTCCGGGGTCGACGACCTCGTCAAGACGGTCGGATTCCGCGATCTCGGCGGCCACCTCTCGTGCGTCGTCGGCATCGGCAGCACGCTGTGGGACAGGCTCGTGCCCGGCATCCGGCCCGCCGAGCTCGAAGTGTTCCCCGGGGTGCGCGGCGCCGTGCACACCGCACCGTCGACTCCTGGCGACCTGTTGTTCCACATCCGTGCCGAGCGAGTCGACCTGTGCTTCGAGCTGGAGCGGCTGCTGCTGGGCGCCCTCGGATCCGCGGTTCGCGTCGCCGACGAGACGCAGGGCTTCCGCTACTTCGACGCACGCGACCTGCTCGGCTTCGTCGACGGCACCGCCAACCCGAAGGGCAGCGAGCTCGCAGATGCGACGCTCATCGCGGACGCGGATCCCGCGTTCGCCGGCGGCAGCTACGTCGTCGTGCAGAAGTACCTGCACGACTTGGACGGCTGGGGATCCCTCACCGCCGAGCAGCAGGAGGCGGTCATCGGCCGCACCAAACTGGACAACGTCGAGCTCGACGACAGCGTGGCGGACCAGAAGGCGCACAAGACGCTCACGACCATCACGGATGACGACGGCAACGAGGTCGACATCCTGCGTGACAACATGCCTTTCGGGCGGCCAGGGTCGGGCGAGTTCGGCACCTACTTCATCGGATACTCCGCGCGCCTCTGGGTCACGATGCGGATGATCGACCGCATGTTCATCGGCGACCCACCCGGCTTCCACGACAAGATCCTCGACGTCTCAACGGCCGTGACCGGCTCGACGTTCTTCGTGCCGTCGAACCCGGTGCTGCAGGCGCTCGCGGATCCGGAGGAGCTGGCGGAGATGCTCGGCGCTGACGTCTCGGATGCGGATGGCTCCGAGGCCGCCGCACGGAGCGAGCCGACGAACCGCGACGCGGACGTCTCACTCGGCATCGGATCGCTGCGGAATCCATCGGCAACGCAAACGGCACAGGACACAGAAGGAACGGCATCATGACGAATCACCTTTTGCGCGGTCGCGCTCCGCTCACCGACGCGGCGTGGAAGCTGCTGGATGACGAGGCATCCGCCCGCCTTCCCGTCGCACTGGGGGCGCGCAAGCTCGTCGACTTCTCTGGGCCGCACGGCTGGGAGCATTCAGCGACGAATCTCGGACGCGTCGGCGGCGTGGTGGACGCCCCGGAGGAGTCCGTGATCGCGCGCAGCCGGAAGGTGCTGCCGCTCACCGAGGTGCGCGCCGACTTCGCGCTCGAGCGCGAGGAACTCGACGCAGCCGACCGTGGTGCAGAAGACGTCGACCTGGGTCCGCTCGACGAGGCCGCGGTGCGCATCGCGCGCGTGGAGAACTCGGCCGTCTTCAACGGCTGGGATGCGGCGGGCATCACGGGCATCATCCCCGCCTCGCCGCACCGTCCGCTCGTGCACCAGGGTGCTCCGCAGGACTACGACGACGTCGTGACGCAGGCGATCGCCGCGCTGAAGCGATCCGGAGTCGACGGACCGTACGCTCTGGCGCTCGGGCCGAGTCAGTGGACGAGCGTGATCGAGGCGAACGAGGGGGGCGGATATCCGCTGATCCGGCACCTGCGCGACATCCTCGGCGGGCCGGTGGAGTGGGTTCCCGGCCTCGACGGCGTCGTCGTGCTGAGTCTGCGCGGCGGTGACTTCGTGCTCGAGGTCGGCCAGGATCTGGCGATCGGCTACCGCACGCACGATGCCGACAGTGTGAGCCTCTACCTCGAGGAGTCGTTCAGCTTCCGGGTCAACACACCGGAGGCCGCGATCCAGGTCGTCATCTCCTGACGCGACGCCGAAGCCGAGGAGCGAATGCTCGCGCATCCGCTGAAGACAACTGAAGAAGAGGGTCGGGGCATCCCGGCCGCCACGTAGGCAGCGGCCAGGATGCCCTCCAGCGTGAACGTGTTCATGATCGGCTCACCGGCGAGGCATGAGGTGCAGAGCGTTCAGCCACGCCTGTTCGCGCGCCTCCCGCTCTTCGGTCTGCTGGTTGCGGAGCGAGGCCTGGTCCCAGTCCTCGGCGGCGCTGCGGCGCAGGCGACTCTCGTGCCGGCTCCAGACGATCAGGGCGAGACCGACCCGCATCGCGAGTCGGTCGACGGGGCTCGGCGGGTGTGCGGCGAGCGTCAACGCGTCCGCGGTCTCGGTCGTGACCGACCGGGGCCTGTCGAGCGTTTGCGTATCCATAAGGGTTACTCCAGATGAGGTGTGGTGCCGGCAGGGCTGCCGACACGAGTGATGGTGCTGGCACCGGCCCCGGTGCGGGGCGCGGTTCACGCGATGGCACGGATGTCCGACTCGCGATCTCGTGGAACGAATAGAAGAGACGATGGGCCGCCTGGCGCCGGAATGATCCCGGTTTCTGCCGGTGGCAGGTTTGCGGTGAGCAGAGAGCCCGCGCTGGGCGCTCTCCTGCGTCGATTCCGTCGCGCGGATCCGGGCATGGCGGACCGCGTACGGAGGGCGGGAATGCCTGCGGAGTCGCCATTGCGCTGAGCGGGTGACGACTCTGCCTGGTCCTGAAGCCGTGCGACGGTGGGTCATCGTCGGTGACGTCGAGCGGATGTCGGCGAGCGACATCGCGGGCGTCGCGACAACGCATCCTCGGAAGAGGAAGACCGTCAGCGTGCGGTCGGGCTCAGAACGGTGTCCTGTTCAGAACACCGGCCAGGCCGTCAGAACGCAGGCATGGCTACTAGCAGGCTGCCCCGGTACGACGTGCGCGTCGGGCGGTGCGGTTGGCGGCGCCACGGAGCACGAAGGAGTGAGGCTGGATGTGCGTGATGGTCTTCATCATGACTGTCCCCTTTCGTGTTCCTGTACGGCTCGAGCGCGAAGCGATCGCGCGAGCGAGACGCCGGATGGCGGCCCGAATGGGCCTCGGTAAACCTAGCGAGGATCGGGATGCCGACGCAATGGTGCATGCACAAGCATGCGAATCCGTGTCCGTTCCGTTATCGGTGCGACCGCTGCAGCCGCTTTGCGCCTTCGACGGAGACTCGGATGACGTACAGCCGCGTCGTCGCGGTGATGTAGAGCAGATTGCGCTGAGGTCCGCCGAACTCGAGGTTCGCTGCCGTCTCCGGCAGGCGGAGCAGGCCGAGCACCGTGCCGTCCGGGTCGTAGACGTGGATGCCCTCGGTGGTCGCCACCCACAGCCGGCCCACTGTGTCGATCCGCAGGCCGTCGAAGGCGACCTCGCCAGACACGAGCTCCCGGCCGGGAGCCAGACGGTCGTCGTCGACCCCGTCGACGGCGAAGACCGTGATCGTGCGGCGTTCGCTGTCTGTCACGTACAGCAGTGACTCGTCGGGGGAGAAGGCCAGCCCGTTCGGCTGGGTCAGAGTGGTGCAGACTGCGATGAGCCCTGCATCCGCCGACCAGCGATACACGTTGCGACTGCCGAGCTCCTCGTCCCCGCGGTGCCCCTCGTAGTCGCTTTGAATGCCGTACGTGGGGTCGGTGAACCACACCGAGCCGTCCGAGCGGACCACCACGTCGTTCGGACTGTTCAGCCGATGCCCGTCGTAGGAGTCGGCGACGACGGATGTCGAGCCATCGTGCTCGCGCCGCACGACGCTCCGATCCCCCTGACGGCAGCTGACGAACCGGCCCTGCGGATCCACCGTGCGCCCGTTGTAGAAGCCGGCCGGATGCTCCCACACGTCCACTCGACCGCTCACCTCGTCGTAGCGGAGCACCCTGTCGTTCGGGATGTCGCTGAACAGCACGAACCGCCCCTGCGGTGAGTACGCCGGACCCTCGAGCCATCGCCCGTCGTCGAACAGGACGCGCAACTCGGAGTCCCCGCGGATCCCCTCGAACCGCGCGTGCTTGCGCTCGAAGAGGGCCGGGATGCGATCGGATGCCATGCGTCTATTCCACAGCATGGGAGCTGTCGGTGACGACTCGAGTCGCGAATGCGTCGATCGGCCCGAAGGTCCGCGGCTGCAATCGGTTTCGATCGATCGAGGCCTTGACATTGAACTTGCTGATCGAGGCGAGACCGTTTCTTGACGAAACCGATTTCATACGATTCACTGTTGACCGATCGGTGCGGCGGTAGCGCCGACGCGCTCGGCAAGGAGGCCAGGCATGGCACATCGTCCGCATGCAGGAGGACTCTCAGCGCAGGCGCGCCGGGTCGCGCGTTCCGCTGGAGCTGTGGGGCTCGTGGTCGTAGCGGTGCTCGCCTTCACCGGGTGCTCGAAGGACGTCGGAACGATGCTGTCGACCCAGGACCGTCCGTCTGCCCTGGCCGGCGTGGCGAATGTGCACCGTGTCTCCCAGATCACCGGACCGGACTCGCCCAACCGAACCGGGCGATACGAGATCGCCGGCCAGGACCTCGGGTCCATGTTCCAGGCGGACGGCAAGACCTGGTTCGTGTTCGGCGACACGTTCGGTCAGCGTGACCCTGGCATGACCGGCGGCGGCGGAACCGAATGGCGCTCGAACGCGATCGCGTACACGAGTGACGCGGACCCGAACGACGGCATCCGCCTCGACGGTTACATCGTCGACGAGCAGGGATGGGCGAAGGAGCTCATCCCGTCGAAGAAGGAGGACGGCGTCGAGATGACGACGATCCCGACCTACGGCTTCGAAGCGAACGGAACCATGTATCTCGACTACATGTCCGTGCGGCACTGGGGCGATGCGGGTGAATGGGAGACGAACTACTCCGGGCTCGCCAAGTCCACCGACCACGGTCAGACCTGGAGGAAGCTTCCGTCGCCGCGCTGGAGTGGCAAAGGCGGTTTCGTGCAGGTGAGCGTGACGAAAGTCGGCGACGAGCTGTACTTCTGGGGCGTGACGCATGGACGGAACGGACCGGTGAAACTGATGAAGGTCGCAGAGCGCGACGTCGAGAAGCAGAGTGCCTATCGCTACTTCACGGGTACGGATGCAGACGGTGCGCCGCGATGGAGCGACGATGTCGACGAGGCGGGGATCGTCGCCGACGGGACGGTCGGCGAGCTGTCCGTCGCGTGGAACGATTACCTGCAGAGATGGCTGATGACGTACACCGATGGTGGCGGTCGGGGAGCCCTGATCAGTGACAGCGCGCATCCGTGGGGACCGTGGTCGTCTCCGAAGACCCTGGTCTCCTCGTCTGCGGTGCCCGGGTTGTATGCGCCGTTCCAGCTTCCGCAGTACACCGAGAACGGCGGCAGGACGGTCTACTTCACCCTGTCGGTGTGGGGACCGTACAACGTGTACTGGTACCGGGCCGACCTCGTGAAGAAGGGCTGATCGGGCCGGACGCTCCGCCCCCGATGGCGTCCGAATGAACCCGACCGGCGCGTTTTCGGCAACCTCGGCCGGCAGCGGGTCTACGGAGTCCGCGGTGGGGTGGCCCCGAGGTCCGGGACGGCCTCGCGGCCCAAGTGAACCTCCAGGTCGTCGGCAGACGGCGTCTTCGGACGTCGCGCAGTCGGGCGGTCGAGGTAGAACAGCGAGGTCGACGCGATGTCGTCGCGGAGCGGCAGGTAGCGCCATCCGCTTCGCCAACCGAGCGCCTGGATATCCACCCGCAGGCGTTCGGAGAAGCGGATCGGGTCGTTCAGATGCCACCGGTACATGCCGAATCGTTGCTGGCTGTCATACAGTCCGTCCGGCCGGATGACCTGCGGCATGCCCAGATAGGGAGTGGAGAACTCGGTGTAGCCCTTGCCGGGAATGTCGAAGTTCCAGGCTCCGCCGAAGTAGTCCTCTGTTCCGGTGCCGCAGATGGTCGGATACTCCTCGTCCGAGTCGAGGTAGAACTTGATCTCGCCCTCGCCCCACCAACCCGCGCTGTTCACGCCCCACGCGATGTAGGTGCCAACGTACTGACCGGCGCCCTCGATGCCGTCGAGCAGCACGTGCGACTTCAGGTACTCGAGGGGATTGCTGCGTCGCCACTGTGCGTGCAGGTATCCGTCGCTCGAATAGTCCCCGCCGATCTCGTAGGTGACCTGGTAGTAGACGCGAACGGGGGCGTCCGAGAGGTTCTCCAGGGAGAGGCGAGCGCCATCGCGGAACGGCATCGGCCAGTACGAGTTGAAACCGCCGTGCGGGTTGGCGGCGATGACCTGCGAGTTCACCTGCGCGAACCTGCCCCACCCGTTGCAGAAGAAGTCGCCGTAGGGAACTTCGATGGCCGGTTCATCGGCACCGTCCCAGTACGCACGGAAGAGAAGGGTGCGCCAGTTGTCTGTGTGGGTCGTGATCCAGATGTGCTGGATCTTTCCCGGGCCTGCGATGGCCGCCAGCTCGAAGGTCTCGCCCGCGTCGATGTCGATGCTCGGTGAGATCTTCCATCCGGGCCCGAGGTCGCGGGCGCACTCGGCGCCCGTTCCCTCGATGGCACGGCCACCGCCGGCGACCGAACCGTCGAAGTTCTCCGGGCTGATGGAGCGGGTCTGCACCTGGTGCAGACGGGCGAGCGAGGCGAGGTCGCCGATAGTCAAGTGGGTCTCCTGTACGTCGTCGTACCCTGGCGGGTTGGTCGAAAGGGATGGAAGCCATAAGCTTGCAATCGATTTCAATCAATCTATGGCTCGCCTTCGGGAAGTGTCAACCGAGCACCGCAACGGCGCTACGGTACGGATATCCGCGCGACGGCGGTGTCGATTCATGAGTGGGAAGACGAATGGCCACGATCTACGAAGTCGCTGCGCGCGCCGGTGTTTCCGCGGCGACGGTCTCACGCGTGTTCAACGGGATGAATGTCTCGGCAGAGAAGTCCCGCCTGGTGCGCAAGGCCGCGGACGAGCTGGACTTCACACCGAATCGCACGGCCAGAACACTCCGCAAGCGCAACTCCGAAGTTCTCGCACTGGTCATTCCGGACATCGAGAACCCGTTCTTCACCTCGCTCGCACGCGGTGTGGAGGACGTGGCGCACGAAGCCGGCTACTCGGTCGTGCTCTGCAATTCGGACGGCGACCGCGACAAGGAGGCGAAGTATCTCGATATCGCGATCAGCGAGGACATGGGCGGCGTGATCATAGCGGCCGCGGATGAGCACAGCGACATCGGAAGCCTGCTCAAGCGCGGCAGACCCGTGGTCGCCGTCGACAGGAGCCCGCACGGTGCCGACATTGACGCGGTCACCGTGGACAACCGGGCCGGTGGACGCGCGGCAACGCAGGCGCTCTTCGAGCAGGGCTACTCCCGGGTGGCGTGCATCACAGGACCGGCAGACGTGGAGACCGCCATTCAGCGAGCGGACGGATGGCGCATAGCGCTCGCCGAGGCGGGAGCGGACTTCGACCCGGGGGACTATCTCATCCATGCCGACTTCCGCGTCGACGGAGGACGCGATGCGATGCGGTCTCTGCTCGACGGCAAGAACCCCCCGGACAGCGTGTTCGTGGCGAACAACCTGATGAGCGTCGGCGCGCTCCAGGTGCTGATCGAGCGCAGACAGATGCCTCCCGCCGTGGGCATGGCGAGCTTCGGAGACCTTCCGTTCGCGGCGCTGGCGCCGGCGGGCATCACTGTCGTGCATCTTCCGTCGCGGCACCTAGGGGTGACGGCCGCGACCATGCTGCTCGAGCGCATCAAGGGCGACAAGCAGCCGGCGCGAACAGTCGTGCTCCGCAACACTCTGTCCGCACCCGGCGCTTCCGCCTCGCCGGACGACGCGTCGGGCGGCCTCACCTTCGCTTCCTGACCGGAAGGCGCTCGGGTCACGTCCTGGCCGAACCGCAGCATGGGTCGGCCGCGCGGCTGTGTCCGAATCCGAACGACAGGGACGGGCAGAGACCGCAGCACTCGGATTTCAACGATTGACACCCATTCGGGGGGTGTGTACGATCAACGAAATCGATTACATCCGTTCGGCGCAATGTTTGACCTGTAGCGGTACGAAAGCACGATGTCCTCGGCGGACTATGTGGGCATCCAAGCCGTGACTTCCTAGTCATGTGCGGAAGAGCATGGCCTCGCCGGCCCTGCCCGGCGGAAGCGCGCGCTTGCCTTGCGACAAGCCTGGGAGCGAAATCGATTGCGAACGGAGCGATCGACAATGGCGACGAACGGAGCAATGGTGCACACCGAAGCGTTCTCGAGGCGCACGCTGTTCAAGGCGGCGGCAATGACGACGGCGGCTGCGGCCGGTCTATCGCTCGCCGGTTGCTCGACCAAGGCATCCCGTTCCAGCGAACCTTTGCAGTTCTGGCAGTTCTATGCGCCGCAGACGCAGACCGCGGCGGACCTCAAGGCGCAGAACGACTGGTTCCAGAAGGCCGTCTCTGACTGGAACGCGAAGAACGACCAGAAGGTCGAGAACGTCTTCATTCCGAGCTTCACGGATCCGAGCAACACGCGTCTAGCAACGGCCTTCGCCTCCGGTGACGGTCCCGACATCTTCCTGATCAGTCCGGGTGACTTCCTCCGCTATTACAACGGCGGCGCTCTCCTCGATCTGGCGCCGTACATGACGCAGGAGGCGATCGACGACTTCAACCCGAACATCCTCGCCACTCGCCGAGTCGGCAAGGGCGTCTACGGGCTGCCGATGGAGGTTGAGCCGCTCGCGATGTACTACAGCATCCCGGCGTGGGAGAAGGCCCATCTCAGCGAGGGCGACATTCCGACGACATGGGATCAGATGCTCGACGTCGCGCGCAAGCTCACAACGGACTCGCAGTCGGGCCTGGTCTTCGAAACGGTGCCGGGGTACTTCCAGAACTTCACCTGGTACCCGTGGATGTGGCAGGGGAACGGCGACGTGGTGGATGCCCGCCAGAGGCCGTCGTTCGACAGTGACGCGGTCGTGCAGGCACTGGACCTCTTCGGCCGTTCGGTACGATCCGGCGTCGCGCCGCGAACGGACCCTGCCGCAGGAGATTTGCCGGGGGCATTCGCCGAGGGCATTCGCCGAGGGATACGCCGCGATGTGGCAGTCCGGAATCTGGCAGGTGGCGGGATTCCGCGGAAGTCACCCCAAGTTCGACTACGGATTGTTTCCGCTCCCCACTCCGCCCGGTGGTGAGACGAAGACGGTCATGGGCGGCTGGGCCTGGTGCGTCAACGCGCGAGGGCGCAATCCCGAGGCGGCCGCGAAGTTCGTCGTCGACACCGTCGGCAGCATGAGCGAGTCGAGCATCCAGCGCATCTACGACTGGTGCACCGTCGCGAAGTCGGACATGCCCCCTCGCAAGTCCGTCGACAAGCTCATGGTCGAGCGCGGCGCTCTCGAGAACGACAAGCTCAAGTACTTCCACGACGTGATCCTGCCCACCGGTCGCGGCGAGCCGCGCTATCCACCTGTCGTCTACAAGGCCATCTCCGACGCGATCGGGCAGGTACAGGCGGCCGGCGGCGATGCGCGCGCACAGGCCGACCGAGCCCAGACGGCCATCACAGCATTCATGCAGACCTACCAAGGAGGGACGCTGCTATGACCGCCACAGTACGGGCGGGCACGATCGAGACGAACGGGTCACGGCGTTCCGCCACCGACTCATCCAAGGAGAGGCGACGATCGGCTCGCGCACGGCGCGAAGGCCTCGCGGCATTGCTGTTCCTCCTGCCTGACTCGCTCGGCCTGCTGATCTTCGTGTTCATCCCGATGGTGATCGCCATCGTGCTCGGCTTCTTCCGGCTCGACGGTTTCGGCAACATCTCGTTCGTCGGGTTCGGGAACTACATCCGTATGGCGCAGGATCCGCAGTTCCTCCAGAGCGCAGGAATCACCGCGCTCTACCTCGTGATCCTGGTGCCGGCGATCTTCGTCGTCGGCCTCCTGCTCGCCCTGCTGGTGCAGCAGCGCATCCCCTTCATCGGGGTGATCAGGAGTGCCCTGTTCGCTCCGTACGTGATCAGCCTTGTCGTCGTCGGACTGATGTGGCAGTTCATGCTGGCGGACAAGGTCGGAGTAGTGAACCAGTTCCTGTCCGCGTTCGGCGTGCACGGGATCTCCTGGCTCGGCGACCCGCACTACACCTTGGGGACCGTTGTGGTGATCAGCATCTGGTTCCAGATGGGCTACTACATGATCATCTTCCTGTCGGGGCTGCAGGACATTCCCGCCGAGCTGTACGAGTCCGCTCGCATCGACGGCGCCGGCGCGTGGCAGCGGTTCTGGAACATCACCTGGCCGATGCTCCGGCCGACGTCTCTCTTCGTGTTCGTCACCGCGACGATCGCTGTGATCACCGGTGGCTTCGACCTGATCTACATCCTCACCGGGGGTGGACCGGCAGGAACGACGTCGCTCCTTATCTTCTACATCTACCAACAGGCCTTCCTTTACGGCGAGTACGGCTACGCCGCTGCCATCGGCTCGGTGCTGGTGCTGGTGCTGCTCATCTGGTCGGCGTTCATGTTCCGCATCACGAAAGGAGGGCGGATCGATGACGAGTGACATCGCCACCCGTACAACAACGGGCTCGACCCTGCACGACGGAGCCCGGCCTGCCGCTCCGCGCCGCAAGCCGGGGCGCGAGAAGAAGTGGACGAAGAAGAGCACGACCCTCTTCGTCGTGGGCGTCGTGATCGCCATCGTGACGATCTTTCCGCTTGCCTACATGGTGCTGAGCTCCTTCAAGACCGAGGCCGACATCTACGGCACGTCACTTCTTCCGCCGCATTGGACCTTCGAGAACTACGTTTACGTCTTCACGCAGGTGCCGTTCGCCCGATACATGTTCAACAGCTTCTTCGTATCGGCGTTCGTGACCGTCGTCGCGTTGCTGTTCCATTCGATGGCCGCTTATGCGCTCGCTCGCCTGCGGTTCAAGGGCCGTGAGACCGTCTTCCTCATCATGTTCTCGACCCTCCTGGTCAGCCTCCCCGTCGTGCTCATTCCCGAGTTCGAGGTCGTGCGCCTGCTCGGTATGCTCGACAGCTACTGGGGTCTGATCGTCCCGTCACTGTTCAGCGCGTTCGGCATCTTCCTGCTCCGGCAGTTCTACATCTCGCTTCCGGACGAGCTCGAAGAGGCCGCACTGATCGATGGCGCCGGGTACTGGCGGATCTACTGGAATGTCATCCTGCCCTTGTTCCGTCCGGTCCTGGCCGCGCTCGCCGTCTTCTTCTTCCTGGCGAACTGGAACTCGTTCGTCTGGCCGCTGACCATCACCTCGAATCCGGACCTCCGTGTCGTGCAGGTAGGCATCTCCACGTTCCATCAGCAGTACGCATCGTCAGAGAGCTACATCGTCGCGGCGTCGACGGTGGCAGCGATTCCCACCCTGCTGCTGTTCTTCTTCTTCCAGCGCCAGATCACGGAGTCGATCAAGACCTCCGGCTTCAAGTGAGCCGTTCCGGATCGGCGCCCGTCCCGCCGAGCCGGCCGAGACGGGCGCCAAGACGTCGTCCGCGGTGAGGTCAGTCGCGGGGGTCGATGACCGTCACCATGTGCCGGAGGGCGAGCACCGAGACGACGGCGAGCGGCGCGGGAAGCAGGAACAGCAAGGTTCCGCTGAACTGGGCCGCACCCCACGCCACCAGCACGATGACGGCGATGAACCCGATGACAGGGACAGGACGACGAGCGGTGAGTACGAGTGCCGTCAGCGCAAGGCGGATGCCACGAAGTCGCGGCATCGAGACACCGAGCGGCAGCCCGACCACTGCCGACACGAGGAGAAGAACCGAGACTGCCGTGCCGACGGCTGCGGGAACGGCAGCGATGATCGCGCCTGTGCGCGCCCATACCAACTCGGCCACAAGAGTCAGGGCGATGGACGCGGCGGCCGGCGCGAACAAACCGATCGAGAGCCGCCAGGATGTGCGCAGCTCGCGCCCCAGGGAGAACGCGCCGGGCGTTTCGCCCTCCAGGGCGCGGTGCGCCTGGGCCACCAGCGCGCCGTACAGAGGCGCCAGCAAGAGGGCGTAGAGCACCACCGAGAATGGCGTTAGTCCCGGCGCCATCCACAGCACGAGACCGGTGACCACGCAGATCGCCGTTCCCGACACGAGAAATGCGGGGAGAGCATCCCAGAGCAGTCTGCCGGCACCGGTGAACCGAGTCTCGTCGCGCGCGCTCGGACGCGAGGACGCGGGCGCGGTCATCCGCGGATCCCGCTGGATGCGATGCTCGAGACGAAACTGCGCTGAAAGACCAGGAACAGAACGAGCACAGGAACGACGACCATCGTGATGGCGGCGAACACGATAACGGCGGGGCCGCCTCCTTGCCCACTCTGAAGAGTCACGAGTCCGATCGGGAGCGTCATGTTCTGTGGACTGCTCAGGAAGATCAGCGGGCCGAAGTAGTCGTTCCACGCGGCCTGGAAGTTCAGAATGATCAGCGCCGAGATCGCGGGACCGGACAGCGGCACCAGCATTCGGAAGAGGATCCACAGATGCCCGGCGCCATCGATGCGTGCCGCTTCGTCGAGCTCCCGCGGAATCGTGTTGAAGTACTGCCGCAGGAAGAAGATGGCGAACACGTTGATGAACGCAGGCAACCACAGCGCGGTCAGCGTGTCGACCAGGTGCAATGTGCGCATCAGGATGAACACCGGGATGATCGTGAGCTGCACGGGCACCATCAGCGCGCTCAGGATGCCGACGAAAATGGTCTGCCGGCCCCGGAACTGCAGCCGGGAGAATGCGTAAGCGGCCAGGATGCTCGTGAGCAGCGATCCGGCGGTGCTCAATGTCGCCACGATGATGCTGTTGAGGAACATCTGCCCGAACGGGATCAGTCCGAACACCTGAGCGAAGTTGTCGACGCTGAATGGGATGGGTATCCACGTCGGCGGAAGTGCGAACGCCTGCGATGCATCCGTGAGGCTGGTCGAGATCAGCCAGACGAGCGGCGACACCATAAGGATGCCGATGACGACGAGCACGATGTCGAGAACGATCGAGCCCGTGCTGAAGCGCCGTCGGCGCCGCGCCCGGCCGCTTTTCCCTGGCGTGACGTCCATCGTCGCGATGGGAGCCGTCATTGCTCGTACACCCACTTTCGTGATCCCCAGAACTGAAGGGCGGTGACGCCCATGATGATGACGAACACGAGCAGCGCGATCGCCGAGGCGTACCCGATGTCGAAGGCCTGGATTCCGGTCTGGTACAGGTACATGACGATCGACATCGTCGAGTTGTCCGGCCCGCCCTGCGTGATGATCTGCATGGGGTCGAAGATCTGGAAGGCGCCGATGAAGGTGATCACGGTGGCGAAGAAGATGGT
The DNA here is from genome assembly GCF_012985205.1 of Planctomonas sp. JC2975. Taxonomy (NCBI): domain Bacteria; kingdom Bacillati; phylum Actinomycetota; class Actinomycetes; order Micrococcales; family Microbacteriaceae; genus Planctomonas; species Planctomonas sp. JC2975. The sequence continues at coordinate 186,567 of NZ_JABEKS010000003.1, read as the reverse complement.
GGGTGACATCAGCGGGATCGTGACGTTGAAGAAGACCTGCCGATTCGACGCCCCGTCGGTCTTAGCCGCTTCGATCAACTCGTTGGGCACGGTCTGCAAACCGGCCAGCATGATGATGAACGTGTAGCCGATGGTGTGCCAGAAGTCGATGCCGATGATCGCCGGTAGCGACCACGCAGGATCGGTGAACCACTGCGGCGATGGAATGCCGAGCTGCCCGAGGTAGAAGGCGATGTAGCCGAAGCTCGGGTCGAGAACGTATTTCCACAGCAGGGCGACGGCCGCCCAGGAGATGAGGAACGGGAAGAACACCGACGCTCTGGCGAAGTACGACACCGCCCGGTTCGCCACCCTGTTCACCGCAAGTGCCAGGAGAAGTCCGCCGATGACGTGAGTGAAGACGGATGCCAATGCGAATGCGAATGTGGTGAGGAGCGTTCGCCCGAGCAGCGGATCGGTGAAGAGCCGTGCGAAGTTCGACAGCCCTGCGGGTTGCGCAGGCGTGAGCAGGTCCCATTTGAAGAATGCGAGTGCGATCGCGACGACGAAGGGACCGGCTATGAACACGAGGAAGAAGATCATCGCCGGGCTGATGAAGGCATAGCCCAACCAGGCAGGAGGCCGATAGCCTCGCGCGACATTCTGGTCGCCGCGGCGTACCGGCCTCCTGGTGCTGGCCGACGTGGTCAAGGTCGTCACAGCAGTCCCGCAAGGGTGGTGCTGAGCTGCTTGAGACCAGCATCAGCTGCCACGCCGCCGGTGAGGATCTTCAGCCAGGTCTGTTCAACGGCCTGCTGGCTCTCCGCACCGCGGTTCGGCGAGGGAACCGGGGTGGCGTACGAGGCGGCCTGGTAGAGCAGTTCGCTGCCTTTCGGTGCGCCGTTGAGGAACGTGTCGCTGAGCGCGATCGACTTGCGCGCCGGAATGTTCGTCCCGCCCACCTTGGCGAAGTCCTGCCCGGCTTCCTTCGTGGTGAGGTACTTGATGAACGACCATGCGTCGTCCTTGTTCTGCGACGACGTGAGGATCGGGAACGCGTCCCATCCGATCGGCGTACCGAGCTGCTTCTTCTTTGGCATCTTCACGATCTGCACCTTGTCGACCAGCTTCAGTCGGATCATGTCGATCGTCGGCCAGCGGCCTCCGGCGAGCGCGGCGAGTTTGCCTTGGGCGAGTTGCGTCGCTGCATCGAAATTGCCGCCGGGCTTAGGGGAGTAGCCCTTGTCCACCATCGATTTGCAGAACTCTGCGGCTTCGATCGCCTCCGGAGAGTCGATGACCGGCTTGGTCCAGGACTCGTTGAGGGTGCTGGCACCGTTGCTCAGCAGCCAGGGCATGATGTCGGTGAACTGAGCGCTTCCGAACGGAAGGATGTATGCGCCGGTCTTGCTCTTGATCTTCTCCGCGGCCGCCTCGAAGTCGTCCCACGTCCAGTCGTCGGTTCCGGGGAGGTCGACGCCGGCCTGCGCGAACACGTCCTTGTTGCAGTAGAGGCACACGGTGTTGAAGCCCCCCGGCATGTAATACGTCTTGCCGCCGGGGTTGCCGTACTCGTCGCTCCACTTCTTGTACGTCGGGTCGATGTCCGCGTAGTAGTCGTCGATCGCCGCCTTGTCCTTGGAGATGTTCGTCTCGAGGTCTTCGATCAGCTTCTTCGAGCGGAAGATGCCGAGGCCCTCCGTTGCTATGTCGATCACGTCCGGTGCGGCACCGCCCGCGATCCGGGTGGCGACGGTGTTGGCGAATCCTGCCCAGTTCTGCGCCGCGATGCCCTGGGCGGCGAACTGCACCTTCGGGTTCGCCTTCACGAAGCCGGAGTATTCGGCTTGCACGGCCTTCTGCTGGCTCGCGTTGCCGTAGAAGACGAATGTCAGCTTGCGCGATCCACTGGAGCCGGACCCGCCGGACGAGCACGCCGCCAGCGATGCGGCAGCCGGCAGAGCCGCTGCCAGCCCGAACAGTTGAAGAGCGCGTCGCCGGCTGATTGAGGAGGACATGAACGATCGTCCAGTGCCGGATGTCGATTCCACGATGAATCCCTTTCGTCGCTGTGATTTGCGAAAGATCGACCGATCGACGCGGTGGGGTGGCGAAGGATCGATTGCCGCATCGAAATCGATTACAGACATTAGGCGCTCCGAAGCGGAGCCTTGTCAAGGGCCATCGGGCAACGTGTGCGGAAGATCTGACCGGCGCTTGGAACGGAATGTGCACTTGATTGTGAAACCGATTGCTGCCAATGTGGTGCATGATCACCACCACGGCGACCATCGGTGTCGACATCGGAACCTTCAGCAGTGAGGGGATGCTCGTGGGGCTGGTGGGCGGATCGCGACACCTGCAACCAGGAGCACCTGGTCTCGCGGTCGAGCTCCGGGCCCGTGGAGATGGGCGCGAACATCCGGTGGTCGGAATTCGTGGCCCTGTCGCGTGCGTGGCTCGATGATCGGTCCGAGCTGCGGCATCGATTGCAGCACGGCTCTCCAGTCAGTTCCATCCGATGCCCGGTTGCAGGGCAATTCTGCAAACCGCATACTTGAAACCGATTACACGAAAGGTTATCAACGATGACGAACCCGCAGACGTCGCGGTTGCTAGGGCCGGAGGCGACAGCCGCGGCATTCCCCTTGGGCGGGATCGGTACCGGAAACGTGTCGATCGGCGCCAGGGGCGAGCTGCGCGATTGGGAGATCTCGAATCATCCCGACAAGGGATCCTGGCTGCCGTTCACGTTCTTCGCGATTCGCGCGCAGCCGGCGGATTCTCCAGCCGTGGCCAAGGTTTTGGAGAGCCGGGTGCAGAAGCCGCACGAGGGCGATTCCGGATACCACATCGGCAAGGTCGCCGGACTGCCGAGGCTGGCGTCGTCTCGGATGGCCGGCGAGTATCCGATCGTCACCGTCGAGTTCGAGGACGACGACCTTCCAGTCGGCGTCCGTCTGACCGCGTTCACACCGTTGGTGCCGCTGGATCCCGATGATTCCGGCATCCCGGGCGCCGTGCTCCGCTACACGGTGAGCAACGACTCGGACTCTCCGGTGACGGTCCAATTGGCGGCCGCGATGTCGAATCCGATCGCGATCACGGGGCGCAACGTGTTCCAGTTCCCCGAGTACGAAGGGATGCCGTCTGTCGCATTCACCGACCGAGACGGCCTTCGCGGGCTCGAGCTCGGCACCGACCTTCCGGCGGACGACGTCCACTACGGCACGGCGACCCTGGTGACGGCGAATCCGGTCACTGCCACCCCATGCTGGCCGGTCGACTTCTGGCAGGACGGCATTCAGCTGTTCTGGGACTCCTTCGCCGCATCGGGACGGCTCGAGCCTTCGCCGGTGTTCAGCCTGGACGGCGACGATCCTGAGAAGCTGCCGAAGCTCCGCACAGGGAGCATCAGCGTCGAGCACGTGCTGGCACCGGGAGAGGCGCACGACTTCGAGTTCATCCTGAGCTGGCACACTCCGAACCGGCCAAAGGCGTGGAACGGAATGGTGGGGCTGCCGAACACGCATGCCGACGAGGTCGTGCAGAACCAGTACGCCACCCGATACCCGGATGCCTGGGCGGTCGCGGCCGACCTCGCCCGCCGTCTTCCTGAGCTCGAGGCCTCGACCTGGGCATTCCACGATGCGCTCCACGACAGCACCCTGCCTGCCGCCGTGGTGGATGCCGCCACCTCGACTCTGGCGGCAGCCAGGAGCACGACGTGCTTCCGCATCGCGGACGGAACGCCTGAGGGGCGGTTCGCCGCCTGGGAGGGCAGCTTCGACCATGCAGGCAGCTGCGAGGGGACGTGTACGCACGTTTGGAATTACGCGCAGGCGCTCGCCGCGCTCTTCCCGAGTCTCGAGCGGAATGCCAGGCGCAACGAGTTCCTCAACGAGACTCTGCCGGACGGCAGGATGCGTTTCCGCACCAACTCCGTGTTCGACGCGGAGCCGCTGGAGTTCCATCCGGCGGTGGACGGACAGATGGGCACGATCGTCCGGTTGTTCCGCGAGTGGCGCACCTCCGGCGACGACGACTTCCTCGCGGAACTCTGGCCGGCCGCGAAGCGCGCCCTCGACTTCGCGTTCACGGAATGGGACGCCAACGGCGACGGCGTGCTCGACAGCAAGCAGCACAACACGTATGACATCGAGTTCTACGGGGAGAACTCCCTCGCCAACTCCATGTTCATTGCGGCGCTTGCGGCTGCGGTACGCATGGCAGAGCATCTCGGAGACCGCGAGGCGGCCGACCGATATGCACGTGCGGTGGATGTCGCCTCAGACCTGGTCGACCACATGCTCTTCAACGGCGAGTACTACGACCAGCGGCTCGACGATGTCGACGCGCACCGGTACCAATACGGCGCAGGATGCCTGAGCGACCAGTTGCTCGGACAGACCCTCGCGCACCTCGTGGGACTAGGGCACATCCTCCCGGCCGACCATGTGCGCTCGGCGGTCCGCTCCATCCACCGGCACAACTTCCGACGCGGATTCGAAACCTACGCCAGTGTTCAGCGAACCTACGCGCTGAACGATGAGGCGGGGCTCGTGCTGTGCACGTGGCCGAACAGCGGAAGGCCCCGCATCCCCTTCGTGTACTCCGACGAGGTGTGGACCGGGATCGAGTACCAGGTCGCCACCCACCTCGTGTACGAGGGAGACGTCGACGAGGGTCTCGAGATCGTGAACGCCGTGCGGGAGCGGCACGACGGCATCCGTCGAAACCCGTGGAACGAGGCGGAGTGCGGCAACCACTACGCGCGATCCATGGCGAGCTGGGGTGTGCTCGTGGCGTTGACCGGCGCGGACTGGAATGCGCCGACGCGTCGCCTTCGGCTAGCTCCCGTCCGTCAGGCCTTCAGGGAAGGCAAGGCGAGCCTCCCCTTCACAGCCGGAACCGGATGGGGCGTCGTCGACCTCGACGAGCGCCGCGCGACGCTTCGGGTTCTCGGCGGCGACCTCGACGTCGACTCGGTCGAGGTCGAGCATCCGGCGTCCGGACTCTTCTCGGCCGCACCCGGCGCCTTGTCGGCCGGCGACACCATCGACCTCACTGCACTACCGACACCACAGGAGAACTCGTAATGAGCACCTACACACTGCCCGCACCGCTGAGCCGTCCGCAGGCAATGCCTCAGACGCTCTACACGGTCGCGAGCGGCGACCTTCGACCCAGCGCCAACGTCAAGTGCTGGCCCACGCAGCAGAAGCTCGAGGACGACTTCGCAGCGGCGGCCGCCTCATTCGGCTGGTCGATTCAGCGTGCGCACCCGTACGACGCGGAGAAGGGCCACGGGTTCATCGACAGCCAGCGGGCCGGCATCGAGGTGTTCAAAGAGATCCCGGTCGACGCGCCGGTCGTCGTGGTCGATGCCGTGTGGCAGTACAGCCACCATGTGCTGCCAGGTCTGCGTACCCACGAAGGACCCATCCTCGTGGTGGCGAACTGGGCAGGCGACTTCCCCGGCCTCGTCGGTCTGTTGAACCTGACCGGCAGCATGACGAAGGCGGATGTCGCGTATTCGGCACTCTGGAGCGCCGACTTCACCGACGACTGGGCTCGCACCAGGCTGGGCGAGTGGCTCGAGACCGGGGGCATCGTTCACGACCAGTCGCACGTGCGCGACCTGCCGGCCCTGGACCCGGAGAGCCAGGAGGTGCAGCTCGGCCGGGCGCTCGCCGGTCAGCTCAGAGACGAGAAGGCCATCATCGGCGTCTTCGACGAAGGCTGCATGGGCATGTACAACGCGATCTTCGACGATGAGCTCCTCAACCCGCTCGGCATCTACAAGGAGCGGCTATCGCAGAGCGCCCTGGTCGCCGAGATGACGAAGGTGACCGACGACGAGGCGCGCGCGGTGAAGACGTGGCTCGACGAGCGGGGCTTCGAGTTCCGGTTCGGCTCGGATCCGTCGACGGAGCTCACCGAGGACCAGGTGATCAGTCAGTTCCGCATGTACATCGCAGCTCTCCGCATAGCGGACGACTTCGGACTCGACGCCATCGGCATCCAGTATCAGCAGGGGCTGAAGGACACGGTTCCCGCAAGCGACTTGGCGGAGGGCTTGTTGAACAACGTCGAGCGGCCGGCGGTTCTGAGTCGCGACGGCTCTCGGGAGCTGTATCAGAACGTTGCCGTTCCGCACTTCAACGAGGTGGACGAAGGGGTAGCCGTCGACGCGTTGATCACCAACCGCATCTGGACCGCGATGGGGCTGGACCCGGCGACAACGCTGCACGACATACGGTGGGGCGAGGAGTACGACGGCGAGTTCGTGTGGGTCTTCGAGATCTCCGGATCCGTTCCCGCGTCGCACAACGGGGGATACGACAAGAGCTACGCGATGCGTCAGGACCCGATGTTCTTCCCGCTGGGCGGTGGAACGCTTTCCGGATGCTCGAAGCCGGGCGAGATCGTGTGGTCGCGCGTCTTCATCATGGACGGCGAGCTGCACGTCGATCTCGGACGCGGTCACGTGGCGGACCTCCCCGCAGAGGAGACCAAGCGTCGTCTTGACGCCACGAACCCTGAGTGGCCCATCATGCACGCCGTGCTCCACGGAGTGGGACGTGACCAGCTCATGGCTCGGCACAAGGCGAACCACGCACAGGTCGTCTACGCTCCGGACGCCGAGACCGCGGACCGCGCCCTGCTCGCGAAGGCTGCATTCTTCGAGGAACTCGGGGTGCAGGTCCACCTGTGCGGTGAGGTGGCACTGTGAATCCGTCGGACGTCGTAACAGTCCGTCACAGCCGCCCCCGAGCCCGGCGGCTTATATAACGTGGCGGCCGTGACTTCCACGACCGATTCCTCCGAAACCTCTGTGAAGACCCGAACACGCAAGACCCCTCGTTGGCTGACGTCGTTCGGAGTCCAGATCATCGCCGGCCTCGTCGCCGGTGTGATCGTGGGCCTGATCGCCCGCGCCATGGGCGGCACGCTGCTCGACCCGAACTGGCTGACAGCCACCGTGACCACCATCGGCAACTCCTACGTGTCGCTGCTGACCGCCGCGGTCGTGCCGCTGGTGTTCACGGCCATCGTGAGTTCCATCGCGAACCTGCGACGGGTGTCCAACGCGGCGAAGCTGGCCATCCAGACGCTCATCTGGTTCGCCATCACGGCGTTCATCGCGGTGCTCATCGGCATCGCGCTCGGCCTGATCGTGCAGCCGGGTGCGCACACCGGTGTCTCCAAGTCGGCCGAGGCGCTGCCGAGCCACGTCGGATCCTGGTGGGCGTTCCTCGTCGGCCTGATCCCGTCGAACGTGTTCGGTCTCGCCGCGAACTCGCAGGTGAGCGGCACCGGCGCAACCACGGCGGTCACCACGGCGGTGTCGTTCAACGTGCTGCAGGTGCTCGTCATCTCGGCGGCCATCGGCATCGCGGCGCTCGTCGTCGGCAAGAAGGCCGAGCCGTTCCTCAACCTCACGTCGTCGGTGCTGGCGATCATCCAGAAGGTGCTCTGGTGGATCATCCGCCTCGCCCCGATCGGCACGCTCGCGCTCATCGCGAAGGCCGTCGCGACCTACGGCTGGGATGCCCTCGGCTCGCTCGGCGTGTTCGTGATCTGCATCTACGTGGGCCTCGTGATCATCCTCTTCGTGGTGTACCCGATCATCGTGCGCGCCAACGGACTCTCCATCAAGCAGTACTACTCGGGCGCATGGCCGGCCATCCAGCTCGGCTTCGTCTCCCGCTCCTCGATGGGCACCATGCCGCTCACGGAGCGGGTCACCGAGCGCAACCTCGGCGTGCCGCGCGAGTATGCAGCCTTCGCGGTTCCGCTCGGTGCGACCACCAAGATGGACGGATGCGCGGCCCTCTACCCGGCGCTGGCCTCGATCTTCGTGGCGCAGTTCTACGGCATCCACCTCACGTTCGGCCAGTTCCTGCTGATCGTCGTCGTCGCCGTGATCGGATCCGCAGCCACGGCGGGCACCACCGGCGCCACCGTGATGCTCACGCTCACCCTCTCAACGCTGGGCCTGCCGCTCGCCGGCGTCGGCCTGCTGCTCGCGATCGACCCGATCATCGACATGGGTCGCACGGCCATCAACGTCGCCGGTCAGGCACTCGTGCCGACCATCGTGGCCAAGCGCAACGGGATCCTCGACCTCGGCCTGTACAACGCGAAGCGCAGCGGCGACCCGTTCAAGGACGACGACGCGAAGACCGACGACGCGAAGGACGACGACGCGAAGGACGACGACGCGAAGACCGACGACAAGGTCGACGTCGCGGACCGCACTCTGGAGCCCGCGAACGCCTGACGCGTAGGCGAGCGTTCGACTCGCCCTTGTGATGCCGAATCGCCCCCTTGCCGCCGCAGGCCAGGGGGCGGTTCGGCGATAAGGAGGACGAGTCGAGAATCCGGGGTGACAGAGCTCTGAGCCGTGTCGCCTAGCATCGACAGGTGCGCAGACCGACCTCCCGGATGCTCGGCGCGGCCGTCGCAGTCACGGTCGCGGCCGCGCTTGCCGGCCTGCTCGGCGGGTGTGCGACATCCGCTCCGACGTCGACACGCACCCCGAGCCAGCGGACGACGCACACACCGACCCCGACTCCCACGCCGACCACGGCGGATCCGATCGCAGGCATGACGCTCGAACAGAAGGTCGGGCAGCTCTTCATGGTGGGGTCGCAGGCGACGGCGGCGGATCCCACGACGGTGAAGGCGATCGCCGGCCTTCACATCGGCAACGTGTTCCTCGCCGGGCGCTCGCACGCGGGAACCGGCGCCGCTGCCGCCGTCGTCTCGCAGTTCACATCGCAGGCGACGCCTGCCGCAACCGCGGGGCTGCCCCTGTTCGTCGCCACCGACCAGGAGGGCGGCGAGGTGCAGGTGTTGAACGGACCCGGATTCGACGAGATGCCATCCGGTCTGCAGCAGGGCGCCATGGCACCGGACGCGCTGAGGGATGCCGCGACGCGCTGGGGCAGTCAGCTGAAGTCGGCAGGCGTGAACATGAACCTCGCGCCGGTCGTGGACCTGATCCCGTCGCCGCAGGCGGCGGAGAACAACCCGCCGATCGGTGGCTTCGACCGTCAGTTCGGATACGACCCCGACACGATCACAGGCCATGCGGACGCCTTCCGCGCGGGTATGGACACGTCCGGTGTGGTTCCCGTGATCAAGCACTTCCCCGGTCTCGGCAACGTGACCGAGAACACCGACACGGACTCGGGTGTGACGGACACGGTCACGACGGCGACGAGCCCCAGCGTCGGCGTGTTCGGCACAGAGATCCAGCGCGAGGCCCGGGTCGTGATGATGTCAACCGCGATCTACACGCAACTGGATCCGAATTCGCCTGCCGTGTTCTCGTCCGCGATCGTGACCGGGCTGCTGCGAGACAAGCTGGGATTCCGCGGCGTCGTGATGAGCGACGATCTGTCAGTGGCAGAGCAGACGTCGGCGTGGTCGCCGGCGGATCGCGCCATCCTCGCGCTCCAGGCCGGAGTCGACATCGTGCTCATCTCCGCCGACTCATCGCTCGCCGCGCCGATGGTCGCCGCGGTGGTGGCGAAGGCCAAGGCGGATCCCGCGTTCGCCGCGACCGTGGACGACGCCGCCCGTCGAGTGGTGGAACTCAAGCGGTATCAGTTCCAGTGACATGCCGTTCGCGGCATGTGTCACCGGTGCACGACGAGCGGTGAGCACGACGACCAGCGGTGAGTCACGTTCGACAGCCCCGCCTCACCGTGCGGCCGGCTGCTGCTGGGTGATGCAGTGTACGCCGCCGCCACGAGCGAAGATGGCCCGGGCATCCGCTCCCACGATCTCCCGACCGGGATATGCCTCTGCGAGTATGTCCAGGGCCTGCTCGTCGTGCGGATCATCGAAGGTGCAGGCGATCACGGCGTCGTTCACGACGAGATGGTTGATGTAGCTGTAGCCGACGAAGTCGTGCGCATCGCGCAGCACCTGTGGTGCGGGCAGCTCGACGATGTCCCACTCGTCGCCGTCCGGTGTGCGCGCGGAGCGCAGCGCGTCGACGACCTCGCGGGTGATCGCATGATCGGGATGGGTGCCATCCGTCTGGCTGTGCACGAGCACGCGTCCCGGCGACGGGAAGGCGGCGACCAGATCCGCGTGCCCGTGGGTGCCGAACCGCTGATCGTCTCTGTACAGCCCGCGTTGCAGCCAGATGGGGTTCGTGGTGCCGAGGGTGCGCGCGCACTCGGCTTCGACATCCGCCTTGCTCCACTCCGGGTTGCGTGCGGCATCGAGTTGCACGCTCTCGGTGAGCAGCACGGTGCCGAGCCCGTCGACCTGGATGCCGCCCCCTTCGTTCACGAGATCGCTCACGACCCTGCGCGCCCCGGCGCGCGCCGCGACCAGTGCGCCGATGACCGCATCGTTTCCCCAGCGGGCCCACTCCTGACCGCCCCAGCCGTTGAAGCGCCAGGTGACGGCACCGAGCCTGCCGTTCTCGTCGCGCACGAAAGTGGGACCGATGTCGCGCATCCAGGCGTCGTCGAGCGGCGCGGTCACGATGTCGACCTCGGACGAGAGGTACCGGCGCGCAACGGCCACGTCGTGCGGGTCGACCACCATGGTCACCGGTTCGAAGCGAAGGATGCCGTGGGCCACCTCGGTCCACGCGTTGCGTGCTGCATCCAGGTCGTCGGCGGTGTCGCCAAGGTACGCGTCCGCGGGAGGGAACGCCATCCAGATGCGCTCCTGCGGTGCGGTCTCGGCCGGCAGACGCCACGGGGTCTCCTCGATGAGCTCGACGGTCGTCGTGACGTCGACGACCTCCCCTGATCCGTCCACCGCGAAGGTCTCGGTCGCGACGATCTCGATCTCGACGACCTCGCCGTCGGCGTCGACGGCGAAGAGCTCGGCGGCTCCGGCGCCGGGCTCCTCACCCAGTCCGTCATCCGCTCCCGGTTTCTGCACGTCGTTCATCGCCGCCCCCACGCCGTCGTCCGGCCCATCGAATCGGGTCCCCCGAACCATGGTCCGTCGTCCGTAGCGAAAGCGCGTCCTCCGAAGCGGGTGGTCCGTGAGCGATCACGGTCAGGCACGGGTGCGGACAGCGCGCAGTGCCGCCCACACCTCCGCCCTGTCGGCGAACGCGGTGAAGTCGCGTCCTAGGAGGTGCGCGGCGGAGCGGATGCGCGCCGTCAGCGTGTGCCGATGCACGCCGAGCTCCCGGGAAGCGGAGTCGTAGACGCCGTTGTGCTCCAGCCAGACCAGCAGTGACCGGGCGAGCACGCCCTGCTGGTCACCGGCTGTCAAGGGCGCCAGCAAGGCCATCGCTCGGGAGCGGATCTGCGGATCGTCCACTCCCGGGAGCAGCCCTGCCGCCCCGCCGCCAGAAGCCGAGGCCGTGGCGGCATCGGCCATCCGCGTTGGCTCCAGCTCCGCATCGATGCGGGACCGCGCCGCCCCGAGCGCCGCGACCTCCGATGCCGAAAGGCCATCCGATTGCTCTGCCAATGCCCGCACATCGTCGAGGGCCCGCACCAGGGCCGCGCGAACGGCGGTGCCGGCCGTCTCCACCGCGTGACCCTGCTCGAGGGCGAGTCCGGCCAGCGCCACCACGCTCGTGACGACCTGCTGCGTCGCCTGATCCGCGTCGCCGTTGCCGCCGTGCGCCAGTACGCCCAGCAGGCGCTCGCTCGCTCCGATCGTCTGCAGCGAGGCGGTGGTGTGCGCCCCGGTGACGCTGGATGCCGCGCGGCGGCGCCCGAGCAGCATCCGCTTCGCCGCGGTCTCGATGTCGGCGCGGGACGACTCGGACAAGGCCTTCGCCGGGAACGCGCGCTGGACCGCGCCGCTGGCGTCGGTGAGTGCCACCCATCCGCCCAGCTGCCTGGCCAGCTCCGCCAGCGTCGCGGACAGCCCGTCCGGTCGCAGCGCCGCCAGCGAGAGCGCCCGCTGAGCGGACAGGGCCCAGGTGTTCCGCGCGTAGTCCTGCTCGGCCAGGAGGTCCGCCGCGTAGCGGGCGACAGCGATGAACGGTGTGCGGTACGGCACGTCGAGCAGGGGGAGGGCGTTGGCGACACAGGCGGCGATGAGACCGTGCGGTGTCGTGCGCACGACCTCGGTGCCGAATCCCAGCGCCACGACGCCGCTGCCCACGAGGCGCCTCACGTAACCGTCGTAGTCGGAATCATCGCTGTCGCTGGAACTGTCGGTGGCGGAATCGCCGGCAGCGGGGCGGCCGGTCGCGGTGGGGCCCGCAGCGGATCCGCCGAACTGCGTGCCCGTCGTCAGCAGCACCTGGCCCTGAGTCAGGAACGGGGTCGGGTCGAGGAGATCGGAACTGTGCACCCAGGAGGCCTCGGCGTCGAGCCCAGCGGCCGGCATGGCATCCGTAGGGGTGAGGAGCGTGAGGCCGAATTCGCGGCGAGCGAGAAGGATGCGCACTGTCGGCATGGGCATATCCAGAGTGTACAAAGTGGCCACTTGGTCGCGCCTGAATGGCCAGTGTGTCCAGTCGGCGGATCCGGCCCCGGACCTAGCCTGAACTCAGACACCGGGATCATCGGTGTCGCCCGTTCGCACTTCAGTGATGAGTGGTCGGCAGCCGAGCCGCACCAGCCGAAGAGAGGCAATGATGACCATCGTCGACACCGCGTCGGGCACCGCGCAGGCGCCCATCCCCACCGGAGGACCGCAGCTGCCGCAGGAACGGCGGCTCGTGACCGAGATCCCCGGACCGCAGTCGCGAGCACTGCTGGCGCGCAAGGCCGAGGCGGTCGCGAAGGGTGTCGGCCACAGCATCCCTGTCGCGACGGTCGCCGCCGGCGGCGGAGTTCTCGTGGATGCGGACGGCAACTCGCTCATCGACCTCGGCAGCGGCATCGCCGTCACCGGGGTCGGCAACTCGGCGCCGCGCGTCGTCGAAGCCGTGCAGCGCCAGGTCGCGCAGTTCACGCACACGTGCTTCACGATCTCGCCGTACGACTCGTACGTCGAGGTGGCCGAGGCCCTCAACCGCCTCACGCCCGGCGACTTCGCCAAGCGCAGCGCCCTCTTCAATTCCGGTGCCGAGGCCGTGGAGAACGCGGTCAAGATCGCGCGCCACTACACGAAGAAGCAGGCCGTCGTCGTCTTCGACCACGCCTACCACGGCCGCACCAACCTCACCATGGCGCTCACCGCGAAGAGCCTGCCGTACAAGAACGGCTTCGGACCCTTCGCTCCCGAGGTGTACCGGGTGCCGCTGTCCTATCCGTACCGAGACGGACTGAGCGGAGCGCATGCCGCCCGCCGGGCCATCGACCAGATCGAGGCGCAGGTGCGAGCCGAGAACCTGGCGGCCATCCTCATCGAGCCGATCCAGGGCGAAGGCGGATTCATCGTCCCGGCAGAGGGATTCCTGCCCGCGCTGCAGAAGTGGGCGAACGATAACGGCGTCGTCTTCATCGCCGACGAGGTGCAGACCGGATTCGCCCGCACCGGCACCATGTTCGCCAGCGAGCAGTTCGGCATCGTGCCCGACCTCGTGACCACGGCGAAGGGCATCGCAGGCGGCCTTCCCCTCTCGGCCGTCACCGGACGCGCCGAGATCATGGACTCGTCCCAGGTCGGCGGCCTTGGTGGAACCTATGGCGGCAACCCGATCGCGTGCGCGGCTGCGCTCGCGACCATCCAGACGTACGAGGAGGAGCACCTCGCCGAGCGGGCGAAGCAGCTAGGCGACATCATCCGGGAGAAACTGAACGCGCTCGAGGCATCCGATCCACGGGTCGGCGATGTTCGCGGTCGCGGGGCCATGATGGCCATGGAGCTCGTCGATCCGTCCGGCGACGGAGGGGCAGGGCGACCGGATGCCGCGCTCGCTTCCCGCGTGCTGGCCGCGTCGGTGGCGCAGGGCGTCGTGCTGCTCACGTGCGGAACGTGGGGGAACGTCATCCGCTTCCTGCCGCCGCTGGCGATCTCGGATGAGCTGTTGATCGAAGGACTGGACATCGTGGGAAAGGCGCTGACCGATGCCTGAGAACAGAAAGCTGACCGAGGCGGAACTGCTGGCCGACGTACCCGACGGGCTGTACATCGGCGGTGAGTGGGCGCCAGGGGAACGCCCGAGTGCGCTCGACGTGCTCGACCCATCGACAGGGAGGGTGCTGAAGACCATCGCGGATGCGTCGCCGGCCGACGGTATCCGCGCACTCGATGCCGCCGTCGACGCTGCGGATTCGTGGGCGGCCACCGCTCCGCGAAAGCGCGGTGAGATCCTGCGCCGTGCGTTCGATCTGCTGCAGGAGCGCGCCGACGACTTCGCGCTGCTGATGACGCTGGAGATGGGCAAGCCCGTTGCCGAAGCGCGCGGTGAGGTGACGTACGGCGGCGAGTTCCTGCGCTGGTTCAGCGAGGAGGCCGTGCGCATCACCGGACGCTACGGCGTCAACCCCGAAGGCACGGGGCGCATGATCGTCACGCAACACCCCGTCGGGCCCTGCTACCTGATCACGCCGTGGAACTTCCCTCTGGCGATGGCGACCCGCAAGATCGCGCCTGCGCTCGCCGCCGGATGCACCGTCGTCGTCAAGCCGGCCGAGCTCACGCCGTTGACCACTCTGTACTTCGCGAAACTCATGACGGATGCAGGCCTCCCCGGCGGTGTGCTCAACGTGATCACGACCACCACGTCGGGCGCGGTGTCCGAGCCGATCATCGCGGATCCGCGGCTCCGCAAGCTCTCGTTCACCGGGTCGACCCCGGTCGGGCAGAAGCTTCTGCAGCAGGCATCGCAGGGTGTGTTGCGCACCTCGATGGAGCTCGGCGGCAACGCTCCGTTCGTCGTCTTCGACGACGCCGACCTCGACAAGGCGGTCGACGGCGCGATGCTCGCCAAGTTCCGCAACATCGGCGAAGCGTGCACGGCGGCCAACCGGTTCATCGTGCACGAGGCGGTCGCCGAGGAGTTCGCCGCGAAGGTGACGGAGCGCGTGCGGGGGCTGAAGGTGGGCCGCGGCACCGACGACGGCGTCACGATCGGACCGCTCATCGACGACAGGGCCGTGGCGAAGGCATCCGCTCTGGTGACGGACGCCGTGGGACGCGGCGCGACGCTGCGCGTCGGCGGCTCGGCAATCGACGGCGTCGGCACGTTCTTCGAGCCGACGGTCGTGACGGATGTCGTGGCAGGCAGCGACATTCTCCGCGAGGAGATCTTCGGCCCGGTCGTGGCCATCGTGCCGTTCCACGACGAAGCGGATGCCGTGCGCATCGCCAACGACACCGAGTACGGCCTCGTGAGCTACGTGTTCACGAAGGATCTCGCCCGCGGCCAGCGGATGATCGAGTCCCTGCAGACCGGCATGATGGGCCTCAACGTTGGCGTCGTGTCGAACGCCGCGGCACCGTTCGGCGGCGTGAAGCAGTCAGGCCTGGGGCGCGAGGGCGGATTCGAGGGGATCCACGAGTACCTCTCCACGAAGTACACGCTGACGCCGGATCCGTTCGCGTAGCCGACGCACCGTCGCCGTGCGTGGGCTCTCGCCGGTCGGCGGCGGAGCCGGTCTCGGTGAGCTCGCCCGCCGGTCGGTGCCCGACCGGCGGGCACCGACGACTCAGGCGGATGCGGCGATCCCGGCGCGCAGCGCCTCGTTCACGGGCGCGAAGGCGACCTTGTCGAAGATGAGCTCGATGTCGGTGATCCGTCCGTCGGCGATGCGCAGGTTCTCGACGCAGACGACTGCGCCGGCCGGAGTGCTGGTGACGAAGTCGTAGACGACGCAGGCGTGGTCGCCGTTCTCGTAGACGTCGCGGATGTCGTTGCGTTCCAGTGCGGGCAGCAGGCGACCGAGCGCGGCCAGCCACTGCGCCTTGTCCGACGAACCGGTTCCGACCCTCGCCTCGAGGGATTCGGCGAGCAGCGCCTCGACGGCGTCGAGGTCGTGGGCTCCGACCGCTTCGATGTAGGCGCGGGCGACGCCCGCGGGGGATGTGGTGTCCATATCCGCACTCTAAATACAAATGTCCATGAGTACAAGGGTGCAATTGTGGATGATAGAGTCGTCCACGACCGAGGGAGCGCACGTGAGTGAGGGCACATCGAGCGCTGCGGCGATCGACCGCGGGCTTCGCGCCCTCGCTGACGGCAACCGCCGCGCCATCCTGACCGCGGTTCGGGATGAGCCGCGCGCCGTAGGCGACATCGCCGGAGCGCTCTCACTCTCGCAGCAGGTGATCTCGCACCATCTGCGCGTGCTGCGCGAGGCTGAACTCGTCGACGAGACACGCGACGGCACGCGGCACCTGTTCGCCGTTCGCACCGACGGCCTGGCCGCGGTTCGGGAGTACCTCGACGGATTCTGGCCGTCGCAGCTCGGACGCCTGAAGGCCGCCGTCGAGGCCGGTGCGCGCGGCACGGTCGCCGTCGAGATGCCCGAGGGCGACTCGAACTCGGGCAGGCATTCGAATGCCTGACTTCCACGCCTCCATCGACATCGAGGCCGAGCCGGACACCGTGTTCGACTACCTCGTGACCGCCGACGGCATGACCGCCTGGATGGGCGAGTTCGCGACGCTGGAGCCGCATCGCGGAGGGCGCTTCCGCGTCGACATCGCCGGCTTCCCGATCCGCGGCGAGTACCTCGAGGTGGACCGCCCCAACCGCGTTGTCGTGTCGTGGGGGATAGCGGGCAGCGAGGATCTGCCGCCCGGAGCATCCCTGGTGAGCTTCGAGCTCACGGCCGTCTCGGGCGGCACCCGTGTCGATCTCACGCACACCGGACTTCCGGATGCCAGGGTCCCGGGACATCGCGCCGGCTGGGCGCACTTCCTGCCGCGGCTGAAGGGTGCGGGGGCGGGGCATGCGCTCGGGCCGGACGACTGGCGCCCGCTGTCGTGACTCGACTCTGATCGCAGCCCGCGACCGCCCAATGCCGCCGAGCCTTGGCGCTCCAACGGCGACTGAAATCCGGTATGGAGAGGGTCGACTCCGGCGCCGTGGATGTATAGCATCTCCACCAATGAGGCGATTTCTGAAAACCATTGCCATTCGCGTGGGGCTCGCCGGTGAGCCCTCGTCCGTCCCGGGACGGACTCTCGCGTGAGCATCCAGTCGAGCATGCAAGCACTCACCGAACGGTATCCCCCGTCGATGAAGCGGATTTCGGAGATCGTGGTCGCCAGGCCGCAAGTCGTGCTCGAGCTGACCATCACCGAATTGGCGAAGCTGTGCCAGACGTCCGAGGCCACGATCGTGCGGTTCGCGAGGACTCTGGGATTCGCCGGCTATGCGGCGCTCAAGCTGCAGATGGCGGCCGAACTCGCGGCGGAGACCGCTCAGCTCGGGGCCGACAGCAGTTACGGATCCGACATCGCCCCGACGGATAGCCTCGCCGAGACCGTAGCCAAGATCAGCGGATCCGAGTTGTTCGGCATCCGCGAAACGGCGGCCAGCCTCGACCTCGACACGCTTCAACGTGTCATCGACGCCGTTGCCGGCGCACAACGGACGTTGGCATTCGGGGTGGCGGCCAGCAACATGGGTGCGCGAGACCTGCGAGAGAAGTTGCTGCGCGTGGGTCGCGTGGCTCTGGGGTTCACCGACGCCCACGACGCGATCAGCTCTGCGTCACTCCTCGGAGCAGACGATGTCGTGATCGGCTTCTCGCACAGCGGCCAGACCCGAGAGGTGTGCGAGCTTCTTCGGGTCGCACGTGCGGGAGGGGCGGTCACCGTCGCGATCACGAATGCACCCGAGTCGCCGGTGACTCGCGATGCCGATCTGACGTTGCTCACATCCGTGCGCGAGACGACGTTCCGTTCCGGCGCGATGGCCAGCAGGATCGCCCAGCTGACTATCGTCGACTACGTGTTCGTGGGGGTCGCGCGCACCAGCTATGAATCGAGCGTCGAAGCGCTCCGAACCAGCCGCGAAAGCTTGGCGCGGCTGCGCGGGGAGAGGTGACGGCGGGCGCGGGCCGGGCAGGTGAGCACCTGCACTCCGGCGATCCGATCGTCTCGACGGCGAGCGCGAGCGCGCCCTTGATCGCGTACGCGATGTGCGACGAGCGCGGGAGGATGCTGGTATCCCGTCACGCGCACACCGTCTTCTACGCGGCATCCACCGTCAAGCTCGGCGTGATGCTCGCCGCAGCCATTTTCGCTGAGCGCGGCGCGCTGCGCCTCGACGATGCGCTGCAATGCAGGCGAGTCTTCGAGTGTGAAAGTGCAGAAGGAACCATCGAGGAGTTCCGGCTGGATCCCGATGACACGGATCCGCAGTTCCCCGCCGATGGTTCGTCCGCGACCATTCGCGAACTCGTGGCGATGATGATCGACCGATCGTCCAACGAGGCGACGAACGTCTTGTTCGATCGCCTGGGCCCGGCCCCGATCGCAGAGGCATTCCGCCTCTGCCGTGCTCCGAACACACGCATGGAACGCCGGATCGGAGATCCGTGCGCGGTACGTGCCGGACTGACCAACGAGACCACCGCGGCAGACCTGGTCGCCGTGATGCGCGGCATACTGAGCGGCGCACTGACCACGAGGACGAACTCTGCGTGGATGCGCGACGTGCTGGAGGCGCAGGAGCATCCGCGGATCGGTTCCGTCGTGGTATCAGGGACGCCGTGGGGGTCGAAGTCGGGTGACGTTCCGGGCATCGAACACGATGTCGCGTTCGTCGGGCAACCCGCATCGCGTCGTTACCTCGCCGTCTGCACCCGCGGTTTCAAGCCCGAGCAGGGACGCGAAGCCATCAGAGGAGTGGCTGCTGCGCTTCTCGGTGGATGAGGAAGCGGCCAAACGCTGTCGTTCCGGTCCCATACCGACCGGACACATCAAAGGAGATAAATCAGATGGCACGATCACGTCGCCCATACTCGAAAGCTCGATCAGATGATGCGCCGCCGCCGACCAGGCGGAGATGGGTGGCCCTGGCATTGCCTGCTGCATTGATCGCCACGTTCGCGCTCGCCCAGCCGGCGTTCGCGGAAGCGGGATCGCCGGATGCGTCCGGAACCTCCACGAGCGCTGCTGCTCCCACCAGCGCACCGGGGACCGCGGCGCCGGCACCGACGGATCAGGCGAAGACGTCCAGCGACTCCGCGAGCACCGCAGGCGTCAACGCACTCGGAGCTTCGATCGCGAAGATCGCGCTCAGTCAGGTGGGCAATGGCGACAACCCTGTCGTGACGGGCTTCGGCGGTCTCAACTGCAACCCGTACACGACCGAGGTCGCGGGATTCTCCGCGAACTCCGACGGCTGCGGCTACGACTCCACGTTCAACGTGCGGAACTCGAACGAGAACTGGTGCGCCGACTTCGTGAAGTGGGTGTGGCAGCAGGCCGGCATCACGCAAGACATGAACACGATCAACGCAGCGGCATCGAGCTTCGTGCAGTGGGCCGTGGATGACGGGCAGACGCCCGTTGCGGACTCCGGCACCCCGGTCGTGGGCGATGCCGTCGTGTTCTTCCACGCCGGTGCGATCAGTGCTGCACGATACGCGGATCACGTCGGCATCATCGTGGCGGTGCACGACGACGGAACGGTCGACATGGTCAACGGCGACTTCTCATCGTCGACGAACGTGAAGGTCGAGCACGATGTGAACCTCGACCTGACGACGTTCGCACACAACACGTGGAGCGCCGGAGAGGTGTGGGCGCTGGTGTCGCCGCCGACGGCCGCGCAGCACCCGAACCCGAAGGCATCCATCTCCGGTCCCGACACCGCGGTGACGGGCACCGAAGCCGTGTACCACGCGGCGGGCAGTGAGAACGGCGGCTCGATGACCGGGTACTACTGGACGTTCGGCGACGGCCGCGCGACCAACAGCAACGGAGCGGATGTGACCCATACCTTCGCGACGCCCGGCCTGCACACCGTCACGGTGACGGCGACCTCGAGCTTCGGGACCATCACGACCGTCACCAAGAATGTGAACGTCGTTGGCGCATCCGCTTCCGTCGCGGCTGTGCCGTCGACGGAGACGTGGTACTCGAGCTATCCGGTGTCGTACTACCGCTTCGTGCGGGCGAGCGGATCCGGAAGCCTCGCAGCCGACGTGTGGGACGGCGCCAGCTGGCTCCAGCTGGCGGCGGCGGGCACGCCGGCACCCAGCGGTGCGATCGCCGCGCTCGCGTACATCGACCCCGAGGTGAATTCTGCGACGACGCCGCACGCGTACTTCCGCGCATCGGATGGTTCTCTCGCAGAGAGCTACCTCGGCTCGAGCGGATGGGTGAGCAACGATCTGCCGGGCACGCCCGCGACGGGAGCCGACGTCGTGGCGGCATACACGGCATCCGGCCCCGCCGTGTTCTTCGTGGACGCGAACGGTCTGCTGAATGAGACGAGCGAATCCTCCGGCACCTGGTCGACCAGGACGTTGACGGACTTCGCCGTGCAGCCGGCACCCCTGGCGCTGAGCGAGACGGCAGACGGACCGATCGTGTACGCGATCGGGCACAACGGCAAGCTGACGACCATCTCGCAGGCAAGCCACGACTGGGCGGCCGTTCCTTCGCCGGCGCGCGTGTCGAAGCAGGCAACACTCTCGGCGCTCACCACACCCGACGGCGTCGCCAGCGTGGTCGTCAACGGTGCCGTGGGTGCGGGCCGCTCTGGCGATCCGGCGCTCGTGCAGCTCACCCGGAAGTCGCGCGGTGCCTGGACCACGACCACCCTGCCCGGAAGCCCTGCGGCCGGCGCCATCGCCGCGTCGACGTACGAGCTGCCGAGCGCGGTGTCCGGCCCGCTCGGTGACTTCCCGAACCCGCCAGGAACGCTCCAGGATGGTCCGGCGCACCGGCTCGGATCCGTCGTCGCGTACCTGAGCGCGAACGGATCCCCGGCCGTGGCGTACAACGACGGGTCCGGGTGGCAGACCGCCGCGTTGCCCGGCACGGCGACAGCGGTGACCGGCATCGCGGCCGAGCCGATCGCCCACCAGCCGCTGCAGGTGTACCTGGACACGGCATCCGGGCCCGCGATGGACACCACAGGTGACACGGCGGCGCCGAGCGGACCTTGGGCGACCCAGGCGTTGCCGTCGAGTCCAGCCGCGTTCGCCGACCGGGTGCTGCTGTACTCGGCCGGAGCGGGCGACCTGCCGGCTGCGCAGGCGGCCGCAGCATCTGCCGGGCTGTCGTCGAGTCAGGTGACGACGTCGTACCAGGTGGCGTGGGCGGCGACGCTGTCGGGCGACCACTTCGTGATCGCGGTCGGTCAGGCGGCCTTGAACGCGCTCGAGTACAACACGTGCGGATGGGCGAACCCCTCCGCCGTCGACCCGGGCAGCACGCCGTTCGACTATGTGACCCGCGCGCTGAACGTGCTGCCGGGAGCGGATCTGTTCATGAACGGCGCGGCATCGGTGGCGGCGAACACGCAGCAGCGCGCGACCGACCTGGCGTACTACGCGGTGAACGGGGCGTTGCCCGCCGGTCAGACGGCGCTACCAGCGGCAGCTCCGTCGGCGCGCACCTGCCTGGGCTCGGCGAGCTGAGGCTGCCCCTGCCGCTGGCTGAGCTCGTCGAAACCGGTTCTCCATACGCTGGTCGAGCCGGTTTCGACGAGCTCGACCAGCGGTGGGGAGCGGCTCGACCGGCAGTGGCGCGCCTCGACCAGCGGTACGCCAACCTGCTCGGGTCAGACCACGAGGCCGTCGATCCCCAGGCCAGGTGCGTCGGGTATCCGCACGGTGTCACGGTCGTAGCGGATGCCTCCGCGCACCGGTGACGCACTGAGCCAGAGTCCCGCGTCGAGATCGTGCGCCGTCGGGGCACCGGACTGCGCGTTCACGGATGCCGCAACAGCACTCGCGGCGGCGATGCCGACGTGGCTCTCCATCATGCAGCCGACGATCACAGAGACGCCCGCGGCCCTCGCGAGGTCGCGCAGTGCGATCGCCTCCCGGATGCCCCCGGTCTTCGCCAGCTTGATGTTCACCATGTCGGCAGCGCGCCTGGCGATCACCTCGCGGGCATCGCGCGTCGTCCATACGCTCTCGTCGGCGAGCAACGGCGTTCCGACGTGCGCGGTCACGAACGCGAGGCCGTCGAGGTCGTCGCGGTGCACGGGCTGTTCGACGAGCTCGACGCCGAGCCCGGCGTCCTCCCACCCTCGGATGACGTCGACCGCCCGCTCGGGCGTCCAGCCCTGGTTGGCGTCGGCGCGCAGCGTCACCGCCGTACCGACGGCATCCCGCACGGCGCGCATCGCAGCGATGTCGTCGCCGCCCGCGCCGACCTTGACCTTGATGGTGCGGAAGCCGGCATCCCGATGCTCGATTGCCGCCTCGACGAGCCCGGCGATGCCAGCGGCGTCGACGACGGCCGACAGCGTCATGTCGGTGCGCACGCCGGTCGAGCCCGCGTAAGCGGATGCCCCCAGCAGTTCGTACAGCGGAACTCCCGCCGCCTGCGCCGCCAGGTCGTAGATCGCGCAGTCGACAGCCATGCGGGCCGCCGAGTTGCGCACCACGGCGGCCTCGAGCGCTGCGCTCGCTTCGGATGCGGATGCCAGTGCAGCCGTCCCGGCCGCGGACTCCGTTGCTCCCGACGGATCGACGGGCATCCCGACCACGGCTTCGCGTAGCGGCCCCTCGACCGCTGCCGTCACGCTCGCCGGGCTCTCACCTGTGACGCGCCAGCTGGTCGGCGCCTCGCCCCATCCGCTGCGGCCGTCGGAGTCGACGACCTCGACGATGAGGGCGTCGATCGCCGTGGCGGTGCGCACGGCAGTGACGAATGGACGCACGAGGGCCACCGGCCTGCTGTGGAGGCGGACCTCGGTGATGGTGTTCATGTGTGTCACTCCTGCACCCCCAGCGCGAACGCGGCAGCCGTGCGGATTCGACGTGCGCGCCGAACCGGGGACGCGTTGCGGTCCTCCTGCAGCACGGTCTGCACCGCAGCGGAACTCGCACCGACGAATGCGCCCGCCAGCGCAGCGGCGTGGGCCGCGTCGAGCGTGGCGAACCTCGAGCCGAGGGCGTCGGCGATGGCACGGATGGCAGCGATCTGCTCCAACGCGCCGCGGGCCCGCACCGCAGGCACGGAGTCGACGAGTTGGAGCCGTAGCTGCGCCTGGTCGCTGAGGAAATCCCGCTCCGTGGCCTCGGATGCCGCATCCAGTCCGCGCAGCAGCACGCGTGCCGGATCCTCGTCCGGGGATGCGGCGGCGATCGTGGCGACCGCTATGTCGGTGCGATCGGATCCGGCGCCGAAGAGCAGTGCGTCCTTGCTTTCGAAGTATCCGAAGAACGTGCGGGTGCCGATGTCGGCGGCAGCCGCGATGTCGGCCACCGTGGTCGCGTCGTAGCCGTTCGAACCGAAGAGTTCGATGCCTGCCGAGATGATGCGTTCGCGGGTCTGAGCGCGTTTGCGTTCGCGCAGCGTCGGTGCCGCGACCGGGGATTCGGACGTACTCACGGTTGACATCCTAGCAACGACTGCTAAATTGCACTCGATGCGAACTTGCAATGAGTGCGAGTCGGATGGAATGCGGAGACGGGAGCGAAGTAATGGTTCGAGCGCTGATATCCGGCGCCGGCATCGCCGGCGCTGCCCTTGCCTGGCAGCTCGCAGGGCGTGGCGTCGACGTGACGGTCGTGGAGAAGTCGGCTGGGCAGCGATCCAGCGGCAATCCGGTGGACGTGCGGGGAGAAGCCCTCGGACTCGTGGACGCCATGGGAGGCGGGGACCGGTTGCGCGCCGCGGCCACGCGCGTGCGCTGGCTCGTCGCCGTCGACCGCCGAGGACGTCGTATCGCGAAGCTTCCTGCGTCCACGGCGGCGCGCGGGGTCGAGAGCATCGAGGTGCCGCGTGCCGAGCTGGTGAAGATCCTGGCCGAGGCGGCATCGCAGCGGGTTCGGATCGTGATGGACGAGTCGATCTCCGGCATTCGGCCGCACGCCGACCGTGTCTCGGTCGAGTTCGAATCGGGGGCCTCAGACGAGTTCGAGCTGGTGATCGGTGCCGATGGTCAGCACTCGCGGGTGCGGGCGCTGGCTTTCGGCCCCGAACGATCCTTCGCTCGCAGGCTGGGCATGTTCGTGGCCACCGTCGAGTCGCCAGAGGAGCGGCTCGATCCGGAGGAGGTGACCATGCTGAACGTTCCCGGGCGTTCGTTCACCCTCCACCCGTCGAGCGGGCGTCCCGGCGCGGCGTTCATCTTCCACAGTCCAGCGGCGCTCGAAGCAGACCGGCGGGAGTGGGACAGGTCCGTCGTCGCCGATGCGTATTCGGGACTGGCATGGCGGGTGCCGGAGTTCGTCGAGCGCTTCATGACGGCCCCCGATGTCTACTTCGACGCCGTCACCAAGATCTCTCTCGATTCGTGGTCGCAGGGGAGAGTGGCCCTGCTCGGGGATGCTGCGTCATCCGTGTCGCTCTTCGGCGACGGCTCCACCCTGGCCCTGCTCGGTGCGCGAACGCTCGCGGATGCGATCGCGGAGCATCCGTTGGATCCGGCCGCGGCTTTCGCCCGGTACGAGGCGAGGCATCGTGCACTGGTCATGCCGAAGCAGCGGGCTGTGAGATCCGTCTCGACCCTGTTGGTTCCGCGCACGGCGCTCGGGCTCGGCGTGCGGAATCTGGCATTGCGTGGCATCCAGGCGTTCGCGGCTCTGCGCCCAGCGGCAGGCTGAGGCCGCCTCGCCGCGGCCAGGATGGGACGGGTCTCAGGAAGGAGGCAGCAGCATCCGCTGCAGCATCAGCGACCGCGGATACGCTGACGGATGGCCCACCCCCCTGAGCAACGGAGCCCCCCATGCGAATCCTCGACACCATCGACGACGCGCTGATCCAGGAGTTGCGGCAGAAGCAGGACTTCTTCTGGCTCGACCTGAGCGCGCCGACCAGGGAGCAGGTCGAGCAGCTCGGGTCGCTGCTCGGGCTGCATCCGCTCGCCGTCGACGACAGTGTGCGGTTCGGGCAGCGGCCGAAGCTCGACACGTACGGCGACACCGCATTGCTCGTGCTGGAGGGCGGGGTCGGGTCGCAGCCGGAGGATCGCAACCCGCATCCGCTCGAGGAGGTGCACTGCCACCTCAGCGGGGACTACATCGTGACGCTGCACCAGAACCCGTACGCCGAACTCGACGAGCTCAAGGCGCAGTTCTCGCACACGTCCCCCACGAAGACGGAGCGGTACTACCTGTACAAGGTCGTCGACGTGGTGGTGGACAGCTTCTTCCCGATGCTGGCCGACCTCGACGAGGAGATCAACGACCTCGAGGATGCCATCGTCTCCGGTGCCGGTCGCCGCGAACTCGAGGAGACGTTCCGCCTCAAGCGGCTGTTGCTGCAACTGCGCAAGGCGGTCGTTCCGATGCGCGACGTGTTCGCGCGCGAGATCGAGGTGATCGCGGACCTGGCCGGGCTCGAGGCGGACAGCCACGACTACTTCCGTGATGTGTACGACCACCTCATCCGCATCACCGATGAGCTGGACTCGTACCACGAGATGGTCGCCAGCTGCACCGATCTCTACCTCTCCACCGTCGCGAACAAGCAGGGTGAGACGTCGAAGCAGCTGGCCATCATCGCCTCGATCTTCTTGCCCTTGAGCTTCTTGACCGGATTCTTCGGCATGAACTTCAGCTGGGAAGTGGGTCACGTACTCATCGGCCCCTGGGCGTTCTTCTTCCTCGGGATCGGCACCATGGCGGTCTCCGCCGGCCTCATGTGGTGGTGGTTCCACCGCAAGGGCTGGACCGGCAACGACGGCTGACCGTTCCACGGGAACCCTCGGGGGACGAACGGGCACCCTCGCGCGGACGAACGGGCACCCTCGGGCGGACGAAGGGGCACCCTCGGGCGGCGGAACGGGCACCCTCGGGGTGGGGTGGGGTGGGGTGGGGTGGGGTGGGGTGGGGTGGTCAGAACTCCACGGGGTCGCGGGAGATCGGGCAAGTCATGCAGTGGCCGCCGCCGCGACCGCGGCCCAGTTCTGCGCCGACGATCGTGATCACCTCGACGCCCGCCTTGCGCAGCAGTGTGTTGACGTGGGTGTTGCGATCGTACGTGAAGACCACTCCCGGCTCGACGGCGACGGCGTTGTTTCCGCTGTCCCACTGCTGGCGCTCGCCGGCATACCAGCCGCCGCCGGGCTCGACGGTGCGCAGTTTCGCGAGGCCGAGCGCATCCGCCACCACGTCGACGAACGGATCCTTCTCCTCGGTCACTTCGACGGGGCCGTTGTCTGAGGGGCGCAGCGAGAACGCCTGGATGCCGTCGACGATGTCGGGGTAGTACGTCACCAGGTCCCGGTCGGCGAACGTGAACACGGTGTCGAGGTGCATGGCGGCGCGTAGTTTCGGCATGCCGGCGACGACCACGCGGGATGCGGCATCCGCTTCGAACAGCTTCGCCGCCACCTGCGTGATGGCCTGGCGCGACGTGCGCTCGCTCATGCCGATGAGCACTGCGCCGTTGCCGATGGGCATCACGTCGCCGCCCTCGAGGGTGGCCTGACCCCACTCGAGTTCCGGATCCCCCCACCACACGGTGTTGCCGGTGAAGTCCGGGTGGAACTGGTAAATGGCCTTCATCAGGAGGGTCTCGTCGTGGCGGGCCGGCCAGAACAGCGGGTTGAGGGTGAGCCCGCCGTAGATCCAGCACGTGGTGTCGCGGGTGTAGATCGTGTTCGGCAGCGGCGGCATCAGGTATTCGTTGACGCCGGTCGACTCCCTGGCGAGCGCCAGATAGGCGGGTCGGAACTCCGCGGGGAGGTCGCGGGTGGAGAGCCCGCCGATCAGGTACTCGGCGAGGGTGGCGGCATCCAGCGACTCCAGGAACGCCCTGGTGTCCTCGACGAGGCCGACACCCACCTCGTTCGCTGTGATCTTGTGGCCGAGCAGCCACTCCTTGGCGCCGGGCACGGCAAGGGTCTGTGCGAGCAGGTCGTGCAGCTCCACCACCTCGACGCCGCGCGACTCCAGCTTGAGCACGAAGTCGTGGTGATCGCGTTTGGCATTGTGCACCCAGAGCACGTCGTCGAACAGGAGGTCGTCGTTGTTGCTCGGCGTGAGGCGTTCGTGGGCGAGCCCGGGCCTGCAGACCAGCACCTTGTTGAGCTTGCCCACCTCGGAATGCACGCCGTACGGCTGGTTCGACATCGGGACTCCTTGTTTCTCGCATGTGTTCGGTTGTCTGGGATGCTGTTCTGCTGCGCCGTGCGGTTCTGCGCTTCGACTCGCTTCGCCTGCTCGGCGATCTCGGTCGACGGCCCGGCGCGCGCCGGTCAGTGGTTGAAGTACTCCTCGGGCGGCGGCGGCGCGATCTCGACGACGCCGGTCGCCAGCAGCACGATGCCGACGATCGCGAAGACGACGAGAACGATGAACACGATCCAGCCCGGCCTGCTGAAGACGGGAACGCGGACACCGGGTGCGGCGACCGCTCGCTGTTCTCGTCGTGCGAAGTAGTAGAGGAGGGTCGCCGGGGCGAGCAGGATGCCGGCGAGGAACATGAACACGTAGCCGGCGGCCCAGATGAGGAAGAGCGTGTAGACGGTGGAGACGATCGCGACCACGAGGTCGCGCGTGCGATGGTCGCTTCTCGGTTTAGCGAGGTCGTACCCGTCGCGGGTGACGGCGATCTTCACCGCATATCCGCTGGCCAGCGCGTAGGGGACCAACGACAGTGCAGCGGTGAGATCGAGCGTGAAGTCCAGCGCGTTGTGCAGGAACTGCACGGCGAACAGGATGACCGTGACGAAAATCGACGTCCACAGCACGGCGTTCACGGGTGCGTCGTGCTTGTTGAGCCTGCCGAAGTACTTCGGCATGTCCTTGTCGGTGGCCGCCGCGAACACCACGTCCGCCGCCAGGAGCTGCCACGCGAGGTATGCGCCGAGCACGGAGATGATGAGGCCGACGCGGATGAAGGCCCCGCCCCACGGTCCGACCGCCGCCTCGAGCACGCTCCCGACGGATGGCTGCGGGAGCTTTGCGATCTCGGCCTTCGGCAGGATCCCGTACGACAGGATCGACACGCACGCGAACAGCGCGAGCACGGACAGGAAGCCCACGACGGTCGCCTTGCCGACATCCGACCGCTTCTTCGCGTGCCGTGAATACACGCTCGCGCCCTCGATGCCGAGAAACACGAAAACGGTGACGAGCATGGTGCCCTGCACCTGGAGGAACAGGGAATCGCCGCCCGGCACGTCGTAGCCGCCCGAGAGGTTGCCGACGAAGACGTCCCACTTGAAGTAGAAGATGACCAGCACGAGGAACAGGGCGAGCGGCACCAGCTTCGCGACGGTGACGATCGCGTTGATGGCTGCGGCCTCCTTGACACCCTGGCGGATGAGGAAGAAGAATCCCCAGACCGCGACGGCGGAGATGATGAACGCCACCCACGTGTCGCCCTCACCGAGCACCGGCTTCAACTCGGGGAAGAGCTGGCTGACCGTGGTCATGATGAGGATCCAGTAGAACGCGTTGCCCGCGCACGCCGACGCCCAGTATCCGACGGCCGAGAGGAATCCTGGATAGACGCCGAACCCCTCGCGGGCGTAGACGTACACCCCGTTGTCGAGCTTGGGTTTGCGGTTCGCGAGCGTCTGGAAGACCAGCGCGAGGGTGAGCATCCCGAGGCCGGCGATCGCCCACGAGATGAGCGCCCCGTAGACGCCGGTCTGCGAGGCGAAGCGGGCAGGGAGCTGGAAGACGCCTGCGCCCACCATCGACCCGACGACCATCGCCGTGAGTGCGGGAAGACTGAGCTTGCTGGACTTCTGCTGGAGTGTTGTGGCCTCGGTGTCGATGCTGGTCATGGGGACCCCTCAGCGATGGACTGATCGCAGTCCCCATGGTGTGCGCAGCCGAAAGGGCACGGCTGCCCCAGACCGGGTGAACTGGAGCGCCTGTGCGAGCGTGCGGGAGGCTTGGACGGAGCGGATGACGCGCACACGCCCCGCGGACGCGCTCAGTCGAGTCGCTTGCGCATCACCCAGCGGTCGCGGTCGCCGATGCGGGACGACGTCAGCGTCGCCCGCTCGAAGCCGGCGGACTCGAACAGGGCGGTGCTGCCGACGTATCCCGAAATCATGTCGACCCGGCCCTGGCCGGCCTCGCCGGAGAGCTCCACCGGATACCCCTCCACCACCGCAGCGCCGTTCTCTCTCGCGTGCCGCACCGCCCCGTCGAGGAGGGTGTGCAGCAGCCCCTGCCTTCGGTAGGTGGGCTTCACGACGAAGCAGACGATGGACCACGCATCCTGGTCGTCGACGAACGGGATGGTGCGGGAGTTCATCAGCCGGCGGTACGTGGAGCGCGGTGCGATGGAGCACCATCCTGCGGGATCCCGGTCGACGTAGGCCAGCACGCCTGGACCCGGTGCGTGCTCGCACTCGTTCTTCATGTAGGCGGCGCGCTCGTCGTTGTGCAGCGTGGCGTCGCGGTACGACATGCACCAGCATCCGCCGCCGCCCGGCTTCTTCACCCCGACGACGTCGTAGAAGCCGTCCCAGTGGCCGAAGGCGGGCACGACCTCGATGTCGGCGCCCTCCAGCGGGATGCGCTTGGTCATGCGGCCAGCGTAGGCCCGGGGTGCGACATCGCCCGTCGGTCGAGCCCGACCGGCGGCGGCCGCGCTAGGCGAGCGAGTGCAGGGCGGTCCGCTGAGCGGATGCCGCGGCATCCGTCGTGCCGAAGACCTCGCTCAGGAACGCCAGGCGACGCTCCGCTGCAAGCTGGCCACCGCCCTCGTGTCCGTTGAACGGGTACACGTCGATCGTCTTGGGTCCTGCGTAGTTGTTGTAGGCGGCGAACACCGTGGAGGCCGGAGCGACATCGTCCATCAGGGCGGCCGAGAATCGCGCGGATGCCGTCGATCGCGGCGCGAAGTTCACGGCGTCGAAGTACGTCAACGTGGTGAAGGCGCGCTCGACGAGCTCGGGCCTCGCACGTCCGAACTTCGTGAGTTCGAGGTAGGGGCCGGCGGATGCGACGTCAGCGGCCCGTCTCAGGTGGCTGAGGAACGGCAGGTCGGCGAGCACCGCGACGGGGGTGCCGTCGAGCGCCGCCGCCGCCAGTGCGAGCGCCGCACCCTGGCTTCCGCCGGCGACAGCGAGACGTTCCGCGTCGATCTCCGGATGCGCCGCCGCAGCACCGATCGCCCGCACGGCATCGACGATGAGTCGTCGGTAGTAGTAGGTCTCCGGATCGAGGATGCCCTGCGTGAGGAATCCGGACGCCTGTGCCCGCTGCTCCGCGTCGCCGTCGGCGGTGTCGCTGCCGACCTGTCCGCGGTTGTCGACGATGAGGTTGGCGTATCCGGCGGCGCTGTAGAGCAGGTTCGTGAGCGTGACGGGGGTTCCGCGGCCCGTGCCGTATCCCATGTACTGCACGACGCAGGGGAGGGATCCGTTGCGGTGCCTCGGCAGATGCAGCCACGCCTTGACCGGCTGGTCGTCGAAGCCGGCGAACGTCACGTCGAAGGTCTCGATGGTGGCCAGCGGGGTGTCGATCCCGTCGAAGTCCACCACGGTCTCGGATCCGGCGTGTTCGGCAAGGGTCGCGGCCCAGAAGGCGTCGAAGTCTTCGCGGGCGGTCGTCGCTGGACGGTAGTCGCGCAGCTGATCGAGCGGCAGATCGAGCACGGGCATGAGCTCACGTGTCCTTTCCGGTTGCGGCGTGCGGGCCGAGGTCGTGACGTCGGCGGGCGGGAGGCACGTCGACGGTGCGGCCAGGCATCCGGCACGCTTGACGAGTCGCTTCGGGGCGGACGCAGTCTTGCGACCATCCGTAACGACTATCGATGAACGATAGTATTCACGAAATCGAGGAGGATGCACATGGTGGCGGATTTCGAGGGACGGGTCGCCGTGGTGATCGGCGGCGCATCCGGCATGGGAAGAGCGACGGCCGAGCTGTTTGCGGCGCGCGGCGCGAAGGTGAGCGTGTCGGACCTCGACGCGGAACGCGGAGCCGCGGTGGTCGACGAGCTGCGCGGGCGCGGATCGGAGGCGATCTTCACCAGGGCGGACATCCGCGTGCCCTCCGAACTCGCCGAACTCGCTCGGCGCACCCTCGAGGCGTTCGGCGGGGTGGACGCCGTCTTCCTCAGCGCCGGCCGGGTCGAGGCGGACCTCGGCCCCATGCTCGAGCTGTACCTGCAGGGCCCGGCGAACGTCGTCGCGGCGATGCTGCCGGGCCTGGAGGCATCGGACGCCGCGAGCATCACGTTCACCGGGTCGACGTCCGGGTTGAAGGCGCACCCTGGGGCGCCCTGGTACGCCGCCGCGAAGGCGGGTCTGGTCGGGATGACGCGCACGCTCGCCGTTGACCTGGCGCGCAAGGGCATCCGGGTGAACGCGGTGTGCCCGAGCGGCGTGGACACTCCGATGCTGCGGGCGACGATGCGCGGTACGGAGCAGGAGATCGAGGCGAAGCTCGCCGAGCAGGCAGCGCGCAAGCCGCTCGGGCGCTGGGTCACGGCATCCGATGTCGCGAATGCGGCGGTCTTCCTCGCGTCGTCGCAGGCGGCGATGATCACCGGCGTTTCGCTTCCCGTCGATGGGGGTGACAGCCTGTGAAGGCTGCGTTGCCGGGTTCCGGCTTGACGCCCGCGGTAGGTCCATGTAATTCTTTCGACTATCGATAGTCGCTCCAAGGGCTCGACGAGGACCGGAGCAGTCCGATCGACCGGGCGCACCCGACCTGGTCGCCAGCATCGGACTGCGGAGCCGACCATCGATCCAGCAACGAGGCTCGGGACGCTTCCCCCGCCTCAACCCCCGGACATCAGAGTGGAGTCGGAATGAAAGGCAAGGGGATCTGGCGGCGCATAGGCGCCGTTGCAGTGGTCGCCGGCGCAGCGTCAATGGTGCTTGCAGGCTGTTCTGGGAACGGCGCATCGGGATCGACGACCGGCGCGGCGACGGCCGCGCCCGCGCACCTGCGCATCATCGTCAACATCTCGCCCAACCTCACCGTCGCGTACTGGACGAAGCTGTTCGACACGTACGAGAAGGCGAACCCGGGCGTCACCGTGAGCCTCGAGCGCACGGGCACGATCTCGGCCAGCGACAAGCTGAACCAGGATCTCGCGGCAGGCGACCCGCCCGACATCGTGCAGCAGGTCACGCCGACGGCCGACACGGCGAAGCTCTTCACCGATCTGTCGAAGCAGTCCTGGACCAAGGACACTCCGCTCGTCGACAACTACAAGATCAACGGCAAGACGTACCTCGTCGGCGCCGGCCAGCAGGTGCAGTCGCTCGTCTTCTACAACAAGGCGGCGTTCGAGAAGGCCGGGCTCGACGCATCCACGATCAAGACCGTCGCCCAGTTCACCTCGGCGATGGGCAAGCTGAAGGATGCCGGCTACCAGCCGCTGCAGACCGCAGGCCAGTGGGTCACGGGCGGGCAGTTCACCATGTTCAACGACTCGACAACCATGACGAAGACGCCGGACTGGATCAAGCAGCGCAGGGCGGGCGATGTCAGCTTCGCGGGCGACAAGGACTACGTGAACTCGCTGAAGTCCTACAAGTCGTGGGTCGACAAGGGCTACCTGGAGAAGAGCGATCTCGGCCTGGCGTACGCCGACGGCCAGACCAACTTCCTCGAGGGCAAGTCGGCCATGTACATGATGGGGTCGTTCTTCGTGCCGGCCGCCGACCAGGCGAGCAAGAGCGACGAGATCGGCGTGTTCTCGATGCCGACGACGGGCACATACCCGACGAAGCAGTACAGCAACATCGCCGACCCGTACGTCGTGGTGAAGCAGTCGAAGAACCAGCAGGCAGCGATCGACCTCGTGAAGTGGCTGACAACGGACAAGAAGGCCGTCGCCAGCGAGCTGGCGGCCGATGGCAACTTCCGCAAGGGCTACACGTACAAGATGTCCAGCCTCGGCGAGGGCGTGCAGAAGATCATCGACGCGTCGCCAGGCGGATTCGTCGAGGCCGCTGACGAGCAGCCGGTGCCCGGGTACTCGACCCAGCTCAACAGCCAGATCCAGGCGCTGTTCTCGGGATCGACCCCGCAGCAGGTGGCGCAGAACTTGGACACGTGGTGGGACTCGCAGGCGCAGTGATGCCCGACGCACGCTCTTCCCGGACTCGGTCCGGGGAGAGCGCTGCGGCGCGCAAACGCAACAGACGACTCAAGGACTCGGCGATCTCGCTGGGCATGGCCGGCCCGGCCGTGCTGCTCTATTCGGTGCTCATGGTGGTTCCGGTGATCGTCGCGATCTACCTGAGCTTCACCGACTGGGACGGATTCTCCGAGGCGGACTTCCTCGGGATCCAGAACTACACGCACCTGTTCACCGATCCGAACACCACGCACTCCATGTGGGTCACGGTGCTGATCGTGATCTTCGGATCGGCCTTCGAGATCGGACTCGGTCTCGCCTATGCACTGGCGCTGCGTCAGAAGTCACGCACCAACTCGGTGTTCAGGGCCCTGACCTACTACCCGCATGTGATCAGCGCGCTGATCCTAGGATTCCTGTGGAACGCCATCCTGGGCACCAAGGGCGCCCTGAACACGCTGCTCGCGGCGTTCGGAGTCGGTCCCGTCGGGTTCCTCTTCGAGCAGAATCTGGCCCTCATCTCGCTCATCGCCGTCATCGTCTGGGCAGGATTCGGCTTCAATGTCGTGCTGTTCGTCGCGGCGCTGCAGACGGTTCCGCTCGAGCTCATCGAAGCGGCCGAGATCGACGGTGCCAGCCGCTGGAAGATCAACAGGCACATCGTGATCCCGATGATCGCGCCGGTGGTCACTGTGGCTCTGATACTCAACTTGATAGGTCTGCTGCGCGCCTACGACATCGTCGTCAGCCTCACGGGAGGCGGGCCGGCAGGCGCCACATCGACCTACGCGTACGTGATCCTCGCGCAGTCCTTCGGCAGCACGAAGATCGGCTACGCCAACGCGCAGGCGGTGTTCCTCATGATCGTGTCCGCAGCGCTCGCGCTGCTCGTGACGGCGCTGCGCAACCGCAGCGACAGGGCTGCCGGAGGTGACGCATGAGCGCGGAAACGATACTCGTCCAGGCCGCGACGGCCGAGGCCGTGACCACGAGTGCCGTCGCGAAGAAGCCGTCGCGCCGGCCGAGGCGAACGAAGGAACGTCCCAACGTGGTGCGCATCGTCATGCTCGCGCTCCTCGTGCCGCTCATGGGCGGACCGGCGTACATCCTGCTGGTCAACGCCTTCAAAACGCAGCAGGACATCCAGACGCAGCCGTTCGGGATCCCGTTCGGCAGGCTCACGCTGGAGCCGCTGCTGGCCGCGATCACGTCTCCGGAGTACAACGTGGTGGCCTCCTACGGCTTCACCGCGTCGATCGTGATCGTCGTCGACATCATCTGCATCGCACTGGCCGGGCCCGCCGCCTACGTCATCGCGCGCAGCACCAACCGCAAGACCCGGCTGCTCATGCTGTACTTCCTGGCCGGCACGTTCATCCCCGGTGCGGCCATGGTCATCCCTGCCATCTACGTGCTCCGCACGCTCGGGCTGGTCAACAGCTTCGCGGGGCTCGTGCTCTACGACTCGGCGACGACCCTGCCGGTGAGCATCTTCCTCATGGTCGGCTATATCTCGACGGTGCCGAAGGACATCGACCAGGCCGCATCCATCGACGGCGCCGGGCGTCTGCGCACGTTCTGGACGATCATCTTCCCGTTGCTGCGCCCCGCGGTGGTGACGATCCTGATCCTCAACTCGATCGGCCTGTGGAACGACTTCGTCAGCCCGCAGATCCTGCTCGGTCCGTCATCGGAGCAGTACACAGTGACGACGGCGATCTACACGGGCATCAGCCAATACACGACGGATCTCACAAAGGTCTTCCCGAACCTGCTGCTGGCGATCGCGCCGGTGATCGTCTTCTTCATCTACATGCAGCGGCACATCATCAGCGGTCTCACGGTCGGCGCCACGAAGGGATAGGGCGTGCCAGACAGACACGATGACGCTCCGTTCCTCACGCAGGCCGTTCCGGAGTGGGCGTCGCTGCAGGTGAGCCTGCGCGAACGCCTCGAAGAGGCGTGGCGCGAGTTCGCCGCCAAGTACGTCGACGCCGACGGCCGGCTCCTCCCAGGGGGCCGGCCGGTCGGACGCGACGGTGCCGACGACTTCCTCGAGGCGATCTTCAACTGGCCGACGCTCTACGCCGTCGGCGGGAGCGACGAGCTGCTGGAGTGCAGCCTCCGAGTGTGGCGCGGGGTCGGCGAACAGCTGGAGGAGATCGGACTGTTCCGCGACGGATTCGAGGTCGGCTACGACTGGTTCCACGTCGGTGAGGGCCTCGAGCTCTTCTACGGCCTGTGCCTCGCCGACCCGAGGAATCCCGAGCTCGTGGATGCCGTCACCCGATTCGCCGGTCTCTACCTGCCCGACTCGCCTGCCGGCAACTACGACGGCGAGCTGAACATCATCCGCGCACCGCACAACGGCGCGGCGGGACCGCGAGCGGGCCTGGAAGACGAGCTCCCGCGGTTCGGTCCCGAGCGCGTCGAGATGCGCACGTACGGGCTACCGGTGCGCGGGCTGCCGGGCATCGACTCATGGGACGACCTCGCAGAGCCTGGCAACCCCGAGCGGATGGCCGCTGCCATGCAGCGGCGGTTCGGCTCAGGCGATGTCGCCGTGAACCTCAACGTGGTCTCGCTGGTCTCGCTGGCGTGGCTCCTCACCGGCGAACAGCGCTGGCGCGACTGGGTGGAACGCTACGTCGCCGGATGGATCCATCGCGCAGCGCAGAACGACGGCCTGATGCCGGACAACGTCGGCGCGGACGGCCTCGTGGGCGACGGATCCGGTGGCGGCCGGGGCGACCCGGTCGGATCCTGGCTCGG
This sequence comes from Planctomonas sp. JC2975, assembly GCF_012985205.1. Lineage (NCBI taxonomy): Bacteria > Bacillati > Actinomycetota > Actinomycetes > Micrococcales > Microbacteriaceae > Planctomonas > Planctomonas sp. JC2975. The sequence goes on along the minus strand of NZ_JABEKS010000003.1, from coordinate 150,822 downwards.
CGGCCTCTACGGATGGACCTGGCCGCACGGCACCCACAGCCTGCTGCCCGCCGCGCTCAACGCGGCAGCCGGGCTCCGCACCGTCGGAGGCGGCGAGGCGGGGTTCGAACTGGCGCGTGGCATCCTGGACGCCGTCGCATCCCAAGCGGTTCACGATCTCACCGCCGACCGGGCGCTGACGCTGAAACGCCGCTGGGCCACGCACTTCGGCGAGGACTACGAGCACGAGCTGGAGTTGTGGCCGACGCGCCTCGACGCCGACGGCTGGTTCGACTTTCAGCCGCCGCAGGTCTCCTTCCCGGTGTGGCTGTGGTGGCACTCGAGACGGAACGCGGATCAGGAACGGCTCGACGCGCTCCGCGCCGGCGGCGGCTGGGGCTGGACGCGCGTGCGGCAGTTCCGCGACAAGGAGGAAGCCGGACACGAGGATGCCTGGTTCGCCGCCCTCGAAGACGGCGACGTCGAGCGGTTCGCGGCCTCGTTCCTCGCCGTCGCGCATCGACAGGTGGACGAGCGCCTGGAAGCGTTGCGAGCGGATGACGTGGCTTCCGGATTCGACCAGGATCGCTGGCAGCGCGTGAACCCTGTGGTGACCGAGGCGCTCGTGATGACGGCGTTCGGAGCCCCCCAGTCGCTGTACAACGGTGGGCTGCAGCACGCGTTCGCGCGGTATCTGGATCCGGTCACCGGACGACCCGGTCTGCCGCCGAAGGTGGCGGCACTCGTGGAGTCGATCGATCCTGAGCGGTCTGTCGTGCAGCTCGTCAACCTCGGCGACGAGCCTGCTGAGCTGGTGCTTCAGGCCGGCGGATTCGGCGAGCATGTCATCCGCCGTGCCGTCGTCCGCGAGCTCGACACTGATGAGGAGTCTGAGGCGATGACCCTTGGCCCCTCGCGGATCGCCGTGCGCTTGGCGCCCCGGGCACGGGTTCGGGTGACGCTCGCCCTTGACCTGCATGCCGGAGCGGCGAGCCTGCGCTGACATCGGAGTCGCGGTTTGGGTGCAGACATCCGACAGGCAGAACCCGCCTACCGATCTTCTCCTTCAGGTGGCCCGATCAGTCGGTCGCGGCGGCCGGAGAGTGCCGCTGCCTCGGCGGGGTTCTCCGTGAGCTGGATGGCGCGGTCGTACGCGGTGCGTGCCTGTTCGGTGCGGCCGAGCCTTCGCAGCAGTTCGGCGCGCGCCGCGTGGAACGCGTGGTAGCCATCCAATGTCGAGGCGAGTCGCTCGAGCTCGGCCAGGCCGGCCGCGGCACCGTCGACCTCGGCGGACGCGATGGCGCGGTTGAGAGCGACGATCGGCGATCGGTCGATACGGGCGAGTTGGTCGTAGAGGGCGAGGATCTGCGACCAGTCGGTAGCGCGGAACGTGTGTGCCGAGGTGTGCACGGCGTTGATCGCGGCGAGGATCTGATATCGGCCGGGACGCGCCCCCGCTGCAACGGCAGCGAGCCGCTCGCGGACCAGGTCCTGGCCCTCGGCGATGAGGGCGTCATTCCAGAGACGGCGGTCTTGCGCGTCGAGAGCGACCAATTCGCCTGCAGCCGATAGCCGGGCGGGCCGCCGCGCGTCGATGAGCAGCATCAGGGCGAGCAGGCCGGTCGCCTCGCCGTCCTCGGGCACGAGTGCGTGCAGCATCCGGGTGAGCCGAATCGCCTCGGTGGTGAGTTCCGCACGCACGGGCGCGGTCGCGGTGCCGGTCGCCAGATAGCCCTCGTTGAAGATCAGGTAGAGGACTGTGAGCACACCGGAGATGCGAGCGGGCAGGTCCTCGGCTTCGGGCATCCGATACGGGATGCGTGCGGCAGCGATCTTGGCTTTCGCCCTGGTGATTCGCTGTCCCATGGTGGCGTCCGGCACGAGAAAGGCTCGCGCGATCTCCGGCATGGTCAGGCCGCCGACCATGCGCAACGTGAGTGCGACGCGGGCTTCCATGCGAAGTGCCGGATGACAGCAGATGAAGATCAGCCGCAGTCTGTCGTCCTCGATGACGCCGACAGGAGCCGCGTCGACGGTTCCGTACACCAGCCGAGCCTCCCGATGCTTGTCGTAGCGTTTGGTCTCCCGCCGTATGCGGTCTATCGCTTTGCGTGTGGCCGTCGTCGTCAGCCACGCACCCGGGTTCGGTGGGATGCCGTCGTCCGGCCAACGCTCGACAGCGGTCGCGAACGCTTCCGCCGCCGCCTCTTCAGCGAGGTCCAAGTCCCCGAACCTGCGCACGAGGGATGCCACGATCCGCGCCCACTCGTCACGGTGGGCGCGGTCCACGGCTTCCTCGATGCCGACCTCGGTCACGGGGTGGCGAAGGGTCGCACTTCGATTTGCCGATCGCAGATCTGCGACGCTTCGGCCGCCAGCCGCAAGGCGACGTCCAGGTCGGGCGCGTTCCAGATCCAGATGCCGTCGAGGTACTCCTTCGACTCGACGAAGGGACCATCGGTCAGAACGGGCTGCCCATCGCGGTTGTCCACGACGGTCGATGTCTCTGCACTCGCAAGTCCGCCCGCGAAAACCCAATAGCCCTCCGACATCAGGCGCCTGTTGAACTCGCTGATCGCCGGCCGTCTGTCCACGCTCGTCGAGTCATGCTCATCAGCGATCACGAACACCAGGTACTGCATGCGAACCTCACTTCACTCTCATCTCAGGAATCCGCGACTTGAGCGTCGCCGGTCTGTTGCACCCGGCCCTGTTCATCGGTCGTCGGGTACACCGGACGCCCTGCCGGTCGGAAGACCTGCGTCGTCACTCCCTTGGTGTCGACATGCGACTCCAGAAGGTCCAGCGCTATGTCGGGACCGCTCTGCGGAAACAAACGCGCGCCTTGCCCGAGGATCACCGGAATCGTGATCAAGGTCAACTCGTCCACCAGGCCATGCGCCAACAAGCTCCTGACCAGGACGCCGCTGCCGTGCACCTGCACTTCACCTCCCGCCATCGCCTTCAACTCGCGAACATCGGCCAGGACATCTCCGGAGAGAACGCTGGTCCCCGACCAGGACGCGTGGGTGAGCGTGGTCGAGACGACGTACTTGGGCTTCGCGTTCAACGCCCTCAGAACCGGTTCCCACCCAGGGACATCCCGTTCCGACAGCGAACCCCACGAGCCGGCGAACACCTCGTAGGTGCGTCGGCCGAAGAGGAACGCATCCGCGCGCCCGTAAAGGTCCCGAATGAACGACTGCGTCTGCTCGTCACCCCTCCCGCGGGCCCATCCGCCGCGCTGGAGGCCACTGGCACGATCCTCCGCGCTCGACCCGCCATTGCCTTGCATCACGCCATCGACCGTCACCTGCGTCATCGTCGTCAATCGCATTGTCACCGCTCCTGTCATCCAGGCGACCCGAATGGGCGCCATCTCACAAGCACTACGAACGGCACCCGGACAATACGACACCTTCGCAGAATCGTCGGAAGCCAGGGTTCGGCCGGTGCCGGCGGCCGTGACTCCAGGGATGCTCAAGTGCACGGACGGTACCGTGCTTCCCGGTGCTCATGGCGTGCGTCGGCGCGGGGCGCGATCCGGGATCCCGTCGCCGGCCGACATCACGGGATGCTGCGTGCAGCCGGATCCTGCGGCGAAACCCGATGACGCTCCTCCTTCACGTCGCCATGAAGACGACTAGGAGTGTGTCGATCCCGCCCGGCATGAGAACGGTCACAATCGTCTCCTTGTTGCCTCTAGGCTCATGTCCCATGCCTCCATTTCACGATTCGTCGTTGCATTCTCACGTTGTAAGCATGGGGCGGTGGACCGCGTGAGCGACGTGCGTGCGATCGTCGACCTCGATGACCGCGGGCCGGTGATCAGTCGCCACCTCTACGGCCAGTTCGCCGAGCACCTCGGCCACGGCATCTACGGCGGATTCTGGGTCGGGCCCGACTCCGACATCCCGAACGTGGGTGGGCTGCGGCTCGACGTGATCGAGGCGCTGCGCGCCATCCGCATCCCGAACCTGCGTTGGCCGGGCGGATGCTTCGCCGATGAGTACCACTGGCGTGACGGCATCGGCGCCCAGGCCACGCGACCGCGCATGGTGAACTCGCACTGGGGTGACGTTGTCGAGGACAACTCCTTCGGAACGCACGAGTTCCTCGCGCTGTGCGAGCTGCTGGGCACAGAGCCGTACATCTCGGCCAACGTCGGCAGCGGAACGGTCCGCGAGGCGGCCGAGTGGGTCGAGTACCTCACCCGCGGTGACGACAGCCCGATGTCGGGTCTGCGCCGCGAGAACGGCCGCGACCAGCCGTGGAACGTGCGCTTCTGGGGCCTCGGAAACGAGCCGTGGGGATGCGGCGGCCGCATGGATGCCAAGGCCTACGCCCTCACGGCGCGCACTTTCGGCACCTACAGTCGTGACCATGGCGGCAACAAGCTCTACCGGATCGCCGCAGGAGCCAACGCCGACGCGTACGGGTGGACCGAGACGCTCATGCGCACCCTCGGATTCCGGCTCGGCCACCCGAAGCCCGAGGGCGAGGGCGTCGGCGCGTACCAGGCGATCTCGTTCCACTCGTACACGATCCCCGGAACGTGGGGCGAGAAGGGCAGCGCGACGGAGTTCGGCACCGACGAGTACTACCGCACCCTGGCCCGCGCAGGCCAGGTCGTCGAACAGCTGCAGCGGCACGCCGCCATCATGGATGCCTACGATCCCGATCGCACCGTCGGCCTCGTGCTCGACGAATGGGGCATCTGGCTCGACACGGAGCCCGGCACCAATCCCGGATTCCTGTACCAGCAGAACAGCGTGCGCGACGCGCTCGTGGCATCCGTGCATCTGGACGAATTCCACCGCCACGCCGGCCGTCTCGTCATGGCGAACATCGCCCAGACGGTCAACGTGCTGCAGGCGATGCTGCTCACGGACGGCGAGACGCTCATCCGCACGCCGACGTACTGGGTGTTCGAGATGAACAAGGGACACCAGGATGCGGATTCCCTGCGCCTCCGGCTGACCGACGTGCCGACGGTCGAGGCCGACGGACGCACCGTTCCGCTGGTGTCGGCATCCGCGAGCCGCACGGACGGCACGGCACTCCTGTCGCTCAGCAACCTGGACGCCGACCAGCCGGCGCGCATCGCCGTCGAACTCCGCGGCGGATCCGCGACCGCGGCATACGGACGCATGCTGACGGCCGGCACGGCGACCGCGCACAACACGTCGGAGAACCCGGACGCGGTCTCGCCCGTGGAGTTGACGGTGGAGCTGACCGGATCGACGCTCGTCGTCGAGCTGCCGCCTCACACGTTCGCGACGGTGGAGCTCGACGTCCTCTAAGCCGAGGGTGCTCGTTCCTCCGCCCGAGAGTGCGCATACCTCCGCCCGAAAGTGCTCGTTTTTCCGGCTGAGAGTGCGCATATCCCCTCGCGAGAGTGCTCGTTTCTCCGCTCGAGAGTGCCTGTTTCTCCGGTGGAGAGGGCGCGAATCTCATCGCGCGAGGGTGCACGTGTCCGCTGGTGGACGCTATTCGGGCGACAGAACACGGACGTTCGCGCGGTGAATCGAGCACTCTGGGGCGGTGAATCGGGCACATTCAGGCGGTGAAACGGGCACTCTCGCGCGGTGTAACGGGCCCTTTCGGGCGGCGGAACGCGGACGTTCGGGGCGGCGAAACGGCCACTCTCGGGGCGGCGAAACGGGCACGTTCGGGCGGTGAAAGGGGCACTCTCGCGCGGAGAGACGGGCACGTTCGGGCGGTGAAACGGGCACTCTCGCGCGGTGAAACGCGCACCTTCGGGCGGTGAGACCGGCACGTTCGGGCGGCGGAACGGGCACCCTCGCGGAAAGGTCGAGAGTGGGGGCGCTGGAGCTACGGGCTCTGCAGGGACGCGTGGCGCGCGAAGGCGTCGGCAGCGGCATCCGCCTTGTCGGGGCGCAGCAGCTTCAGCAGCTTGGCGTGCTCGTCGGCGATCTTCGCCCAGTCGCCCTTGAACAGCGGATCGCCGACGGCACGGGACGACCGCATCGCCGGCTCGATGACGTCCCAGCACTTGACGACGAGAGGGTTGCCGCCCGCGGTGCACACCTCGCGATGGAACTGGAAGTCGAGCACGCGGAAGGCGGCGACGTCTTCGATGGCGGCGGCTTCGCGCATCCGCTCGACGACCGACTCGAGCACAGCCTTCGCGTCGTCGGACATCGCCTCGGCGGCCAGCCTGGCCGACGTGCGCTCGATCATGGTGCGGGCGACGATGGCGTGCTCGAGGTCGTCTTCCTTGGCGACGGTCACGAAGTGACCGCGGCGCGGAACGTGGGTGAGCACGCCCTCGTAGGCGAGACGCTTCACGGCATCGCGCACCGGCGCCTGGCTGATGCCGAGCCGCTGCGACAGTTCCAGTTCCACGACACGGTCTCCGGGCTTCAGTGCCTGCTCCATGACGAGACGGCGCACGAGGTCGTACACCTGGTCGGAGAGCAGGTCGCGGCCGAAGTTGCTCCGCTCGGCCTCCAGGCTGCGGCGCAGGGCGTCGCGCGACCCGGTCTCGGAGTTCATCGTTGCGGCATCCGAGGCGCCGGAGAGGGCGTTCGTCTCGGAATGGGAAGCCGAAGTGTTCGACACGGGCATGAGTCTATCTATCGATAATCCTGCAGATCGGCGTTGACGGGCGTCGGATGATCCCGCTAGTTTCATCGATTATACCTTATCGATAGGAGCGAGGATGCTTGCTGTCAACAACCATCGATTGCCCGCGCGGCGCCCTGCGGGTGGCACGGATCCGGACCGACGATCCGCAGAGTCGACGCCCAAGGGCAGGCGGGTCGCCGCGCTCGCCGCCGCCGCAGCCGCAGTGGTCGCGCTGGCGATCCCCACCGCAGCCGCCGCCGCTCCGGCGACCGGCACCACGTACTACGTCTCGACGCATGGCAACGACGCGAAAGACGGTCTGAAGCAGAATCACGCGTTCGCGACCATTCAGCACTGCGCCGACGTCATGGTCGCGGGCGACACCTGCGAGATCGCGGGCGGAACATATCGCGAGACCGTCACGCCGAAGGCATCCGGTACGGCCGATGCACGCATCACCTACCGTGCGGCCCCCGGAGCGACGGTGACGGTCTCCGGCGCGGATCCGGTGCGCAACTGGCAGCACGTCAAGGCCAGAGATGTCGCGGCGCTCGCGGCATCCGATCCGTTCGTCGTCGGGTCCGCTTTCAGTGCGGCCGTCGACACGGGTGACGTCTACAAGGTGCCGATCGACCTGGGCGACGACGTCAGCCCCGTTCAGGTCTTCACCGATGGATCGATGGATGTCGAGGCGCAGTGGCCCTACCCGGGCAGCGACCCGATCCATCCGCTCACCGTCGAGCGCGCGGAAGCGGGCAGCACGGGAGCGACGCTCGTGGATCCCGCTCTCACACAGCCGGCCGGCTACTGGAACGGCGCCCGCGTGCTCACCAGCTACTGGTACGCCACCGAGACCGGGACCATCGTCGACTCGGCGGCCGGATCCGTCACGCTCGACGTCGCACCCGCCTGCGTTCACACGATCACGCCCGGCCAGACCCGCTATACGCTCGCCGGCCAGATCGCCGAGCTCTCGCACAACGGGGAGTGGTTCTACGACGCGTCTGCGAAGCAGCTCTACCTGGTGAGCCAGGAGCCGCCGTCGACCCATCGCATCGAGACGAAGCAGCGGCAGCTCGGATTCGACCTCACGAGTGCGAGCAACACCACCGTGCAGGGCATCCACCTCTTCGGCACGTCGATCGCCACCGGTGACAACAGCACGGGCATCACGCTCGACGGCATCGACGGCAAGTACCTCTCGCACTACACGGATATCACGCAGGGCGCCACGAACTGCGGCACCACGGTCAACAGGGGCATCGTCGACAGCGGCATCGTCATCAAGGGCACCGGCAACGTGGTGCGCAACAGCACGCTGTCGTTGAGCGCAGGCAACGGAATCGCGCTGCTCGGAAACGGCAACACGGCGACGCAGAACGTGATCACCGACGTCGACTACGCGGGCACCTACGCTGCCGGCATCGCCGTGCAGGGATCCGGTGAGACGGTGACGCACAACACGATCTCGCGCGTGGGTCGCAGCGGAATCAACCTGCAGTGGATCCAGCCGGCCAGCGGCATCGAGGCACCGGATCGCATCGCGTACAACGACATCTCGGAGTACGGCAACCTCAACCTCGACACCGCGGCGATCTACGGCTGCTGCGGCGGGTCGATGCAGGGAACGTCGATCGACCACAACCTGCTGCACGACGCCACACCCGCCATCGGCACGACCGAGAAGTTCGCCATGGCAGGCGTCTACCTCGACAACGGGCAGAGTGACGTGCGGGTCGTGAACAACGTGGGCTGGAACAACCCGACGCAGACCGTCATGCTGAACGGGCTCGGCTCCGGCTCGTTCAACAACCTCGTCGCCAACAACACCGGCGGCGTCTACATGATGTACGTGAAGGGCGCTAACCAGTCGACCGGAACCGTGGTGGAGAACAACATCGGGGCCATGGTCGGAACGACGGATGCCACGCAGGGAGGCATGATCCTCACGAACAACCTGGACTCGACGGTGGACCCGTTGTTCACCGATCCGGCGAACGACGACTACACGTTGCAGGCGGGTTCGCCCGCTCGGAACGCCGCCATCCCGATCCCCGGCGTCAACGACGGATCGAGCGATGCGACGCCCAGCCTGGGCGCGTACCAGTACGGCGCCCCGAGGTGGACGGCCGGCGCGACGCTCGGCTGATCGGCACCGCCGAGTCCGCTCGGGTCCGATCACGGCACCTCGAGCGGACGACACGAAAGAAGCGATGAGAACAGACGCGCACGTGCACGTGTGGACCGACGCGCTGGCCGACACCGGCCGGCGCGTCGGCGTGCGTTCCGTCGAGCCGAGGGACACGCTCGACCGGCTCAGGCCGTTCGCCGCGCGGGCCGGCGTGCACCGCGTGGTGCTCGTGCAGACCATCGGCAGCCAGGCCGAGACCGATGAACTCCTTGCGCTGGCCGACGCCGACTCGCTCGTGGCAGGCGTGGTGGGCTGGGTCGATCTCGCTGCGCCGGATGTCCCGGACAGCCTCGATGGCATGCTCGCTTCGGCCGGGGGCGAGAAGCTGGTGGGCATCCGCTCGATGGTTCCGGTCTTGGGCAAGGGGCACACGGTCGACGAGATCGCAGCCACACCTCTATTGGACGGGATGCGCGCGCTCGCCGAACGCGACCTGGCGCTCGACCTGCTCCTCACGCCCGAACGACTGGCAGACGCCCTCACGCTCGTCGAGTCGGCGCCCGGTCTGCGATTCGTGGTCGACCATCTCGCGAAACCGGATGTCGCCCAGCACGACCTCGAGACCTGGTGCGCGCACATGGCCGCGCTTGCTCGCCACGACACGGTGGCCGTCAAGCTGTCCGGGCTTCTCACGCAGCTCGACGCGGATCGCCAGGGCATCGACGCACTCGCCCCATACGTCGAAGCCGTGCTCGAGGACTTCGGGCCGGACCGCGTGATGATCGGCTCGGACTGGCCGCTCTGCGAGCCGGTCGGCGGATACGCCACGGCGATGGGATCGATGGACCGGCTCGTCGCAGGCTGGGCCGCGACCGCATCCGCGCCGGAGGAGCGTGGCGATGGCGGGGGATGGGCGCTGGACCGGCATGGTGACCGTCGGGGATCGTCAGCCCGGGAACGTTCGGCAGCCATCGCGGATCGGACGCGCGGAGGCACGGCCGCCGACTGGTACCGGCTCGGCGGCTAGGGTGGCGGGTCGGACGACCGGCCGCGCGGCAGTCGACGGCACGGGACGCCGTCCGGAACGGGAGGCACGACACGTGAACGACAGACGACGAACCGGTGCGACGGTCGCGCCGCCCATGGCCGAGCGGTTCGGATTCGATCCGACGCACGGCTACACGCTCGGCGGCCTGCTCGAGGTGGGAACGCCGGAGGAGCCGCGCGACTTCGACGCGTTCTGGGCCGGCATCGCAGCTGAGGCGGATGCCATCGAGCTGGCGATCGGCGTGGGTGCGTGGTCGCCGCTCCCTGATGCGCCGGGGGTCGAGGTCGCCGACCTGCAGTTCCGCAGCCTCGACGGGCTCTGGATCGGCGGCTGGGTGACCCGTCCGCGCGGCGGGGCTGCGCCCGCCCGGGGGTTCGTCGTCGGACACGGATACGGTGGCCGGGATGCTCCCGACGTGTCCGACATCCCTGCGGATGCGGTGGCGGTGTTCCCCGTCGCGCGCGGACTTCCGACCAGGAGCGAGGTCGAGGGTGTCGGCGGCGAGACGGGCCTGCATCACGTGCTGTGGGGCATCCGCTCGCCGCGCGAGTACAGCCACATCGGGTCGGTCGTCGACACCTGGATCAGTGCCCGCGTGCTGCGGATGCTCTTCCCGGGCCTCGGCGCTCCGGTCTACATCGGGGGGAGCTTCGGCGGCGGCATCGGCACGCTCGCCCTGGCGTTCGGGGATCGGTTCTCTGCCGGCGTGCTCGAGGTGCCGAGCTTCGGGAACCATCCGCTGCGGGTCGCCGTGCGGAGCACGGGGTCGGCGGGGGTGGTGCGCGAGTACCTCGTGGAGCATCCGGAGGCCATGGAGACGCTGCGCTATGCGGATGCCGCCACCGCCGCCCTGCGGGTGAGCGCGCCCGTGCTGGTGCTGCCGGCATTGGCGGATCCGAGTGTTCCTCCCCAGGGGCAATTCGCCGTGGCCAACGCGCTCGGCGGGCCGACCTGGGTGCACGTGCTGCCGCACGGCCACTGCGCGGGCGGCGACGGATGCGACGCCTCCGGCCGCGAAGACGCGGTCGCCGGGTTCCTCGCGGACTTCGCGCGGGTCTGACGGCGTCGACGAGCGCCGCCGGGACCGGCGAAAGCCCGCCGGACGGCTCGCCGGTGGCTCAGTCCGTGAGCAGCGACTCGATCAGGCCGGGGAACCGTGCATCGAGCTCGGCTCGGCGGAGCTCGATCGCGTGCGTGCGCCCGTTGACCGTCCATCTCGTGAGGCCGCACTCGCGCAGCGTCTTGAAGTGGTGGGAGAGCGTGGACTTCTGCACGGTGAATTCGCCGACCAGCTCCGACTTGGGGCGCGGCGCGCCGTCGGCCAGACGGCGGACCATCTCCAGCCGGATCGGATCGCCCAGCGCGCGCAGCACCTCCACCAGCTGCACGTCGGCCAGGTCGGGGACCGGATAGTTCTCGATCGGCTGGTCGAGGTGCGAGGTGTCGGATGTCTGCACGGACTTGCCGGATCCGTCGGGTTCGCGTGCGGGCACGATGCCCTCCAAATACAGGGGTGCGATCGTCGAATCCTCAAATAGTTCGACAATCATCGAACAGTTGGTCTATCGTGACAGTATGACCGTCATCGAACAATCCTATCGCGGTTCGACCATCCGACTCCTCGTCCTCATGCTCGGTCTCTTCGCCGTCGGGACGAATGCGTTCGTCATCGCCGGATTGCTGCCGCAGATCGCCGCTGGTCTCGGCGCGAGCCAGGCATCCGTCAGCTACTCGATCACCGTTTACGCGCTCATCGTCGCCGTCGCCTCGCCGGTCGTCGCGTTCGCGTTGTCGCGGGTGCCGCGAGGGCTGCTGATGGCCTCCGGAGCCCTGCTCTTCACTGCCGGTGTCGTCATTGCAGCCCTCAGCACCTCGTTGACCGACTTCGTCATCGCGCGCGTGATCGCCGCCGTCGGCGGGGCGGCGCTGGTGCCGACGGCCAGTGCGGTCGCGGCCACGATCGTTCCGCCCGAGCGCAGGGGGCGGGCGCTCGCCATGGTCGGCGCAGGCTTCACGCTGGCCGTCGCGATCGGCTCGCCGTTCGGAACGGCGCTGGGCAGCGCTGCCGGTTGGCGTGCCCCGATGTGGGCCCTGGCCGTCATAGGGGCGGTGACCACAGTGCTGATCCTTCCGCTGTTCCGCGGGGTGCAGCGGGCTGCGTCGATCAGCCTTGCGCGGCGGCTGCGGGTGCTGGCCGACGTTCGCGTTCTCGCCGCGCTCGGTGCGGCGCTCTTCGCGACGGCGAGCTTCAACGTCGTGTACATCTTCTCCGCCGAGGTGGTCCGCGACGCGACCGCCGGATCAGGGGCCCTGCTCGCCGTGCTGCTGCTCGTCTACGGCGTCGCGGGTGTCATCGGCAACGCGTTCGCCGGTCGCGTGACAGACCGATACGGCAGTGGCGTCACGGCCACGATCGCGCTGATCGTGCAGACGATCGCGCTGGTGGCGCTGGCGTGCTTCGAGTGGTCCTTCGCGGCATCCGTCGCGGTGTTCGCCGTGTGGGGTGTGGTCGTGGCCGGGCTCACGATCCCGGTGCAGCACCGTCTGGTCTCCATCGATCCGCAGAGCGCTCAGCAGACGATGGCCTGGTACTCGACGGCGATGTACCTCGGCATCGCCATCGCGCCACCGCTCGGGAACGCATCGCTCGGCGTGGCCGGCCCTTTGCTGGTGCCGATCACCGGCGCCGTGGTCAGCCTGATCGCCTTGGCGCTGTTCCTCCTCGGATTCCTGAAGCGGCGGATGCCCGTCGTCTCGGCCCCCGACACCCGCGACCTCGCCGTTCCGCGAGCCTGACGTTCCCGCCGTCCCGCGAGCCTGACGTTCCCGCCGTCTCCGACGGACCGCCTTGCCCGGGCCGGGCGTCACGGGATCCGGTCTGGGCGCGGACTACTGCAGGCTCACCTTCTTCGGCAGCGCGAACACGAGCAGGAAGGCCGCGACGGCGAAGGTCGCACTCGTCAGCATGGCGAGCGCCGCCCCGTCGCCGAACGCGACGGCGAGCGCGTGGTCGACATACTGCTGGATCGCCTGCTTGATCGCCTCGGCACCGCCCGCCGCGTGCTGCTGGGCGATCTCGGCGGCTTTTGCCGTGCTCGGCGCGAACGATGAAGGCAGCTGGGCGAAGAGCACGCTGCCCGTAATGGCGATGCCGACGGCCGCCCCGATGCGCTGCATGGTCTGGATGACGCCGCTCGCGGCACCGGCCTCTGAGTTGTCCACTGTGGCGACGATGAAGCGGGCGTTCGGAGCGATGAAGAGTCCGCTGCCGAAGCCGGCGACGAGGAGCGGCAGCAGCAGATCCCAGCTGACGAGGTCCTCCGTCGGCGCCAGCCAGAAGATCAGCCACAGCGTGATGAGGCCGAGCGCGACAAGCCCGGTGCCGAGGCTGAGCACGTTGCGTCCCAGCCGCTGCGCCAGCGGATCGCTCAGCGCAGCTCCCACGATGCTGCCGATCGAGAACGGCAGCGAGACGAGGCCCGACTCGAGCGCCGTGTGCTGCAGACCCGCCTGCCAGAGCAGCGAGATGGTGAAGAAGATGCCGGTGAAGGCCGCGAAGTACACGAACGCGAGGAGCACGCCGCCGGTGAACTGCGGATGCGAGAACAGGTGCGGCGGAACCAGCGGCTCTGCCTTCGTGGTGGCGACGTGCCGCTCCCAGAACGCGAAGAGCACCAGCAGCACGGCGCCGCCGATCAGGCTGAGCCAGGTCCAGAGCGGCCAGCCCTGGTCCTCGCCCTCGATGAGCGGCACGAGCAGCGCGACGAGGCCGGCGATCGCGAGGAGGAGGCCGACGGCATCCGTCGACAGGCGCTTGCCCTCCGCGCCGCCCGGCACCAGGAGGAAGGCGGCGATCACGGTGAGCACGCCGATCGGCGCGTTCACGAAGAAGATGGAACGCCATCCCTCCGTCTCACCGAATGCCTGGATGAGCAACCCGCCGATGAGCGGACCGAGCGCCGTCGAGATGCCGATCACGGCACCCATCACGCCGAACGCCCGGCCGCGGATTCGCGCCGGGAACATCAGCTGGATGAGGGATGCGACGGCAGGCACATAGATGCCGCCGCCGATGCCCTGCACCACGCGTGCGACGACGAGCTCGGTGCTCGACTGCGCGAAACCGCACCACACGCTGGCGAGCGTGAACATCGCGACGCCGACGATGAAGATCCATTTGTGTCCGAAGCGGTCGCCGAAGCGTCCGGCGGGGATGAGCAGGAGACCGAACGCGAGCGCGTATCCGGAGATGACCCAGGACAGCGTCGCTTCGTCCGCGTCCAGGCTCGTGCGGATCGTCTGCAGCGCGACGTTCACGATGCTGGTGTCGAGCAACGCCATAGCCATGCCGGCCAGCAGCACGACGAGTGCCCACCAGGCACGCTTGCTCACCGTTGTCCCTGTCGGATCGGGTGAGAGGGAGAACGAGCCGGCACGGCCGGCGGGCGCCTGAGGCGAGTTGTCCGTCACTCGACAAGTGGATCACGTCGATCGCGCGAGCGCACCCTCGGTGCTGACTTGCTCCGCCCTGTTCAGGTCGCACCTCCTTTCTCGATCCGCCCGTGTGAGAACAGAGTGCGACCCGAGCGGCGGATGTCGGTGCCTGTGGCGACGATGGCGGAGCAGGGTGTACAGCATCCGGAATATCCACAAGCGATATATCGTTGATAGTCTCTTGTGCGGATGACTGGGTCGGCGACCTGACGGAATCAGCCGTGCCGCAGACATTCGTTCAACCGAGGAGTCACGCATGAGTGGAATGGGACCCAGACGCGGTCCGAGCGCCGGTGGTCCACGCGGTGGCCGCACTGGAGGCCACGGTGGCGGGGGTCACGGCGGCGCAGGCGTCGTGCGGGGTGACATCGCCGCGCAGAAGGCCAGGAACGCCCAGGCACCGAAGATTCCGCACCTGATGCGCAGGGTGGCACAGCTGTTCGCGCCGCACAAGGTGGCGCTGTCGGTGACGGTGGTGCTCGTCCTCGTGTCGGCGGCGCTGTCCGTCGTGCCGCCGCTGCTCACGCAGCAGGTGTTCGACGACGGATTGTTCCCCAAGTCGGGAGCTCCGAACATGGCCGTGACCGTCTCGCTCGTCGTCGCCATCATCGTGGTCTACCTCGCCACGAGCGGACTCGGCGTGTGGCAGACCTACCTCACCGCCACCGTCGGCAACAAGGTGATGGGCGGGCTCCGGGTGAAGCTCTTCCGCCACCTGCAGTCCATGGAACTCAACTTCTTCACGCGGACGAAGACCGGCGTCATCCAGTCCCGACTGCAGAACGACGTCGGCGGTGTCGCCGGCGTGCTGTCGAACACGGTCTCCAGCGTGCTCGGCAACATCGTCACGGTGATCGCCGCCTTCGTCGCGATGCTCCTGCTCAACTGGCAGCTCACGCTCATCGCCGTCGTGCTGATGCCGTTCCTCGTGATCGCCCAGCGACGGGTCGGGCAGGTGCGTGCGCGCATCGCGACGGCCACCCAGGAGTCGCTCTCCGACATGACTGCGATCACGCAGGAGACGCTGAGCGTGTCGGGCATCCTGCTCTCCAAGAGCTTCAACCGGCAGCGCTTCGAGACAGCCCGGTACTCGGATGAGAACGAGACCCAGGTCGCCCTTCAGGTGAAGGAGACCATGAGCGGCCAGTGGTTCTTCGCGATGGTGCACATCTTCCTGTCCTCGATCCCTGCGATCGTCTACCTCGTCTCCGCGTGGCTGCTCGGTCGTGGCGCTGTCGACATCACGGCCGGCACGATCGTGGCGTTCACGACGGTGCAGGCGCGCCTGCTGTTCCCGCTGATGGGCATCATGCAGACCGCGCTCAACCTGCAGACGTCGGGTGCGCTGTTCGCCCGCATCTTCGAATACCTCGACCTCGAGCCCGCGATCGCCGACCGTGCGGACGCCGTTTCCGTCGCGCGGGGCGACGGAGCCGGCCGGATCGAGTTCCGCGACGTGACCTTCCGGTATCCGGATGCCCGCGATGGCGAACGCCCGACCCTCGACGACGTGTCGTTCACGATCGAGCCCGGCCAGTTCGCGGCTTTCGTCGGACCGAGCGGCGCGGGCAAGACGACAGTGTCGTACCTCCTGCCGAGGCTGTACGAGGCGACAGGCGGATCGGTGCGCTTCGCCGGAACGGACGTGCGCGACCTCCAGCACGAATCGCTCATCGACCACATCGGCATCGTCAGTCAGGAGACCTACCTGTTCCACGCGTCCATCGCCGAGAACCTGCGGTATGCGGCACCGGATGCCACGCAGCAGCAACTCGAGGCGGCCGCCCGCGCCGCGAACATCCACGACACGATCTCCGGATTCCCCGACGGCTACGACACGATCGTCGGCGAACGCGGATACCGCCTCTCCGGCGGCGAGAAGCAGCGCATCGCGATCGCGCGGGTGTTGCTGAAGGATCCGGAAGTGCTGATCCTCGACGAGGCGACGAGTGCTCTCGACACCATCTCGGAGCGCGTCGTGCAGCAGGCACTGGATTCGGCATCCACCGGTCGCACGACTCTCGCGATCGCACACCGCCTCTCGACGATCGTCGGTGCCGACGTCATCTTCGTCATCGATCACGGACGCGTCGTCGAGCAGGGCACCCACGCGGAGCTCCTCGGGCTCGGCGGGCAGTACGCCCGTCTCTACGACGAGCAGGCGCAAGTGACGGCCGCGGCGTAGCGCCGCCGCAGCGCCGCCCCACCCGCTGCCCCGACGTCGGTACTCGAGAGCTCGGCTGCTCGTGTCGGCGGTCGGGCGTAGCGTCGCGCGCATGATCGGAACCTGGGATGTACTCATCGTCGATTGTCCCGACGCCCTGTCGTTGGCGCGGTTCTACGAGGAACTGCTGCCGATGCAGATCGTCGAAGAGGAGCCCGGGTGGGTGATGCTCGCCTCCGGACCGGATTCGCGTCCGCTGCTCGCGTTCCAGCAGGTCGAGGGCGACTACGGGCAACCGCAGTGGCCGGGACAGGATGTGCCTCAGCAGATGCACATCGACGTGCGCGTCGACGACATGGATGTCGCGGAGCAGCAGGTCCTCGCGCTCGGAGCCACCAAGACCGGCTCGGATCACGAGACGTTCCGGGTGTACCTGGATCCGGCCGGGCATCCGTTCTGCCTGATCAAGCCGAACGACTGACGGAGCCCGACTCGAGCCGAGCCCCTTGAGTCGGCGCAGCGGGTCGACGGGCTGCTCCGCGCGGCGTCAGACCTGGCTTCAGACCTAGCCTCCGGGCGCACCCCCAAGCGGGCACCCGTGCTGTCACCTGTGCAGCAAGGCAGCGCCCTCATCCCCGCGGCAGGGCTTCCATGACGACGAACTCGTTGCCCTCGAGGTCGCGGGCATCGAACATCGCAGGGACGCCCGGCCATTGCAGCAGTTCGCCGACCTCGGCTCCGGAGGCGGCGATGCGCTGACGGGCGTCGGCGGCGTCCGGCGTCACGAAACGGATGCCCGTCGGCCGCGGAACCGAGTCCGCTCCGGCCGGCGGTTCCCACAGCGAGACGCTGACCGGCCCTCCCGTGCCGAGGGTGACCCAGCGCGGTCCGGTGGAACTGGCCGGCAGGTCTCGCTCCAGCGTCAGGCCGAGAACGTCGGTGTAGAAGCGGAGTGCGGTGTCGGCATCCGCCGTCGGGATGGCGACGGTCAGGATGCCCGTGACGATGGACTCGGACATGGTGCTCCTCCTTGCGTGACGTGGCGCGGTGAGCGAGCCGCTCGGTGCGCCCTCGACACCATGACGAGCGGCAGTCGTTCCGATCGACAGCCTGACACGGATCCGGCGTGCCCGGCAGGGCTCCGACCGTCGGCGTCCCGGCCGTGGGAGTCCCGTCGGTCGTCGCTCCGCCGTCAGAGCTCGGTCTCGATGCCGATCCGCACGGTGTCGCCGAGGTCGACGCCCTCGTGCGTGCGGATGGCCTTCTTGATCGCGAGCGCGTATGTGCCGTTGTTCTCGGGGAAGATCGACGTCGACCACCTGGACGAGCCGAGGGTGGCGGTCACCTTGATGGAGTTGAATCCGCCGCGGGGCAGGGGAGCGTCGTCCAGTTCCTCGGCGATCTCGACCGGCACGTGGGCGAACACCCACAGCTCGCGCCGCGCGTCCCAGGGGACGAGCACCGACTCGAACTCGTACCGCATTCCCGCCATGCGATCAACGCTAACGGCGACCGCAGACGGTGTCGCCTTCGTAGCGGTGGGCCATGGTCCCGGCCGGGTGGACACGCCCGACCGGCCGGTCGGGCGGAGCGTCCTACGCCGCGTAGTACTTGTCGGCGACGGAGAGGGCGGAGTCGATCACGTCGAGACCGCGCCGCACATCCGCCTCGTCGATGATGAGGGGTGGGGCGATGTGCATCCGGTTGAAGTGGGTGAACGGCCAGACGCCGGCCGCCTTGCAGGCTGCGGCGACCTCGTTCATCGGGGCGGCATCCGCTCCAGACGCGTTGAAGGGCACGAGCGGCTCGCGGGTTTCGCGGTCGCGCACCAGCTCGAGCGCCCAGAACAGGCCGCGACCTCGCACCTCGCCGAGTGCCGGATGCGTGTCCATCCACGCCGTGATCGTCGGCTCGACGACGCGGGACCCGAGGTCGCGCACGCGCTCCAGGATGCCGTCCCTCTCGAACACCTCGAACGTCGCGACTCCCGCCGCGCAGGCCAGCGGATGCCCGGAGTACGTCAGCCCGCCGTTGAACGGGATGTCGTCGAAGTAGTGCGCGATGGCATCCGAGATGATCACGCCGCCGAGCGGTACGTAGCCGGAGTTGATGCCCTTCGCGAACGTGATGAGGTCGGGCACGACGTCGTAGGCGTCGACAGCGAACCACTCGCCGACGCGGCCGAAGCCCACCATCACCTCGTCGGCGATGTACACGATGCCGTGCCTGTCGCACAGCTCGCGCACGCCCTGCAGGTAGCCGGGCGGGGGGACGAGCACGCCGTTGGTGCCGACGACCGTCTCGATCAGGATGGCCGCTATCGTCTCCGGTCCCTCCAGCGCGACGACGCTCTCGAGGTGTTCGAGGGCACGAAACCCTTCCTCCTCGACGGATGCCGCGTGGAACGCCGACCGGTACGGGTACGGCCCGAAGAAGTGGGCGACGGATCCGTCAGCCGGCTCGTTCGCCCAGCGGCGCGGTTCGCCGGTGAGCGCGATCGCGGTGGACGTGTTGCCGTGGTACGAGCGGTACATCGACAGCACCTTGCGGCGCCCCGTGATGCGGCGGGCGATGCGCACGGCGTTCTCGACGGCATCCGCTCCGCCGTTGGTGAAGAACACGCTGTTCAGATCGCCAGGGGCCACCTCGGCGACCCGGCGGGCGAGCTCGCCGCGCACGTCGTTCGCCATCGCAGGCTGGATCGTGGTCAGCCGGCCGGCCTGCTCCTGGATGGCGTGAACGAGATCGGGATGCTGGTGCCCCAGATTCAGGTTCACCAGCTGCGAGCTGAAGTCGAGGTACGCGCTGCCCTCGTAGTCCCAGAACGTGGCGCCTTCTCCCGCGGCGACCGGCGTGGGGTGGATCTGCGCCTGCGCGCTCCACGAGTGGAAGACGTGGCGCCGATCATCCCTGCGCACCCGCTCCTCTTCGGCGGTGTCGCCGAACGGATGGAATGCGCCGGTGCGGTCCGCGTATCCGGTGCGTGCGCTGTCGGTGCCCTGCTCGATGTCCGCCATGACGTTCGTCCTCCGCTCCCTTCCACTGTGCACCCTGCGCACTTGTGCATCAACGAGGCGGCGCGATCAGGAGGCGGCCGGTGCGACTCGCTTCCGCTTCGGGATCACGCTGATGACCAGTCCGACGATGGTGAGCAACGTTCCGAGGACCGTGACGACCTGCAACGTCGTGCCGGGCGCCGGGAACAAGGCCTCGATCACGAGCGCGGCGACGAGCTGACCGGTCACGGCGGCGAGACCCTGCAGCAGCACGCCGACCAGGGGAACGGTGATCGCGGCGATCGTGATGAAGATCACGCCGAACACTCCGCCGAGGTACAGCAGCGGATTGCTCGGCAACGATGCCGGAAGCCCGGCGATCGACACGTGCACGATGGCGACGATGCCGAGCAGGAGCGTTCCGCCGATGAAGTTCACGAAGGTGGCCGCGACCGGGGATCCGACGGTGGTGCGCACCTGCCCGTTGACGGCCTGCTGCCAGCCGGTGAGGCATCCGGCGATGAGCGGCAGGAGGAGCACGAGGAACGGAGCGCTGGCGTTGATCTGCGGGGACACCGACAGTGCGACGGATCCGATCACGACGATCGTGCCCACCACGCGGGTGAGCGTGACGGGCTTTGGCGGGACTCGACCCATGCCGCGCGCGTCGATGACGAGACTGCCGATGGTCTGGCCGGCGACGACGGCGACCGTGAAGAGCGCGACGCCGATGATCGCCACCGCGAGCCCCTGCGACAGCACCAGAAGCGCCCCGGCGAGGCCGCCGAGCAGCATCCACCAGGGAAGCTGACCGCTGCGCACGGCCGACGGGATCATGCGGATGCCGCGCCTCGCCTTCGCCGACACCGCCGTCGTGACGGCGATGACGACCAGCCCGACGAAGAACGAGATGAGCGCTGCGGTGTACCCGTCGCCGAGCTCGAGCGCGAGCTCGCCGTTCACTCGCGCCTGGATCGTGATCAGTCCGCCGCCGAGGGCGGCCACTACGACCGCGGTGACGACGGTGACGAGACGGGGGGTCCGTGTCGGAGCAGGATGCGCGAACTCGGCCTCGACCTCGCGCGCGTCGGCCTCGAGGCTTCGCTCGAGACCTCGTTCCGTCGTCGCCCGTTCGGTCGGGTTGGTTTCATCCGCGCGCACGAACGAGTCCAACCTGAACGGCGGGGTGGACATTCCTCGCGGGTCGTCCTAGATTCTGAACGTGTTCAAAAATAAAGGCGATGAGGTGGCGACGTCGGCCATGGCGGGGTCCAAGGCGGAGCGCACGCGCGCATCCATCCGCGAGGTGGCGCTGCGGTCGTTCCGCGAGAACGGATTCGACGCGACGACCATGCGGTCCATCGCCGACGAGGCGGGCGTTTCGCTCGGGAACGCGTACTACTACTTCCCGACGAAGAACCATCTGGTGCAGGAGCTGTATCTCGAGGTGCAGGAAGCGCATCGGGAGGCAGCGGGGCCGCTGCTGGCATCCGCCGACGATCTCGTCGAGAGGGTGGGCATCGTCTTCCGCACCGGACTGGCGGTGCTGGCGCCGTTCCACGCATTCGCGCCCGGATTTCTGGCGGCGATGGTGTCGCCGGATTCGCCGCTGAATCCCCTGTCGCCGGATTCGGCGCCCGCCAGGGACATCACGATCGGCATCTTCCGCGACGCCCTGGCCGGCGCGAAGAAGTCCCTGCCCGCAGAGTTCCTGCCGCGGATGCCCACCACCCTCTGGCTCGCCTACCTGTTACTGGCGCTTTATTGGACTTACGACCGCTCGGATGGCCAGCGTCGAACCCAGCGCCTCCTCGACCAGGGGCTCGGGTTGCTGCGCCTGGCGCTTCCCCTGACGCGGATGCCGGTGCTCCGGTTGCCGCTGCGCTCACTCTTCGACCTGGTAGCGGAGGCGGGGGCGTGAGCGAGACGGATGAGGGCGCGGGCGATCCGAATCCTGCGCACGAGCGGATCGGAGGAGACTCCGATCCGGCGATCGGCGCGGACAGGCAGGGCGACGGTCGGTCCGGATACGGCGCCCCCCGCTACGGATCCCCCCGCACGCCGCAGCTGCCGCGCGCGTTCACTCTGCAGGAGTTCGTAGGCGGCGCGGCACGAGCCGTGTTCTGGTTTCAGCCGTTAGGCGCCGTGACGTCGTTGGTCATCGGACTCGTAGTTGGGGCGTTCGACCATGCGCAGTTCGCGACGATTCCGATGCTTCTCATACTCAGTGCCCTCTGTGGCATACCGGTCTCCGTCGCCGCAGGGGTCGTCTTCTCGCCGTTCGCCTATCGTCTCGGCAGACGTCTGGAGCATGTCGGTCGTGACCGCGCGCACGTGATCGCATTCACGCTCCTCGGTCTGGTTGTCGGCGTGATCACGGCGGTGCTCTTCGGTCTCGGCTGGAGTCTCGTCACCGGCGTGACGTCGTGGTCCTCGACCTTCGGACTGTCCCTGTACGTGTGTGCGTACGCACCCGCGAGCGCCGTCACCGTCCCGCTCGGCTGGTGGGGAGCATCACGTCTGGCGCTGCGGGCGGACGAGGAACGTGCGGCGTGGGCGGCTGTCTCGTTCGTGAGCGGTCCCTTCCGCGGCGACGGGTCCGCATAGTCGCACGGAGATCCAGGCCGGCCGGCGGCGAACGGACCCCTGCGGACTCGCCGATCTCCCGTCAGTCAGTGGCCCGGAGCATGCTCCGCCTCCCGCTACCCTGAACCCATGACGGCGACGCTCGCCGCACCATCCTTCCGGCACGGCGATCGCACGCTGCCGCGGTTCGCCTGGCTGCCCGTGTTCACCGCGATGGGCACGCTGCTGCTCTTGCTCGGCGCTCCCGCCGACGTGTACGGCTTCCACCGCGACGAGCTGTACTTCCGCATGCTGCCGCCCGCGTGGGGATACGTCGACCAGCCGCCGCTCACGCCATTGATCGCGCACGCCACCCTTGTGCTGGGCGACCAGCCGTGGTCGATGCATGTGCCGGCGATCCTGTTCGCCGTGGCATCCGTCCTGATCGTGGCGCTCATCGCGCGCGAAGTGGGCGGTGGCCTGCTCGCGCAGGGGCTCGCCGCGTGGGGGTACGCGTTCGGCGCGGTGACCCTGATCATGGGTCACGCGCTGTTCACGGCATCCCTCGATCTCATCGTCTGGCCGCTCGTGATGCTGTTTGTCATCCGGGTCTTCACTCGCGAACAGCCGTGGTGGTGGGTCTTCGCCGGGCTCGTCGTCGGCCTCAGCATGTACAACAAGCTGCTGATCGCCATGCTGCTCGTCGGCATTGCGATCGGGATGCTCGTGCTCGGCCCCCGCAAAGCGCTGGCGTCCTGGTGGCCGTACGCCGGCCTCGGCGTCGCGCTCGTGGTTGGCGCACCCAACCTCGTCTACCAGGTGCTGCACGGATGGCCGCAGCTCCAAATGGGCGCGGCGCTCGCCGCGGAGAAGAGCGGTGACGTGCGCCCGCTGCTGGTGCCGTTCATCCTCATCGAGCTGGGACCGTTCCTGGTGCCGATCTGGATCGCCGGCATCGTCGCGCTCCTCCGCCGAAAGGAGTGGCGGCTGCTGCGCTGGATCCCGATCGTTCTCCTGGTGGTCTTGGCGCTGGTCTTCCTCGCTGGATCGCAGGTCTACTACGGCTACGGACTCCTCGCGACCGTGTTCGCGATCGGATGCGTCCCCACCGCCGACTGGGCGCGCGGGCATGGCGGCCGGCTCGCGCTGGTGATCGCGGGCATCGTCGTCAGCTCGTTGGGGAGCATCCTGTTGTCGCTTCCGATCCTGCCGGTCCAGGTCGAGGCGAAGACGCCGATCGGCGCGATCGACCAGGCGATCCGGGACCAGGTCGGATGGCCGCAGTACGCCGACGAGGTGGATCGCGTCGTGCACGGGCTCGCATCCGACGGCCGTACCGCCATCATCACCTCGAACTACGGCGAGGCGGGCGCCCTGGAGCGGTACCTCCCCGCCGGGTCGCCAGGCGTCTACAGCGGACACAACGCCCTCGCCACGCTCGCGCCGCCACCCGATTCGACGGATCGGGTGGTGTTCGTCGGTGCGGAGTATCCGCGCGCGGAGCAGTATTTCGACCACTGCGCGGTCGCCGGCCACCTGGACGACCTCGTGGGCATGGACAACGAAGAACAAGGTCAACCCATCGCCGTCTGCACGGGGCCGACCGTGAGCATGCGTGAGCTCATGTCGAAGCTCGCCCACCTCGGCTGAGCGACCCGTGAGCAGAAGCGCCGCAGCGGTGTCGGTGGCGGCGACGCGCTCAGACGGAACTCTGAGCCTCATCGCGGCGCGTTGCATGCGCTCGACGACGGAGCGCCCCGGAATGCCGCTGAAGCGCACCGCAACACGGAACGCACTGCGCCAGGAAAGGGTTCGGTGCGGTGCGACGTTCAGCGGCGCTGCAGCACCTCGTCGATCGCGGATGCCGTGGGCAGCGACCCGCGCGCGCCCGCCTTCAGCGTCGCGATCGCCCCGCCGGCAACGGCCCTTCGCACCGCTTCGGCGAGGTCCCGGCCTTCGGCGAGGGATACCGCCAGTACCCCGATGAACGCGTCCCCCGCGCCCGTGGTGTCCGCTGCATGCACCGAGGGAGCAGGCACCACGAGGTCGTCGCGCTGTCGGAACAGAACAGCGCCCGCCGCGCCTCGTGTCACGACCACGGCGCACCCCGCCGGAACGGACATCGCCCCGCTGCGGCCCAACGCTGCGGCCTCCTGTTCGTTCGGAACGAGCACGTCGAGCGCGTCGAGAAGCGCGCGCGGAAGCGGTTCCTGCGGCGCCGGCGCCGGATTCAGCACGACCGTCCAGCCCCGCGCACGTGCGGACACCGCGGCGTACGTCACGGTCTCGACGGGTATCTCGAGGCAGAGCACGAGGACCGGAGCGCCTGCTGCATCGTGACGACCGGCATCAGGACTCGCGTCTACGTCACGTTCACTGTCCATGCGACCGTCGTCCGGCACGCCCGCTGCCGGTCGGAGCGAAGCATCGATGTCGGCGAACGCGGCGTCCACGGCCTCCGCCGAGAGGCGCGCATTCGCGCCGGCCACCACGGTGATGGCGTTCTCGCCGTCGGAGGCGACCTGGATGAGGGCGACGCCGGTCGGAGCATCCGCTGTCCCGATATGCGACACGTCAACGCCACCGGCACGCAGGGTGGCGACAGCGTAGCGACCATTCGCATCGTCGCCGACGCATCCCACCATCGCCACTCGAGTGCCGGCCGCAGCACCGGCGGCGGCAGCAGCGGATGCCTGATTCGCTCCCTTGCCACCCTGCCCGGTCTCGAATCCGGTGCCCGCGATCGTCTCGCCAGGAGCGACGATGCGCTCGGCGGTGACCACCAGATCGGTGTTGATCGACCCGACGACGACGACGCGCGGCGCCTCCGAGTCGTTCGCCTTCGTTCCGATGCCGGATCCTCCGTATGCCACCCGTCGACCTTATGGCCGGGATCGTCCCGACGTGCCGAAGTCGCCCGGAGTCAGAGCAGCTCACCGGCGCCGGGACGCGGCGAAGGCCGCCGCCGTCCTCGGGGTCTGGCGCCGCCGCGCACCATCAGCGGACTCTGCGGATCACCGCAGGCATCCTGCACCGCCGCTCCAGCGCCCGCTCAGAAACACCCGCGAAAGTAGTCGGGTGGAGTTCCCCGTCGATATCGTGCTCGCTCTCGCAGCGGTCGCCGCGATAGTCGTCGGATGGCGGCGCGGCGCGCTCGTGACGGCTCTGTCCATGGTGGGGCTCGTCGTCGGGCTGTGGATCGGCTTGCTGCTGGCCGCCCCGGTCGTCGGCTGGGTGATGCCGCAGGGACACGGCAGCACCATCGCGCGCACGATCCTCGCGGCGGCGGTCGTGCTGGTCTGCGGATCCGTGCTGTACGGCGTCGCATCCTCCGTCGGCGTCATGCTCCGCGGCCGGATCGGTCACCGCGGTCCTCTCAACAACGTCGACTCGGCGGGCGGGGCCGTGATCGGCGTCGTCGCCTGGGCCGCAGTCGTCTGGCTGCTGGCCGGGTTCGCGCAGTCGTCGTCCATCTACCCGGCGTCGCAACTGGCATCCGCATCGCGCATCGTCAGCGTGCTCGACGACATCGCACCGGTGCCGCCTTCGACGGCGTTGGGCGCCCTGGACGACGCACTCGCCGGCGCCGGACTTCCCGAGGTGTTCTCGGGCGGGGAGACGATCCCCGGCGTCGCTGCGCCCGACCCGAGCATCCCGGCGGCCGTGCAGGCCGAGTCGGCGAGCGTGGTGAAGGTGGATGCCGTCCAGGCCAGCTGCTCCATGGAGTCCACCGGAAGCGGGTGGGTGGAAGCGCCGGGCGTGATCGTGACGAACGCGCACGTCGTGGCCGGTGCGTCCTCCGTCGAGGTGATGGCCCAGGACGGTCGCGACTACGAGGCGACGGTGGTCGCGTTCGATCCGCAGCGCGATGTCGCCGTGCTGCGCGTTCCGGACCTGACATCCCCTGCCCTCCGCACGGGCGGAGGCCTGGCAGCAGGCGACTCGGCTGTGGTGGCCGGCTTCCCCGGCGGCGGACCGTACACGCTCGGGTCCGCCCGCATCCGCGGTGAGCTCAGTGCCGCCGGAACGGACATCTACCAGCACGACGCCGTCGTGCGCGACGTTTACTCGCTGCGCGGGACGGTGCGCCCCGGCAACTCGGGCGGTCCTCTCTTCGACGACCGGGGCGAGGTCGTCGGCATGGTGTTCGCGCGATCGACCACGGATGCCGACACCGGCTACGCTCTCACCCTCAGCGAGCTCGAGCCTGTTGTGGCCAGTGCAGGCAGCACGCCCGTCGCGACCGGAGTCTGCGCGACGGAGTGAGCGTTCGCGGCCGCCTACGCAGCCACGGCGACCGCATCCTCCACGTCGGCTCCCGGCACGTGCACGACCTCGCGCGATCGGAAGTGGCCGGCGAACTGGGCCACGATCCCGATGGCCGACCAGCCGACCAGCACGAGCAGCGGGAACGAGTAGGAGGCGTCAGGGAAGTACGAGAGTTGACGGAGCAGCGTGTTCGCCGCGCCGGGAACGAACCACTGGCCGACCTCGCCCCACGATCCCGGAAGGAACTGCGACGGCTGCGCCGCCCCTGCGAGCGGGTTGCCGATCAGGATGGTGACGACGGCGCCTACCGCGATGCCTGCCGGTCCGATGAGCGATGACATCCCGATGATGAAGGATGCCGTCGCGAACACCGACAGCGCCATGGCTCCCACGTTGAGCAGGTACGACCCCTGTAGCACGCCGAACCAGGGTTGCATGATGCTCACCGCGACGAAGCCGGCCGCAACCGCGTAGAGCACGGATGCCGTCAGTCGCCGCCACACGCCTGAGACGAGGAGCGAGATGATCACGCCGCCGATCATCCCTCCGAGTGCCAGCGGGAAGGCCGCCGCGGTGATGCCGGATCCGCGCGAATCGGTGCTCGCGAGCGGCACGACGTCCGTAAGCTTGACGGCCACTTTCGGCGCCGAGCCGATCGCCTGCAGCACCTGCGCGGCGGACGCGCCCTTCGCGGCCGCCGCCGCTGCCCCCTGCTGAACGGCCCGCTGGACGGCAGCGCTCGCCTGTGCCTGGAGGATGCCCTGCACCTGCGTCATCACCTGGTTTGCGACGGGACCCTCTGCGGATGCCGTGAGCACCTCGGGTGCGTCACCCACGACGATCCCTCCGAAGTAGGTGCGGTCCTTCAAGCCGGATACGATCTCGTCGCGGCCCTCGACGGTGGTGACGTCGAAGAGCTCGGGCTGCGCCTTGTGCAACGCCGCTTCGACGGCCTCGACCTGTGCGCTCGGGCCGGTCACGGCGAGCGGGAGGTCCTTCGGAGAGGACGTGACGGTCGGCCAGAGGAAGGCCAGCACGACGACGCCGATCGCGATCGCGGCGCCGACTCCGATGAGCAGGGTGCGCGACCACGTGGTGTGGGCGATGCGTTCGGTCATGACGGACTCCAATCGGGAGTGGGAGGGGATGCTGCGGAGGCGATCAGAAGGCTGCTCGTGTCGGCTTCCAGGTTCGGCTCCGCAGTTGCCGAACGCCTCGTCGGGGAGCGGAGCGGTGAGCCGTATACAAAACGAATGTTCGTTCTTTATTCTGAATCGACCGTATCCTCTTGTCAACACCGGGCACAATCGCGGCCGGAGACACTTCGCGAACGGTGGCAGGACGAACCGCGAAGAGAATGGGACGACGAACAAGGGCGACCCCGACGGACGGGCGAGCGACGGACGGGCGAGCGACGGATGGACGGGCGAGTGAGGGGCGATCGATGCCGAAGGTGAGCGATGAGCACCGTGAGGCGCGCCGTCAGCAGATTCTCGATGCCGCAGTGCGGAGCTTCCTCCGACGGGGCTTCAAGGAGAGCTCGATGAGCGACATCATCGCCGAGTCGGGGCTCTCCGCCGGTGCGATCTACGGCCACTTCTCCGGCAAGGGCGAGATCGTCGCCGCCGTCACCGACAGAGTGCTCGAGGCAGGGCCGGAGGCTCTGCGGAACGCGCGCGACCCGCACGGTGTGCCGTTGCATCCGCTCGATGCGTTGAACGGCCTGCTCGATGCGATCGTGGAGCAAGTCGGTGGCACGACGATGCCACTGCAGGTGTGGGGCCAGGCGGCCGTCGATCCCGAGCTGCGGCAGTCGTTCCAGAGGGTCTTCCCCCAGCTGATGTCTGCCATCGCGGAGCAGTACGCGCTGTGGCTGCGCGAGGTGCGCGGCATGTCGGACGCCGCTGCCGCGACCCGCGCAACCGAACTCGCCCCGTTGCTGATCGGACTCCTACAGGGCGCGGTCGTGCAGGGCACGCTGATCGACGGATTCGACCGACCCGGATACTTCGCACTTGCGCGTCCGCTGTTCGACGAGGCCTGAAGCTCGACCGCCGATCCGACACGATCCCTCGGCGCCGCGCGCGGCGCAGCCAGTCGTGACGATCTGTCAGAATGACTCGACTGTCGTCTTTCGGGGGAGAGGAACAGGCATGCGCGTTGCTGCTCGCTGGTGGATCGGGGTGCTCAGCTGGCTCGCCTACGTGGTCGTGATCCTCGTGGTCGGGGAGATCTCAGGCGTGCCGTACACGTCGATCGCGGACAATCCATCCACCATCTGGCGGGGCGCGGACCTCTTCCTCGTCTGCGGAGCCGTGCTGCTGGTCGTCATCGCGAGTGTCCTGGGCTGGTGGCGTCCTGCGTTGTTCGAGAAGTCCACCTCGAGGCACAAGTGGCCCATCATCGCTCCGGCCCTGATGGCGTTCTCGGCACTGCTCACACTCGCCGTCGGCGTCGACTGGAGCCGGATCGACTTCGCCTACTTCTTCCCACTCCTCCTCCTCGGCATCATGGTGGGCTTCAACGAGGAGTTCGTGACGCGCGGCCTTCTGCTCGTCGGTCTGCGGGCGAGTCTGCGTGAGCCGTGGGTGTGGTTCATCACGAGCGCACTGTTCGGGATGATGCACGCCGGCAACGTGCTGTTCGGAGCGCCCGTTGGCGGCACGATGCAACAGGTCGGGCTCGCGTTCCTGGGCGGCACGGCGTTCTACATCGTGCGCCGTGTGACAGGCAGCCTGATCTGGGCGATGGCGCTGCACGGCCTGTGGGACTTTGCGACCTTCGCCACCGGCCACGCGCCGGGAGTCTTCGTCTTCGGCTCGTTCATCGGCATCGCGGCCGAGGTGCTCGCACTGGTCTTCGTGTTCTTCACCTTCCGCAGCACCGCGGATGCCATTCCTCCCGTCCCCGAGACAGCAAGCGCCGCTCGCTGAGGACGCATCACTCGGGTCAGCGAGGGCGCTGAGCGAGCCCGCGAGTCGAAGCGCCGGCCCCCCGATTCGAGCGGCTGAGCCTTCGTGCGCCGAGGCGAACCAATCGGTCTACCCGCGACCGTGGGCATTCGGGCGAGCACTGGCTGAACAGTGCGTGAACTCGGTGAACGGCCGGTGAACGGGCCCGAATCCGGTGCCAGGCTGGCATCCGTTCGGGGCCGGGATCGCCCCGGCGCGCGTTGACTCCGATCCGCCCGTCCGCTGTCGCGGTACGGGTGGCGATCACCGGCCGTCGGCGCGTCGAGAACGTGTGACGACGAGGCGAGTGGTGCGGGCAGCAGCGAAGTACGGGGTGCTGGCGGGTGCGCTTGCTGTGGTCATCGCCGCGGGCGTCATCGTGACGGTGGCCACCAGGAGCGGGTCGGGCGCCGGCGAGCATCCAAAGGCCTACACGGTCACTGCGGCCATCTCGGGCTGCGGAACGGGCTGGTCGGACGCGAAGGCCGGCACGCAGACGTTCGACGTGAAGAACACCTCGATCGCGGGCATGGAGGTCTACCTGCAGGCGGCCTCCAGCAAGTCCGTCTACCTCGACCTGGAAGCGCTCGGCGCAGGGACCACGACCCGCGCCAACGTCACCATCGGCGCGGGCGAGTACCGGTTCATCTGTCTTCCGGCCGACGAGGATCCGATCGCCGGACCCGTCGTCTCGGTGACCGGCGATGTGCACGTGGCGAACGCCACGCCCGGCATCGTGCCGGTGACCCAGAACGATCTCATCCCAGCCTCGAAGCAGTACGGCGCTTGGATCGAGAGCCGTCTCCCAACGCTCGAGGCCGACGCCCAGGCGCTCAGCAGTGATGTGGCTGCCGGCGACCTCGGCAAGGCGCGTGCCGACTGGCTGACCGCGCACCTCGAGTACGAGTCGCTGGGCGCCGCGTACGGCGCATTCGGCGACGCGGACACCGCGATCAACGGAATGCCCGCCTCAGGGCGCACCGCGCTCGGGGATCCCGACCTGACCGGGTTCCACAAGATCGAGGCCCTGCTCTACTCGGGTGCCCCCGCACCGGAGATCGCACCACTCGCCACGCAGCTCGTCGCGGACATCGACCACTTGCGCACCGACTTCCCGCACGCGCGGATCGAGCCGCTCGACATCGGGTTGCGGGCCCATGAGATCTTGGAGAACGCCCTGCAGTTCGAACTCACCGGCAAGACCGATGCCGGCAGCCACACCAACCTCGCGACGGTCGACGCCAATCTCACCGGGACGGTGCAGGCGCTCGAGCCGTTGCGCGGCATCCTGAAGTCACGCTATCCGGACCTGGCCGAGACGGATGCTGCGATCGCCGCATCCAAGAAGCTCGTCGAGTCGTTCCGTGCTCCCGACGGATCGTGGATGCCGTTGCAGAGCCTGAGCACCACCCAGCGCGAAGACGTGGATGCCCAGATCGACAAGACCATCGAGCTCCTCGCCCCGATCGCCGCGATCTGCGACGTGCGGAGGTCGGCGTCGTGACCGGTTGCCCGTTCCACGCGCAGGGAGCGCCCGAGCTGCCTGATGCTTCTGCGTCCCCTGAGCGAGTGGACTCCGGCGCGACAGGAGCGAGCAGCGGTGCCACCCGCCGCGGGTTCCTGCACGGACTGGTCGGGGCGGGCATCGCGGCTCCGCTGGCCGCCGTCGCTGCCGCACCGGCCGCCGCGGCGGCTGCGACCTCGAGCGGATCGTCCTCGACCGCGTCCTACGCGTTCCACGGCGCCCACCAGGCGGGGATCCTCACGCCGAGCCAGCGCAACGCCGCCTTCGTCTCCTTCGACGTGACCGCCGCCGACCGTTCCGAGCTCACCGCGATGATGCGAGAGCTCACAGATCGCGTGCGCTTCCTCACCGGGGGCGGCACGCCGCAGGATGTGGGGATCTCGGCACCGCCGTCGGACTCGGGTGTGCTCGGTCCCGAGGTCCCATCGGATGGCCTCACGGTGACGGCATCCATCGGCGCGTCCCTGTTCGACGACAGATTCGGGCTCGCTGCGCACAAGCCGTACCGCCTGCGCACCATGGAGGACTTCCCGAACGACGACCTCGACCGGGCGACCTGCGACGGCGACCTGCTGCTGCAGCTCTGCGCGCACAATCCGGACACCGTGACGCACGCGCTCCGCGACATCGCTCGCGCCACGCGCGGCGCCATGCAGGTGCGCTGGCGCAAGGACGGGTTCGTCTCCCCGCCGCGGCCGTCGGGCACCCAGCGCAACCTGCTCGGGTTCAAGGACGGCACGGCGCATCCGGCGCTCGACAGCTCCAAGGCGCCAGACGAACTGGTGTGGACGCACGCCGGTGCGAAGGAACCGAGCTGGGTCGAGGGTGGTTCGTATCAGGTGGTGCGGATCATCCGCATGCTCGTGGAGTTCTGGGATCGCGTCTCGCTGCACGAGCAGGAGAACATGATCGGCCGCCGCAGGGACTCCGGAGCGCCGCTCACCGGCAGCCACGAGTTCGACGACCCGCGCTACGAGACGGACCCGACGGGAGACGTCATCCAGATGGATGCGCACATCCGCCTGGCGAACAACCGCTCGCCCGAGCAGAAGAAGCAGCAGATGCTGCGCCGCGGATACAACTACGACTCCGGGGTCGACGTGAACGGCAACCTCGACAACGGCCTGATCTTCAACTGCTTCAACCAGGATCTCGAGCGCCAGTTCGTGACTGTGCAGAAGCGGCTCGTCGACGAGCCGCTCGTCGATTACATCTCGCCGACCGGCGGCGGCTACTTCTTCGCGCTGCCGGGCGTGCGTCACCAAGCCGACTGGTTCGCCAGCGGGCTGTTGGCCTGAAGGATGCCCGGCATGCCTTTCGACCGACAGCAGCACACCTTCCCGACGAAAGGATCACGAATGCCGACGGTGTTCGGGCGACGCGCTGTGCGCTTCGCTGCCATCCCGGTCGCGCTCGCCGCGATCGCGACGACGGTAGCCCTTGCGGCTCCGGCGTCCGCCAATCAGCCGGACCAGTCCGGAAACACGAAGACGCCGATCAAGCACCTCGTCGTGCTGTTCGACGAGAACATCTCGTTCGACCACTACTTCGGCACCTACCCGAACGCGGCGAACACCGACGGCACCCCGTTCACGGCCGCCGCGAACACGCCTTCCGCCAACACCATGCAGAAGGCCGGCCTCATCGCGTCGAACCCGAACGCGTACACGCCGCAGCGTCTCACGCCCGACGAGGCGGTCACGTGCGACCAGAACCACGGTTACGGCCCTGAGCAGAAGGCCGAGAACAACGGTGCGATGGACCAGTTCGTGCAGAACACGAGCAAGGACACCTGCACCGGCATGTACGGCAGCCCCGGCCTCGCCATGGACTACTACGACGGCAACACCGTCACCGGTCTGTGGAACTACGCCCAGAACTACGCCATGAGCGACAACTCCTGGGACACCGTGTTCGGCCCCTCGACGCCCGGCGCCCTGAACCTGATCTCGGGTCAGACGCACGGCGTCACGTCGATCGACTCGAAGACGGGTCAGAAGACGGCGACTCCTGATGCCTACACCGTCGCGTCGCCCGATGCGAACGGGGTCGGCACGGTGATCAACGACCCCGACCCGGCCTACGACGACTGTGCGGACAACAACCACACGTCGACCAACGCGCTGGGATCCATGTCGGGTAAGAACATCGGCGACCTGCTGAACGCGAAGAACGTGACGTGGGGCTGGTTCCAGGGCGGATTCACGCCGACCACCACGTGGAACGGACAGTCGGGCTCCTACGCCGTGTGCGGTGCGACGTCGACGAACGTCGCCGGTGCGTCATCCGTGGACTACTCGCCGCACCACAACCCGTTCGCGTACTACAAGTCGACGTCGAACCCGCACCACCTCGCGCCGTCGAGCGACAAGATGATCGGGCACACCGACCAGGCCAACCACCAGTACGACCTGACGTCCTTCGACACGGCCCTCAAGCAGAACAACCTGCCTGCGGTGTCGTTCCTCAAGGCGCCGGAGGCTCAGGACGGCCACGCTGCGTACTCCGACCCGCTGGATGAGCAGAAGTTCCTCGTGAACGAGATCAACGCCATCCAGAAGTCGCCGTCGTGGAAGAGCACGGCCATCGTCATCAACTACGACGACTCCGACGGATGGTACGACCACGTTGCCCCGACGATCCTGAACGGATCGAAGGATGCCGCGAACGACTCCGCCATCTGCACCACCGCCACGGCTTCCGCGGCCGGCGGCTATGCGGACCGTTGCGGACCCAGCCAGCGCCTTCCGATGCTGGTGATCTCGCCCTTCTCGAAGCAGAACTACATCGACCACACCGCGACCGAGCAGACGTCGATCACGAAGTTCATCGAGCAGAACTGGTCGACCGGCCAGATCGGCGACTCGTCGTTCGATGCCCGTGCCGGATCGCTGGACGGGTTCTTCGACTTCGCCCACCCGCAGCAGCGGGCCGTGCTCCTCGGGTCGGACGGATCCGTCGCGAAGATCGTGCCGGTGCACGTCACTGGCGGAGATGACAACGGGAACGGCAACGGGAACGGAAACGGAAACGGGAACGGAAACGGAAACGGAAACGGAAACGGGAACGGAAACGGGAACGGAAACCAGGGCGGTGGCTCGGGGCATCCCGGCGTCTCGATCATCGACGCCGTCAAGTGGATCATCCAGCAGGTCGGCAGCTGGCTGAGCCGACTGTTCTGACCTTCACCCCAGCTCACTCACTGAGCGAAGCGAGCCGAAGTGCGTCATGTCGCACTTCGGCTCGCTTTCGTCTGCCCAGCCGCCAGCCCACTCACTCACTCACCATGAGCCGTCTGCCCGACCGTCGGCCAGCTCACTCATTCACCATGAGCCGTCTGCCCGGCCGTCACCGGATCACTCGCCCACACGAGCCAGCTGCCCAGCCCCAGCCGGCAACCTCACCAACCATGAGCCGGCTGCCCAGCCGCCAGCAGACTCACTCAGCCGCTCACCATGAGCCGTTTTCAGGACATGTGGCGAGACGTCCCGACTGTGCGCACATCTCGCCGAACGTCCTGAAAACGGCGGGATGACGGGAAGGCGCGCGACGGCGATTCGCGAGCGCCACAGTGCTCACCCCGAGGAGGCGGGTGCCGACACGGCGCGGAAGGTATTCGGGTAGTCGGAGAGCCAGCTCCAGTGGCTGACGGGCCAGCTGACGATGATGGCCCTGCCGACGACGTCGGACTCCGGGACGAAACCGTGGCCTGGCAGGTTCTGGTTCAGGGAGGAGTCCTGAGAGTCGTAACGGTTGTCGCCCATCACCCACAGCTCGCCCTTGGGGACCGTGACGTCGAAGTGCACGGCGCCCGCATCCGTGTCGCCTGCCGGGATGACGGCATACGGCTCGACCAGCGGCGATCCGTTCACGGTCAGTTGTCCGAGAGCGTTGCAGCACGTCACGCGGTCGCCGGGAAGCCCGATGACAC
Organism: Planctomonas sp. JC2975; assembly: GCF_012985205.1. Classification (NCBI taxonomy): domain Bacteria; kingdom Bacillati; phylum Actinomycetota; class Actinomycetes; order Micrococcales; family Microbacteriaceae; genus Planctomonas; species Planctomonas sp. JC2975. The sequence goes on along the minus strand of NZ_JABEKS010000003.1, from coordinate 116,178 downwards.
GCTTGACGAGGTGGTCGTCGCTATCGGGTGCGGCCAGCCCGATCAAGGAGAGCGCCCACTCGATGGGATTCGTGTTCGGCTTCTCCTGCGAGGCGGGCAGCCAGCCGCCGGGATCGGTGAACACGACGACATCGCCGCGGTGGATAGGAACCAGACCCGGTTCGAGCTCGTTGACGAGGATCAGGTCGTTGATCTGGAGAGTGTTCTCCATCGACCCGGACGGGATGTAGAACGATCGCACCAGGAAGGTCTTGATCAGGAACGACGCCAGCAGCGCGACCACGACGATGATGGCCAGGTCGCGCAGGAACAACAGTCGTGACCGGTGACGCGAACCGCCCCTCCGCCCGTCAGTGTCGGATGGATGCTGCCCCGGCGCCGCGCTCGTCACGAACGCGAGTCAACCACACCCGGAAAACCGAGTCGCGTCTCGCGCGAAACCAGTTTGCGTCTCGCACGAATCCGAGTCGCCTCTCGCGGGAAACCCGTCGCCTCTCGCGGGAAACCCGTCGCTTCTCGCGGGAAACCCGCCGCTTCTCGCCGGAAACCGGCCTCGCCCTCCCTGCTCGCACCGACCGTATTCAGGACATGCGGCGAGACGGGCCGACTACGTCGACGTCTCGCGGCATGTCCTGAAAACGGGAGGCAGGGTGGGGTGCGGCTGGTGGCCCTGGGGTGGTGCGGCTGGTGGGCAGGGGCGGGGCGGTTGGTGGGCGCGGGGTGGTGCGGCTGGACGGCACGTGGGTGGTGTGGGACGAGGCGGGTGCTGGGCACGGGGGACGGGGCGGCTGGCGGTGGCATGGGGCGCCGCGGCCGGTGGGCACTCGGGACAGTGCGGCGGCACGGCAGAGCGGTAGAGCGGTAGAGCAGGGGGCGCAACCACTCCCTTGCACACCCCGACCGCGACGCGTAGCGTATCGAAGGCTCTCGAATCGATTCGAACCATCGCACCTCCCACACACGACCGTCACACGAGGAGACCCATGCGCATCACCGTGTGGAACGAGAACTTCCACGAGACCCACCAGAGCGACATCACGGCGATCTACCCGAACGGCATCCACGGCGCCATCGCAGAGGGGCTGGCGTCCCGGCTGCCGGAGGCGGACATCCGCACCGCCACGCTCGACCAGCCGCACCACGGACTCGACGCGGAGACGCTCGACGCGACAGACGTGCTGCTCTGGTGGGGGCACATGAAGCATGACGAGGTGTCTGACGAGGTGGTCGAACGGGTGCACGAGCGCGTGCTCGCCGGAATGGGCCTGATCGTGCTGCACTCCGGCCACTTCTCGAAGATCTTCAAGCGGCTCATGGGCACGACGTGCTCGCTGAAGTGGCGCAACGAGGCCGAGCGCGAGCTGGTGTGGACGGTGAACCCGACGCATCCGATCGCCGAGGGCATCCCGTCGCCGCTCGTCATCGGCCAGCAGGAGATGTACGGCGAGTTCTTCGACGTGCCGACTCCCGACGAGCTCGTCTTCGTCAGCTCGTTCTCCGGCGGCGAGGTGTTCCGCTCCGGCATGACCTATCGTCGCGGGCACGGCAAGGTGTTCTACTTCAGCCCAGGCGACCAGGAGTATCCGGTCTTCTATCACGACGACGTGCGGGCCGTGCTGGCCAACGCCGTGCGCTGGGCGGCACCCGTTCGCGGATACGGACGGATCCCCGAGGTCTCCAACCCCGGCCGCGATTGGTTCGCGGAGTCATCGAGCGCGGAGTCCGAGGCGGCGCTCGCGACCGCGTCGGCACAGGCATCCGGCGCCGAAGGTGCACGGGCATGAGCGGCATCAAGGTCGGAGTCGTCGGAGCCGGATGGGCCGGTCAGCAGCACCTCAAGGGATACGACGCGCTCGACGACGTCGAGATCGCCGGCCTCGCGGGCATGGAGACCGAGCTGGTCGCGCAGTTGCAGGGCGAGTACGGGATCCCCGCGACGTTCGAGCGCTGGGAGGACATGCTGGACTCCCTCGAGCTGGACGCGATCAGCATCGCGACCCCGACATTCCTGCACGCGCCGATCGCGATCGCCGCACTCGAGCGCGGCATCCACGTGCTCACCGAGAAGCCGATCGCTGCGGATATCGAGGACGCACGTCGCATGGTCGAGGCGGCACGGACATCCGGTCGCGTGCTCCAGGTCGTGTTCAATCACCGGCTGCGCGGGGACATCGCCGAGCTGGGACGCATCATCGACTCCGGCCAGCTGGGCACGCCGTACATCGCGAAGGCCGGATGGCTGCGGCGCGCCGGCATCCCCGGCTCCAGCTGGTTCGCGCAGAAGCAGCTCTCGGGCGGCGGTCCGCTGCTGGATCTCGGCGTGCACGTCGTCGACTACGTGCTGCACCTGCTCGGCGAGCCCGAGGTGGCGACGGTGTCCGCGTCGACGTACGCGGAGCTCGGCGCGAAGGCCGTGGAGGGATTCGACGTCGAAGACATCGCCATCGCGTTCGTGCGGCTGACGAACGGTGCGACGGTCACGCTCGAGGCCAGCTGGGACGCGTACCGAGCGGACAACAATCTGTACTGGATGACCGTGTACGGCACCGACGGCGGCGCAGAGCTGCGGGTCACCGACTACGAGACCAGCGAGTTCACGGTGTTCCGCAACGAGGACGGCGCCAACGCCGACTACACGGCGACGCCAGGCGAGAACGGCGGACACGACCGTGTCGTCCGCGAGTTCGTCGAGGCGATCGCCGCCGGCGCGTCCGAGTGGGCGAAGCACGACGGATCCCTCGGTCTCAAGCGCGCGGAGGTCATCGACGCCTGCTACCGGTCGGCGGAGTCCGGCCACGAGGTGGCCCTGGCTTGACCGCGTCGCACGCCCGGTGACGCATCCGTTCTCCGGGCGTGCGTGCGCGTCTCGTGCGTTGAGGGTCCGCAGGCCACCCGCCCTGCCGGCCCTAACGTTGATCCATGACCCGGCTCACTCAAATCGCGCAGCATGCCGACGACCTCGACCGCGCGGCAGCGTTCTACGCCGTCTTGCTCGGGACGGACGCGGTCGCTCGCTTCGATCCGCCCGGACTGCTCTTCTTCGACATCGCCGGCACGCGCCTGCTGATCGACAGGGCAGCGCCGTCCGCGCTGCTGTACTTCCCGTCGTCCGACCTGCACGAGGATCTCCGGCGGCTGGTCGCCGCCGGTGCCAGCGTCGAGTCGGAGCCGAGCCCCGTCTTCACGCACGCCGACGATACCCTCGGCCCCGCGGGCACAGAGGAGTGGCAGGCGTTCGTGCGAGATCCGGAGGGCAACCTGGTCGGCCTGGTGGAGCAGAGGAGGGTGACCGCGTGACCCCGAACACGACATCGGCGCACGCTGAGGCGCCCGCCCGCCCGCAGCCCACCACGGCGCAGCGCGAGTGGCAGCGCTGGGGCCTTGGCGTCTTCCTCCACGTCGGGGTCAACACCTTCGCCGACGTGGAGTGGAGCGACGGCACACTTGCGGCAAGCAGCTTCGATCCCGCCGACCTGGATGCCCGTGTGTGGCTCCGCGATGCGGCAGCGGCGGGCGCTCGCTACGTCGTCCTCACCGCGAAGCACCACGACGGATTCTGCCTCTGGCCGACGGCGACGACCGACTACTCCGTGGCATCGTCTCCGTGGCGTGACGGACGCGGCGACCTCGTGCGCGAAGTCGCCGACGCGGCCGCGGCGGAGGGCATCGGCTTCGGGGTCTACCTGTCGCCGTGGGACCGTCACGAGAGGTCGTACGCGGACCCGGCCGCCTACGACGACTTCTACGTGCGGCAGCTCACCGAGCTGTGCAGCGGCTACGGCGACCTCGCCGAGATCTGGCTCGACGGTGCCGGCTCGAAGGGCCGCGTGTACGACTGGGACCGCTACATGGCGGTCATCGACGAACTGCAGCCGAACGCGATGGTGTTCAACATGGGCAGGCCGAGCATCCGCTGGGCGGGCAACGAGGACGGGATCGTCGACGAGCCTGTGCGCTACGCGGTCGACAGCACGGCCGACAGCCAGTACACGGAGTCGTCGACCGCGCTCGCCGCGCAGGTCTACCTGCCGCCCGAGTGCGACGTGTCGATCCGCCGCGGATGGTTCCACAGCCCGAGCGACGAGCCCAAGACCCCTGAGCACCTCCTCGCGATCTGGTACCGATCGGTCGGTCGCGGCGCGAACCTGCTGCTGAACGTGCCGCCGACGCCATCCGGCGGACTGGATGCTGCCGACGTGGCCGCGCTCGGTGCCTTCGCCGCTGAGCGCGAGCGGCGGTTCGGCGCTCCGGTCGTCGGCACTTTGTCCGGCGGCTTCGAGCCGGGTGTCGTGCACGTCGCGCTGCCGCATCCGGTCGCTGTTCGCCACGTCGACCTTGTGGAGCGACTCGACGACGGACAGCGGATCGGGCGTCACGAGGTGCGCGTCGACGGACGCGTCGTGGCGAGCGGATCATCGGTGGGCGCGCGACGCATCCACCTCGTCGACCTGGTCGAGACGGATGCCATCGACATCTGGCTCGACGACGGCGAGCTCGAATCCGTGGCCGTGCACACCGGCGACCGAACGATGACCGTCCCCGACCTGCCGGAGGGCTACGAAGCCCCGACGCTCACACCCGACGAGCTCGCGGCGCTGAAGGCAGCGGGCTGAGGGCGCTGGAAGGCTTCAACGTGAACCGACCGCCGGGACTGCGGTCGGCGCTGGCGTCGCGGCGGAGGCCAGAAATGGCCTCCGCTTTCAGCTCCAGCGCGCGGGTTCCATGATGGAGACATGAAACGAATCACCCTCCCGCACACGTCGATGGACGCGAGCAACGTCATCCTCGGCCTGATGCGCATCCTCGAGCTCAGCGACGAGCAGATCCGCACCCTCGTCGGCACCGCGCGCGACGCGGGCATCAACTTCTTCGATCACGCCGACGTCTACGGGGGCGACCACGGATGCGAGCGCCGCTTCGGCGACGCGGTGCAGTTCAGCCCGTCGGAGCGCGAGCAGGTCTACCTCCAGTCGAAGGTGGGCATCCGCCAGGGCTTCTGGGACTTCTCGAAGGAGCACATCCTCGAGTCCGTTGACGAGTCGCTGAAGGCGCTCCGCACCGACTACCTCGACGTGCTGCTGCTGCACCGCCCCGACACCCTCATGGAGCCGGACGAGATCGCGGATGCCTTCGACACACTCAACGCCTCCGGAAAGGTGCGCAACTTCGGCGTCTCGAACCAGACACCCGGTCAGACGGAACTCCTGCGCCGCTCGTTGAACCAGCCGATCGTCGCCAACCAGGTTCAGCTCAGCATCACGCACGCGAACCTGTTCGCGCAGGGCATCGCCGCCAACATGAACGGCCTCGACCAGTCGATCGACCGCGACAACGGCATCCTGGACTATTCCCGCCTGAACGACATCACGCTGCAGGCGTGGTCGCCGTTCCAGAAGGGGTTCTTCGACGGCGTCTTCCTCGGCGACCGCGAGGACTACGCGGAGCTCAACGACGCCATCGACGAGATCGCCGCATCGTACGGCGTGACGCCGACGGCCATCGCCGTTGCGTGGATCACCCGGCATCCGGCGAACATGCAGGTCGTGCTCGGCACGACCAACCCGCAGCGGGTCGCGGATTCAGCGGCCGGCTCCGACCTGCCCCTCACCCGCCCGGAGTGGTACCGCCTGTTCACTGCGGCGGGGCACACCCTCCCGTAACCGCACGGCCCGAACCATGCTCCCGAACGACGCCTGCCTGCCGGCAGGCGTCGTTCGGGTGCGCGGAGGGATCGGGCGATGCGTGCGCTTCGGACGCGGTCGACCAGGCGGAATCCAGGAGGATGGGCGCGCCGATGCGCGGAGCCGCGAAGGCCGAGCCGGAAAGCGGAGCCGGAGAACGCTCAGAGCTGGAACACGAGTGGCGGCGGCGCGATCACCGTTTTGTACCAGCTCCACGACTGCCCGGAGATCTCCTCGATCGCCACATAGCAGGGCTGCGCGGCCGGCAGCGCATTCAACCCGACCGTGATGACCTGCTGGCCGGTGATCGTGCGGTTGCCCGTGCCGCTCGCGCTCGATGCGCCGAACTGGGAGACGGCGAATGTCGTCGTGGCCGCGGCGTCCAGGAAGAACGTCACGACGTAGTCGCGCGTGGCCGTGATGCCGTAGGCGTCCGGTTCGAAGTGGATCTGGGCGACGGGGTTGCGCGACGGATTCGCCGTGCGATCGAAGCTCGCGTAGGCGGTCGCCGCATCCGTCTGCACGATCGTGGCCTGGATGAGCGTCGTGTTGGTGCGGCCGAGGCCGACCGGGTGCGTCACCGACAGCGTGTCGATGGGAGACGGGAAGAAGATCGGCGGACGTACCGAGACGATCTTCGACCATTCGTCGGGAGAGATGTCGTTCGCGAAGGTCGAGAAGTCGACCTTGTGGGTGTCCAAGACTCCCCCGACTGACTGCGGGGTTTCGTGAGACATGTTCACAATCTTAGAGTCGCCTGTGCCTGCCCGCCAGGGTGTCGGGCGGGCGGTGTCCATGACAGTATGGTTCGGTGGTCGAACTATCTGACGGAGCCGCTGTGGCGACACCTCGCTCAACGAACGCCGCTGCGGCGGATGCCCGCGCCGCCGTCCACGCGCTGACCAGGGCGTCCCGAATCCTCGAGCGGTCGCTGCCGCAGCTGAGTCTCGCGGACTTCCGCGTTCTCTCCGCGGTCGCCGAAGGCGAGGCCCGTGCATCGCGCCTCGCTCAGCGTCTCGCGCTCGGCAAGCCGGCGATCAGCTCCACCGTCGAGTCCCTCGTGCGCCGCGGAATGCTGCGTCGCGAGGCGCACGGTTCCGACCAGCGCGCCATCGACCTCGTGCTGACCGAGGAGGGCGAGTCGGCGCGGGCGGACGCGGAGTCGGCACTTGCCGCCGTCGTCGTCGAACTCGCGAGCGGCACGGATGATCCGGATGCCACGCTCGCGGCGCTCGCAAATCTTGGTTCGGCGATCGAGATGCGCCAGGCATCCGTCGCGGCCGGCTACAGGGCGACCGCGGTACCCTCGCCCTCACCGGACGCGCGGGTCGCGCAGGAAGCAGGCCGCCGGTGAGTGGGTCCACGTCGGTGAAGGCGACGCGAACGCAGGGCTGGTTCCGCAGGCTCGGCGGCTACCTGTGGCGCCATCGATCGAACGTCACCATCTCTGTGGTCGCCGCCATCCTGGGATCCGCGTGCCAGGTGGCCACCCCGCTGATCGCCCGCCAGATCGTCGATGGCGTCATCGTGACGAAGTCCGCGCCGCTCCTGCCCTGGCTGACGCTGCTGATCGTTCTGGCGCTCATCGCCTTCGGCTTCGCCTACCTCAGGCGCTACCGGGGAGGCCGCGTCGCCCTCGACGTGCAGAACGACCTGCGCAACGAGATGCACGACCAGCTGCAGCGACTGGATGCCGCCACGCTCGACACCATGCCGGCCGGCCAGCTCGTGGCCCGCGCGAACTCCGACTCGGCGCTCGTGCAGGGCCTACTGAACTTCCTGCCGCTGGTCACGGGCAACGTGCTGATGATGGTGCTCTCGCTCGTCGTCATGTTCATCCTCTCGCCGCTGCTCGCGCTCGTCAGCCTGGCCGTCGTTCCGGCGCTGCTCATCATCAGCTACCGCATGCGCCGCCGCGTCTTCCCGGCCACGTGGGACGGCCAGCAGAAGGAAGGCGATCTCGCGGAGATCGTCGACGAAGACGTCGGCGGCGTGCGCGTCGTCAAGGCATTCGGCCAGGAGCGTCGCGAGCTGGAGCGCCTGACGGGCACCGCGTCGAACCTCTATGGATCACAGATGCGCGCCGTGCGCATCCAGTCCAAGTACCAGCCGCTGCTCGAGGCGGTGCCGGTGCTCGGGCAGGTCGGCATCCTGGCGCTCGGCGGATGGCTCGCACTCAGCGGCAACATCACGCTCGGCACCTTCCTCGCCTTCTCCACGTACATCGCCCAGCTCATGGCGCCGGCGAGGCAGCTCGCCGGCATCCTCACCATCGGTCAGCAGGCGCGCGCCGGGCTGGAGCGCATCTTCCAGCTGCTCGACATGACTCCCGCCATCCGCGACGTGGCGGACGCCGTCGACCTGCCGGCAGACCCGGGCGCGATCGAATTCCGCGACGTGACGTTCGGGTACGGCGAGAACGCCACGGTCCTCGACGACTTCTCGCTGACGGTGCAGCCGGGGGAGCGGGTGGCCCTGGTCGGTGCGAGCGGAAGCGGCAAGTCCACGGTCGGGCGCCTGCTCGTGCGCTACTACGACCCCGACTCCGGCGACGTCACGATCGGCGGGACGAGCGTGCGCGACGTGCGACTCGGATCCCTGCGCACGACCATCGGCATGGCGTTCGAGGACGCGTTCCTGTTCTCCGAATCGGTGCACGACAACATCGCCTACGGCGCGCCGGATGCCACGGACGACCAGATCGAGGCTGCGGCCCGCGCCGCCCAGGCGCACGACTTCATCATGGAGCTGCCTCGCGGGTACGACACGGTCGTCGGCGAACGCGGACTCAGCCTGTCGGGCGGACAACGGCAGCGCGTCGCTCTGGCGAGGGCCATTCTGCGGGATCCGGCCATCCTCGTGCTCGACGACGCCACCAGCGCCATCGACGCTCGCACGGAGCAGAGCATCCACGACGCGCTGCGCAGCGTCATGGAGAACCGCACGGTGCTGCTCGTCGCTCATCGGCACTCGACGCTGCACCTCGCCGACCGCATCGTCGTGCTCGAGCACGGGCGCATCGTCGACCAGGGCACGCACGACGAGCTCATCGACCGCAGCGAGACGTACCAGGCGCTGTTCGGGGCGACGGATGCCGCCCGCCGCGGTGACATCGACGCCCTGGCGCCGGCGGCGGAGGCCGGCGTGGTCACGCAGAGCGACGAACCCCCGTCATCGGCGGCGGCCGGACGACCACGCACGGCCCCCAAGACAGGCGTTCGTCGGGGAGCGGCCGGCCCCACCGGTATCGGCATGGGCCTCGGCGGCGGAGGCGGCGGAATGCGCGGCATGAGCGCAGGGCTCGCTCCCACGCCGGATCTCCTCGCCAGGGTGGCCGCCCTGCCGCCGGTGAAGGACTTTCCCGAGATCGACCTCGACACCGAATCCCGTCACGACCCGGACTTCTCGCTCGGCAAGGTGCTGCGCGAGTTCCGTCGTCCGTTGCTGTTGGCGCTCGTCTTCGTGGTGATCGACGCGGTGGTGGGACTCCTCGGCCCGGCCGTCGTGAAGACGGGCATCGACCAGGGCGTGACCACGGGTGTGGCATCCGTGCTGTTCGCGGCATCGGGGATCTATCTGGTGATCACGATCGCCGACATGTTCAACGGCATGGCCGAGTCGTTCGTCACGGGTCGTGCCGCGCAGCGCATCATGCTCTCGCTGCGCATCCGCGTTTTCGCCCAGCTGCAGCAGCTGTCGCTCGACTACTACGAGCGCGAGATGGCCGGTCGCATCATGACGCGCATGACCACCGACATCGACCAGTTCGAGTCTCTGCTTCAGAACGGCCTGCTCGGTGCACTCGTCGCGTTCGTCACGTTCGTCGGTGTCGGTATCGCGCTCGTCATCGTGGATGCCCCGCTCGGCCTGGCCGTGCTGACCATCGTGATCCCGCTCGCGCTGGCGACGTTGTGGTTCCGGCGGCGGTCGTCGAAGCTGTACGATCTGTCGCGCGAGCGGATCGCCATCGTCAACGCGGCGTTCCAGGAGAGCCTCTCCGGAGTCCGCGAGTCGCAGGCGTTCACGCACGAGCAGGCGACGATGCGCCGGTTCCACGGACACGGCAGCGCCTACCTGCGATCGCGCGTGGCCGCTCAGCGACTCGTCGCCGTCTACTTCCCGTTCGTGCAGTTCCTGTCGTCCATCGCTGACGTGATCGTGCTCGGGCTCGGTGCCGTTCTGATCGCGCAGGGTCAGCTGACGGCGGGCGCGCTCATCGCGTTCCTGCTCTACATCGACATGTTCTTCTCGCCGATCCAGCAGCTGTCGCAGGTGTTCGACGCATGGCAGCAGACCAGGGTCTCCGTGTCGCGCATCTCGGAACTGATGCGGCTGGAAACCCTGACGCCGCAGCCTGAGCACCCGGTCGTCGTCGGCGAGCTGAGCGGCGATGTGGCGCTCGACGACGTGCACTTCGCGTATCCGACGGCGCCGGTGTCGAGTGTTCAGCTGCGCGGCCCGCACGATGCGCGCGACCCGCGCTCGCGCGACGCGTCGGCGCCCCGCAAGCAGGAGGCGCTGTCCGGGATCGTGCTCGGCATCCGTCCGGGTGAGACTGTCGCGCTGGTCGGCGAGACGGGTGCGGGGAAATCGACCGTGATGAAGCTGCTGGCCCGGTTCTACGACCCGGACCGGGGAGCCGTGCTGGCCGACGGCACCGACCTGCGTCGCCTCGACCTCGGCGGTTTCCGTCGCAACCTGGGCTATGTGCCGCAGGAGTCGTTCCTCTTCACGGGGACCGTCGCCGACAACATCGCGTACGGTCGCCCGGATGCGAGTTCCTCCGCCATCGAGTCGGCGGCGCGTGCCGTCGGCGCCCACGAGATGATCGAGTCCTTGCCGCTGGGCTACGACACGGAGATCGCGGAACGCGGCAAGTCGCTCAGCGCCGGGCAGCGTCAGCTCATCGCCCTCGCACGTGCCGAACTCGTGCAGCCGTCCATTCTGCTGCTCGACGAGGCCACCTCGAACCTCGACCTGGCGACGGAATCCCGCGTGACGGATGCCATGCACCGCCTCGCCCGCGACCGCACGACCGTGCTCATCGCGCACCGGCTGCAGACCGCTATGGGTGCCCACCGCATCGTCATGCTCGACCACGGACGCGTCATCGAGGTGGGCTCGCACGACGAGCTGCTGGAGCAGGACGGCGCCTACGCGGCGATGTGGCGGGCCTTCGAGCTGGCGACGGCGTGACCCTCCTGCCGTGACGTGACCCTCCTGCCGAGCGTGCAGGGGTGGTGGATTCGGCGGGTCGCGGCGGAGTATCCGGGGTTCGCGCTCATCCCGGCTCGGGTCGGCCGTCCGTCGGAACGCCCACGCCGGCGCCCGCCCGCGTGGGCTCCGACGATCCCACGACCTGCGCTTGAAGGCGGCGGACCGCGTCAAGGTAGTCGCCCGTCCACACCAGTCGAACGGCCGTCGGAGTGCTCATACCCGTTTCGTCGATGAGGTCGAGCCGCACGGCATCCAGCAGCTCTGCCGCCAGCCGGGGATCGCGCGGCAGCGGTTGCGGAAGCTCAGCACGATCGACGAGTTGCATCCCGAAGCGCACGCACCAGTCGCACAGCAGGTCGACCGACGACTGAAGCGCCCGGCGGGCGCGTGCCCGATCGCCCTGCGTCTCGCCGCGCTCGTCCCGCCACATGTCCACGATGGCATCGCTGATCAGACGGATGCCCGCCACTCCAGCCACCGACGATGCTGCAACGGACAGCGGCACGCGGCGCGGCGAATGCTCGGTGAGGTACGTGCGGAAGGTGTCGTCCAGCCTCCGTGACGCAGCGGCCGCGCGGCGGGATTCCGCAGTCGGCTCCTGACGCGACGACGTTGTCGCGTCGCACCGGTCGACTCCGAACGCCACGGCGGCCGCGAGGTAGTCGGCCAGCGCGCTGTACGCGTCCGCCAGCGCCGCCCGCAGCGCTGCCGCGGCTCCCCGCGGCCAGAACAGCAGACCCACCGCCAGGCTCACCAGGCAACCGAGGGCGACGTCCTCGATGCGCACGAGCCCGACGGTCCATCCGGTCGGCTCGATGATGTTGAAGAGCAGCACCAGGATGATCGTGAACCCGGCCTGTCCCGCAGCGAACGAGATCGCGGTGGGAGCGAATCCCGCGACGAGGATCGCGATCGGCAGCAGAATCCACAGGGCGACGGTGTCGTCGCCGATCAGCGCGAGCAGCAGGGCGCCGGCGATCACGCCGACGGAGGTGCCGATGACACCTCTCAACACGTTCTGCCCCGTGCTCAGCGCGTTCGATCGCAGCACCGAGAGCGTGCCGAGCACGACCCAGAACGAGTGCTGCACGCCCGTGAGATCGGCGAGCAGCACGGCGACGCCCAGCGCAGCGGCGCCGCGCAGGCTGTTGTGCAGCCACACCGACCGCCAGCGGAATTGGGCGCCTGCTCGCTCCAGACCGGCGCCGAAGGCTCCTCGCAGATCACCCGGCTGTCGCCCCAGCGCCTTGTCCCACCACGAACGTCTCTCGGCTTCTGCCGTCAACACGATGTTGCCGGCGACCTGCGAGACGGCGTAGCTCAGCTCCTGGGCGCGGAACGCGGGATCGAGTGCAGAGACGAAGGCGTCGACCGAAGGACGCTTGGTCTCTGCCGATGTGCGGTCGGCCGCGTTCGGCAGATGCGTCATGGTGCGGGATGCCAGGGTGGAACGCGCCCGCGCCAGCCGCCCTATCGCCGCCTCGAGCTCGGTGGTCTGCGCGCCGTCGGCCATCAGGATGTCAGCACCACGCTCGAGCGCGTCGGCGCCCGCGATCTTCGCATCGCAGGCCTCCCGGTAGACGGAATCGGATGCCGGATAGACGGGGCGCCTGATGAAGGCCGACTGCGCTGCGATGACCTGGAGCCAGCTGATCTCGTCCACGAGCCGCACGACCGTTCGATCGGGGGTGCTGAGACCTGTGGGACGGTACGGCGTGGCGAGGAAGAGTGCGCGAAGCGCGGCGACGGCGTCGTTCGCCTGGGCTGCTGCGGCGTCCCGCGCGGCCTCCGCCGAGGGCTCGCGACCGCTCAGCACGAAGGCTGCGTCGGCGCGCAACCGGGTGGCGAGTGCCAAGCAGGCGTGCGCGGCGCTCGTGCGCAGCGGCAGCCGCACGGGCGCCGGCCAGAGCAACGCGATGGCCGCGAGTCCCACCACCGATGCCGTGCCCCACCCGGCCAGCCGCGGCAGTACGGATGCCAAGCCGCCGGGCAGAGTGACAGGGAGGATGAAGGCGATGAGCAACGACGTGCTCGCCGACGCCAGCACGGAGCTGACGGTGCCCACGAAGAGCACGGCGAACGCGACGACGGCCATGGACAGCGCGCCCAGCCAGACCGGTGTCGCCGTCAGCGTGCCGAGCACCACGAGCACGCCACCCGTCACGGCCAGGGCGAGCTGCGCCTGCAGCCGCTCGCGGATCGTGCCGCCGAAACCGACCAGCAGCAGCATGGCGAAGGAGCCGAAGGCGCAGAAGGTGGCGTAGTCGGCGTTGCCCACGACGTAATAGCCGAACGCGAAGAGCAGCGGCATGACGATGGCGGTGCGTCCCGCTCGCCGCAGGGCGGCGAGATCAGGGTCGTGCCTGTTCAGCCAGTCGGACACCCGCCGCCGATGCATCGGCGCTGTGCCACCGGTCGTCACCCGACCGCCTTCCGAGAAGAGGACATGTGCACAAGCCTCGCCGCGGGCGTCCGCGCTGTCCAGAGAAGGCTGCGCTCAGACCTTGGCGTCCTGGCGCGGGATGAAGATCTGCTTGATGATCAGCAGGATGCTCGCCGTCACCGGAATCGCGACGAGCGCGCCGAGCAGACCGAGCAGGGTCCCTCCCACGAGCGCTCCGATGATCACCAGCGATCCGGGCACGGAGATGGCTCGGTTCATCACCCGGGGCGTGAGCACGTATGCCTCGATCTGCATATAGACGAGATAGATGATCGCGAACACCAGCGCTGCGATCGGGCTGCTGAAGAGTGCCACTATCGTGCCGGCGAACCAGAACAGCACGGATCCGACGAGCGGGATCAGCGTGATGCAGAACGCCACGACCGCCATCAGCAAGGGGAACGGCAGTCCGAGGAACAGGTACAGCAGGCCGGCGACGATCGAGTTGAAGAACGCGAGCACGACCATCCCGCCGAGATAGCCGCCGATGCCGCCGGAGATCTGCTCGATCATCGACGACACGGTGGGTCGGTTGCGTGCGGGCGCGAGCCGGGCGAACGCCGTCTTGATCGTGGGCAGGGAGGCCAGGAAGTAGAGGCTCAGCACGAGCACGATGATGATTCCGGAGATGACGGAACCGATGGTCACTCCCACCTTCACGACGCCGCCGCCGATGGCGGCGATGTTCGCCGGGTTGGCGAGGAAACTCTTGATCTGGTCCGTTATGGAGGCGACCTGGTCGCCGAAGTTCGACTGCAGCCAGTCGTAGAGATCCGAGTGCTGGAATGACGTGATCGTCGCAGGGATGTTGGTCACGAACTGCGTGATCTGGCTCACCGCCGTCGGCACGATCAGCCACAGCACGCCGACCAGCACGACGGCGAACGCGCCGTAGACGATCACGATGCCCCACGGCCTGGCCACCTTGTGCCGTTCGAGGTTGCGCACGACGGGGTCGAGGCCGAGCGCGGCGAACAGTGCGAACCCGATGTAGATCAGGATCGTGGAGAGGCTCGAGACGGCCAGCCCGATGACCAGTGCCGCGAGGCCGCCCAGCGTGATCAGAAAGCCGAGGGTGAAGGGCTGGTTCAGGTTGGCCCAGAACGTCCTCGACGGGACCGCCTCGTGGGTGCGCTTCGCGACCGCGTCCGCCTGCGAGGCGTCCGCCTGCGAGGCGTCTGGGTCGGGAGCTTCAGGGTTCGATTCGGGTCCGACCGGGACCGAGGCGTCCGTCATGGCTCACACACTAGAGCGCGGCGGTGCTGGACCGTCGGCGGCGCGGCGTGCGGAGCGGAGCCCGTGCGGCACCTCGGCCCCGCCGTCACGAGGCGCGAGTCCGAGGCGCGTTCGCCTGCAGTTCGCGAAGCGGGACTGCGGATGCCGCGGTTCCCGTCGCCGCGACCGCTCGGCTATCCGAGCCGGTCGAGCTCGTCCTCGGTCAGCCGTATGTCGACGGCCGTGATCGAATCGAGGATGCTCTCCGGACGCGACGATCCAGGGATGGGGATCACGCCCGGCCCCTTCGCGAGTTCCCACGCGAGCGTGATGACCTGCGGGCTCACGCCGCGGGCATCCGCGATGTCCTGGAACGCCTCGAATCCGGCGCCCGCGCCGCTGCGTCCGATGCCCCCGAGCGGGCTCCACGGCAGGAACGCGATGCCGAGTTCGGTGCAGTAGTCGAGCTCCGGCTGGCTAGACCGGAAACGCGGCGAGTACTGGTTCTGCACCGAGACCAGGCGGCCGCCGAGCACATCCTGCGCGATGTCGATCTGCTCGACGCTCGCGTTCGAGATGCCGGCCATCTCGATGACGCCGTCGTTGAGCAGGTCGCGCAGGGCTGTGACGGAATCGGCGTACGGAACGGCCGGGTCCGGCCTGTGGAACTGGTACAAACCGATCCGCTCGACGCCGAGGCGGCGGCGCGATTCCTCTGCGGCACCGCGAATGTAGTCCGGGTTGCCGTTGACCGTCCAGCTTCCGTCGCCGGGGCGGAGATGCCCGCCCTTCGTTGCGACGAGCACATCGGATGCGTCGCCGTCGTACTCGCGCAGCGCCTTGGCGATCAGTGCCTCGTTGTGACCGACTTCGTCGGCATGGATGTGGTAGGCGTTCGCCGTGTCGATGAGCGTGACGCCTGCGTCGAGAGCGGCGTGGATCGCGGCGATCGAACGCTTCTCGTCCGGGCGCCCCTCGATGGACATCGGCATGCCGCCGAGTCCGATCGCGCTGACGGTGCGGTTGCCGATGGGTCGTTGCTGCATGGTGGCTTCCTTCTCGTGACGGTGGGACAACGTCCGTGCGGGCGAACCCGACGCGGGCAGGTGTGAGGGCGGTCGCGCCGCTATGCGGGCGTGACGGAGACGGATTCGGCTCCCTCGACGCTCCGCCGCAGCTTGTCGCAGAGCGCCTCGAGCTGGGCGAGCTCCTCGCTCGAGAGCGCACCGCCTACGTGGTCGATGATCGACCGGCCGTGCTGCACAGCGCACGTGCGGTACAAGCGGTAGCCGTCATCGGTGAGGCGCACGAGGGAGCCGCGCGCGTCATCCGGCTCCGGACACTTCGACACGAGCCCTCGGTCGACCAGCCGGTCGACGAGCCTGCTCACGCTCGGCTGGGTCAGCAGCACCTGGGTGCGCAGATCGCGCATGCGGATGCTGCGTCCCTCCTGCTTCGAGATGGTGAACAGCACGTCGTACTCGGTGAGACTGAGGTCGGGGTCGCGCGGAAACTCAGCCGTGAGCGTGCGCATGACGGTCACCTGGGCTCGGAACAGCGATTCCCATGCGCTGATGGCGGACTTCGTGGCCACGCTGCGACTCCTCCCAGGGCGCCGGACACGGGTCGTCGTACGACCCGACACGAATGACTGCCGGACCGCAACCGATCCGACGTGAAGAAACGTCGCGTTCAAGCGTACGGGGATGGGCGCCGTTCCGGGCGGACGGATGGACGACTCGGTGCGCGATGGAGGCGCCGCCCTCGGGCATAGCATCGAGGAATGGACGATCGTCACCCCACATACCCCGCCCGCACCGGTGCCGCAGGCGTACTCGTCTGGATCGCGTTCGTCATCGCGGTCGCCGGCGTCATCGGATTCATCGTCACGGTGGCCATCAGCGGAGTCTGAGCCGCTCAGTATCCGCGGGACGGCGTCCCAGCTCGAACGATCGCCGCTGCACGACGCTCGGACTGTCGCGGGCCGGTGAGCCGAAGGGCGCTCCGGTCGGATGCATCGACGAGGGCCCGGAACGGCCCCTGCAGACCCGGCAGCCCTTTCACTGCGCCGAAGATGCTCGTCCCGAGAAACCTAGGGGCACTCTTCACATGGGAGAGGCCTTGCAGGACCTCGAAGTGGTGCGTCTGCACTGCTCCGTCTGCACCGCTCCGTAGACAGAATTGAGGGCCGGTCGTAGAGGCTTACGACCGGCCCTCTCCCTTGCACCAAGAGTGTCCTGCAATCACATTCCGCACCGGCCGCCACAGCAAACAACCGGTGCGCTTGAACTCTATAACGAACAGGTAACGGGGCGCTAGTTACCTGTTCGTTATTTTTCTTGTGAGTTTTGGCGTGAGTGCTCGATCGGCGTTTGTGCGGCCGCTTTGCGCGAATTCGGACGTGACTTTGTTCATGGGGACGTCAGTCCCTCTGGGGTCTGATTCGAGCGCGCGGTGGATCAGACCACCGCGAACCCGAGCCCGGCACTCACGATCGACACGATGCCGAGCACCAGCGCAGGGAGCACCGGCTCCTTGCGGCGGAGGTGCACGACGACCGCTCCGGCCATGATGATCGCGAGGCACACCGCGGCGATCGGAGCCAGGATCGGCGCGATGCTGGTCAGCAGCGGAAGCACGAGCCCGAGCGCGCCGACCACTTCGGCCGCCGCGATCAGCTTGACGTATGGGGTGGCGAAGTCTTCGACCCAGCCCATCATGGGGGCGAGCTTGGCCTTCGGCTGCAGCAGCTTCGTGCCGCCCGCCGCGAGGTAGGCGATGGCGAGGATGATGTTGACGATCCAGAGTGCGATGGTCATGGGGGTCTTTCGTTCGGATGGCTCGCGGCGGGAACCGCGGGCCTGGTCGGGATCCGGCGCTCCGTCCGGCCACGCGGCGGGTTGCGGCGCCGCACGGCTGGGTCGGTTACGATCGGTTATCAATGACATGATGCGTTACTGACTGGTGACGTACAAAAGGCACACGGAGGTAACCGGCGTGAGAGGCGGGCGAGAGAAGACGGATGTCGCGCATCCGTCTTCGGCTGCCGCTTTCGAGTCGTCAGCACGCGACACCGAGCTCAGCTCGTACGAACACTCGTGCGCCGGGGACGAGTCGACCGGCCGCGCCGTGCGCGGCGTGCTCAACCGCATCGGCGACAAGTGGTCCCTGCTCGTGATCGCCACACTGCGCGCCGGACGCTTGCGGTTCACCGAACTGCGGCGTCACATCCCCGGCATCTCGCATCGGATGCTCACCCTCACCCTCCGCCAGCTCGAGCGCGACGGCCTCGTGGTGCGTTCGGTCTACGCCGAGGTCCCGCCTCGCGTCGAGTACGAGCTCACCGAACTCGGACGCACGCTCGTCGAGCTCGCGATCGCCCTCGGAGACTGGGCGACGGCGCATCATCCGGCGATCGAGGCGTCGCGCGCGGCATACGACGAGCGGCGGGCCGCCGAGTAGGCGCCGCGCCCGCGGATCACTGCGGGTCCGCATGGGTGACCGCGCGTCGCCCCGCGCTACGAACACAGGACATCAGGTCGAAAACATGGCAATCCAGCCTGTTTTCGGCGCGAGAGCGCGATCCGTCCTGTTTTCGTTACTTCAGGTCGCACCGAGACCCGCGTAATCGAGCGCCGCGGAACCCTGGTGTCGAGGTCGGCGGACCGGGTGTCGAACGGCGACGGCACCGGTGGCGACCTGGGGTCGGGATGCTCAGGCCAGGCTGACCCGCTGGATCTCGGTGCGGGCGATGGCGCGGTCTCGCACATCGGCACCGGCGAGACGTCGGGGATCCCGCATGTACGAATCCAGGGCCGAGTCGTCGGGCAGCTCGATGATCTGCGTCTCGAACGGCGGCTCAGCACCTTCTGATGCCGCGGCATCGGAGAGGGTTCGCACGCGTGCGACCACCCGCGATCCGTGCTCGGGCAGCAACGCCAGTACGCCGTCCTCGTAGGCGACCATCTCCTCTTCGAACCCCGGATTCGGCCACAGGGTCACGCACAGCACCACGCTCATGGAGGAGACCGTACCGCGTACGTTGGATGCATGCCGAAGTCGTCGTTCGAGTCCCTCGGGGACTACATCGCCCTGCCCCGCGTCGAGTCCCTCTCGCTGTCTCCCGACGGCACGCGCGTCGTGCTCTCCGTTGCGACACTGTCGAAGGACGGCACCAAGTACGAGCGGGCATTGTGGTCCGTCCCGTCCGACGGTGCCGAAGGGGCGAGGCGGCTCACACGGTCTGCGAAGGGAGAGTCGTCGCCGGTGTTCACGGCATCCGGCGATGTGCTCTTCACCTCTGCGCGTCCGGATGCCGACGCGGACGACGACGAGACCGGCCAGCTCTGGCTGCTCCCCGCGACGGGTGGAGAAGCGCGTCCGCTCACCCGCCTCGCCGGTGGTGTCTCCGGGATATCCGCGTCGGCCGAGGGTGTGGACCGCGTCGTGCTCGGTGCCGACCTGCTGCCGAGTGCCGACACGCTCGAAGACGACGCACGGCTGCGGGCGGCGCGGAAGAAGTCGAAGATCTCTGCCATCCTGCACGAGGGGTATCCCGTGCGGTACTGGGATGCCGACCTCGGTCCCGACGAACCACATCTGCTCGCTCTCGACACCGGTGATCTCGTGGACCAGGTCGGTGCCGAGCGGGCATCCGATGCAGGGGGCGAGTCGAATGTCTCCGGCGCGGCATCCGTCGACGGCTCCGACACGTCATACGACTCGGAGCCCGCGCGCACGGGAACGGACGAGGCGTCCGAGCCCTATCCGGCGTCGCTTCCACGGCCGCGAGACCTCACGCCGCATCCCGGACGCGGCGGAGCAGAAGGCGTGGCGATCACGCCGGACGGCACGGCGGTGATCGCTTCGCTTCCGGTAGCGGATGGCTATGACCGGCATCATCGCCTCGTCGCGATCGACATCGAATCCGGCAGGCACAGCGTGCTGCTCGACGAACGAAGGGTCGACCTCGAGGCACCCAGCCTTTCGCACAACGGATTGGTCGTCGCGTACGTGCGCACCGCGCGAGCAACACCGCAGGGACCGACGCAGCAAGAGCTCTGGGTGGCGGGCGTCGCGCGCACCGAGACGGCCGACGGCGCAGAGGTGAGACTGATCGATCCGCGCCGCGTCGCCACCGACTGGGATCGCTGGCCGTCGAGCCTGCAGTTCGACGTCGACGACCGATCGCTCATCGTGACGGCCGACCAGGACGGCAGGGGCCCGGTGTTCCGGATCCCACTGGACGACGGATCGGTGCAGCAGCTCACCGACGACGATTTCACGTACACGGACGTGCATCTGGACCGCACCACGGGTGATCTCGTGGCGCTGCGGTCCTCATGGATGGCCGCGCCGCATCCGGTCCGCATTGCGCGCGACGGATCGGTGACACTGCTGGCGGTGCCGGGTGGTGCGCCCGAGGTGCCGGGGCACATGGAGGAGGTCGAGACCACGGCAGCGGACGGCACTCGGGTCCGCGGCTGGCTCCTGCTGACGGCGACGGCGCGGGCCGGCGCGCCGGCTCCGCTGCTGCTCTGGATCCACGGCGGTCCGCTGAACAGCTGGAACGCGTGGAGCTGGCGCTGGAACCCGCAGCTGGCGGTCGCTCGCGGGTATGCGGTGCTGCTGCCGAATCCAGCTCTCTCCACGGGCTACGGCCTCGACTTCATCGCCAGGGGCTGGAACGCGTGGGGCGAGGCGCCGTTCACCGACCTCATGTCCATCACGGACGCCGTTGTCGCCCGCGACGACATCGACGAGACGCGCACGGCGGCCATGGGCGGGTCCTTCGGTGGCTACATGGCCAATTGGGTAGCCGGCCACACGGATCGCTTCCGGGCGATCGTCACCCACGCCAGCCTCTGGGCGCTCGACCAGTTCATCCCGACCACCGATGACTCGGCGTACTGGGCCAGCATCTTCACGCCGGAAGGGCTGGAGGCGAACTCGCCCCACCGCCACGTCGAGAACATCGTCACACCGATGCTGGTCGTGCACGGCGACCACGACTATCGGGTGCCGATCGGCGAGGGGCTGCGCCTCTGGTCGGAACTCAACGCCCGCTTCGCTGCGCCCGACGGCGCGCTGCAGCACCGGTTCCTCTACTTCCCGGACGAGAACCACTGGGTGCTGAAGCCGCAGCACGCGGTCGTCTGGTACGAGACCGTGTTCGCGTTCCTCGCCCAGCACGTGCTCGGCGACGACTGGAAGCGCCCCGCCAACCTGGGCTGACACCCGTTCCGCTACGCGTCGGCGGTTGACGTAATTCACCAAGCGATGAATTATGGAACTACGGCCGCAGATCCGGCCGGGACGACGCCGACCGGGAGGCCCGCCATGCGTGCGATCGTGCTCAAGGAGTTCCAGGAGTTGCGGCGCGACCGCCGCACGCTCGCCCTGCTGATCGTGATGCCGCTGCTGTTGCTGATCATCTTCGGATACGCGGCCAACTTCACCGTCGACCACCTGACCGTCGCGGTGTACGGATCGGCGGCGCACGATGTCACCAAGCTCATCGACGGCAACTCGAAGCTGAAGGACCACCTGAACGTCGTGGTCACCGACGCGCAGGGCACGAAGGATGACGCGACCACCGAGCTGCGCGACGACCGCGCCGACGTGGCGATCTACGCCGAGACCTCGTCGAACACACCGGGTCCGGAGGGGAGCCCGGCGTTCACGGCGGAGGTCCTCATCGACGGATCGAATCTCTTCGCCGCGCAGTCCGCGAAGACGATCTTCGCGCAGGTGCAGCAGCAGCTAGCGCAGCAGGCTGCGCAGGCACAAGAGCAGGCGGCCCAGGCTGCGGCTCAAGCGCAGGCGCAGGCGGCTCAGGGGGAGAGCGGATCAGGGACCGGCACGTCGAGCAGCGGTTCCAGCCAAGCACCTGCATCCGCTCAGCAGCCGCCGACGCTGACCGTGACGACCCTGTTCAACCCGGACCTGAAGACGTCGTGGGTGATGATCCCGGCGATCATCGGCCTGATCCTCACCTTCATCGGCACGATCATCACGTCGATCGGTCTGGTACGAGAACGCGAGGCCGGAACGCTGGAGCAGCTGGCGGTGATGCCGCTGCGAGCCGGCGCCGTGGTGCTCGGCAAGATCACGCCGTACTTCCTGCTCGCCTGCTTCGACATGGCGCTGATCACCGTGCTCGGGCTGCTGCTCTTCGGCGTGCCGTTCAACGGCAATCCGCTCATCTTCATCGTCGGCGCAGCGTTGTTCCTCTTCGTCGTGCTCGGGCTCGGCGTGCTGATCTCGTCCGTATCGCGCACGACGGGACAGGCGATCCAGCTCGCCTTCATGGTGCTGCTTCCGCAGATCCTGCTCTCCGGCATGATCTTCCCGCTGTCCGCGATGGCAGCGGGCGTGCGATGGATCGGCTACCTCCTGCCGCTCACGTGGTTCACGATGATCTCGCAGGGCGTCATGATCCGCGGCGCAGGCTGGGACTCGCTCTGGTTCCCGCTGGTGATCCTCGCGATCATGGCCGTCGTCATCTTCGGCTTGGCGGTGGTGCGGCTCAGCCGCAGCATCTCGCCGGTCAAACAACCGCGACAGCCGGAGCAGACGGATGCCGTGCAGCAGCGCGCGACAGAGGTCGCGTGATGCCCGCCTCGACTTCGCCCGCATCCCAGGCGCCCACGGCGACGCCGGTCGAGCGCGAGTCGTTCGGCGTCGCGGGCCTCACGGTGCTCTTCGGACGCACCGCGGCGCTCGACGACGTGACCCTTGATGCCCGCCCCGGCCAGGTCACGGCCGTCGTCGGCGGCGACGGCGCCGGCAAGTCAACACTCCTGCGGGTGCTCGCGCACCGGGTGCGAGCGGACTCCGGCGAGCTCAGCACCGTCGAGCGCGAGCGTCTCGGATACCAGCCGGCCACCTCTGGTGTGTGGCCGACCCTCACCGTCGAGGAGAACGTGGAGTTCGTCGGCAGGTCGTACGGGATGTCGGCTGCGCGCATCCGCGAGCGCTCCGCCGAACTGCTCGAACGCGCCGGGCTCGACGCTGCCCGACGGCGTCTCGGGCACGATTTGTCCGGTGGCATGCGGCAGAAGCTCGGCTTCGTGCTCGCCATCCTGCACGAGCCGACGCTCGTGCTGCTCGACGAGCCGAGCACGGGCGTCGACCCGGTCAGCCGGGTCGAGCTGTGGCGCCTGATCAGTGCCACGGCCGGGCCGGCCGGCGCCGGCGGAGGCGTGGTATCCGGCGGTACGACGGTGATCATGGCGACGACGTACCTGGATGAGGCGCAGCGCGCCGCATCCGTCATCGCCCTTGACGCGGGCCGGATGCTCGCTTCCGGCACGCCCGACGAGATCGTCGCGTCGGTCCCCGGTGCGATCGCCCGTCTGGAGGGTCCGGATGCCGCACCCCCGGCAGCGCTCGCCGCCCGCGTCTGGCGCCGCGGAACGGAATGCCATCTGTGGTCGCCGGCCGGGGAGACCGTTCCGGGATCGCGGATCGCAGCACCCGACTTCGAGGACGCTCTCATCGCCCTGTCGCTGTCGCGGGTTGAGCGTGTCGGAACCGGCGCACAGTCCTCGCCGCCGGTTGAGCCCGTCGCGCCGCCGGCCGAGCTCCATCAGCGGTCTTCCGACAGGCTCGGCGAACGGTCGCAGGACCCAACGGCATGCGCCCGCCGGATCGTGAAGCGCTTCGGCCATGCCACGGCCGTCGACGACGTGAGCCTCGAGGTGCGCCCGGGCGAGGTGGTAGGACTGATTGGCGCGAACGGGGCCGGCAAGACGACGCTGCTGCGCATCCTGCTCGGGCTCGAACGCGCAGACGAGGGCGACGCGACGCTCTTCGGTGAACCGCCGAGCAACGCGTCCCGACGCCGCCTGGGGTACGTGCCGCAGGGCCTCGGCCTCTACACGACGCTGAGTGTGCGCGAAAATGTCGCGTTCCTCTCCCGCGTGTACGGCGTGCCGAAGCCGGTGCTGCCCGACGCGTTGCGTGAGGTCAGCCGCGACACCGTCTCCGACATCGGGCTGGGCCGGCAGAGGCAGCTGGCCTTCGCGCTCGCGCTCAGCCACGGCCCTGAACTCCTCGTGCTCGACGAGCCGACGTCGGGGGTCGATCCGCTCGGGCGCGCGCGGCTGTGGGATGTCATCCATGCGCAGGCGGATGCCGGCCGCGCCGTCATCGTGACAACCCACTACCTGCAGGAAGCCGAGCAGTGCACCCGCCTGGCGCTGCTCGCACAGGGTCGACTGGTCGGATCAGGGACGGTGTCCGATCTCGTGCGCGGTGCCGCAGCGGTGCTCGTCACGAGCGAGGACTGGCAGCGTGCGTTCGAGGTCTTGGACCGCTCGGGGCTCCCGATCATGCTCAGCGGACGGAGCATCCGCGTGGCGGGACGCGGCAGCGCGGAGACGCTGCAGACCCGGGTGACGGAGGCGCTGGGCGGCATCCGCGCCGACGTGGTTCCGGTGCCGGCGACGCTCGAGGAGACCATGGTGCTGCTCGATCGAGACCACTCGGACGCTGCCGGCCACCACGGTCGGCACTCCGCGGCGAAGACGGATGACGACGGGAAGGAGTCGTGAGTGGCCGGCGTCGGGGGCCGTCCACCACCCGTCAGGAGCTGATGGATGCCGCGCGCGAGGTCTTCGCCGACCGAGGCGTCGACGGTGCGACAACCCGCGAGATCGCCCAGCGTGCTGGCGTCGATCCGGCGATGATCGCCCACTACTTCGGATCGAAGGGCGGCCTCTTCGACGCCGTGACCGCCCTGCAGCTCGACCCGCGCGATGTCATCGCGCCCGTGCTTGACGTGGATGCGGACGAGGCGGCACGCCAGCTCGTCTCGCGCCTCCTGCAGGTGTGGGATGCCCACTCATCCGTCGTCTCCGCCCTGCTGCGCAGCGCAGCGCGCAACAAGACGATGGCGGCGCAGATGCGGTCCTTCATCCTGGATCGGGCTGTGCATCCCGTTGTCGCACGGTTCTCGCCGGATGACGCAGAGGTCGACACCCGTTCGGCTCTGCTCGCCAGCCAACTGACCGGTGTCATCCTGACCCGTTACGTGCTGCGCTGGGAGCCTCTGGCCTCCGCGGATCCGGCCTGGGTCGTCGACCACATCGCCCCGACCGTGCAGCGTTACCTCACTGGACCGCTCCCGCCTGGCCCCGCGAGCGCCGGTTGAGCTGCGGGGTGTCACGCCCTCGACATGCTGTGCGGGCGCCTCGCCTATCGTGAGAGGCGACGACGCGAGGAGTTTCCATGCAGACGGTGATCCAGTACGCCCGACTCGGCGGCCCAGAGGTTCTCGAGGCGGCCGAGAAGCCCGATCCGGTGCCGGGTGAGGGGAAGGTGCTGGTCGCGTCCAAGGCCATCGGGGTGAATCCGATCGACTGGAAGCTGCGGCGGGGCATCCGTCCGTCGGAGCCGATCGAGACGCCGCGGCGCTTGGGATCCGACGTCTCGGGTGTGATCTCCGCGCTCGGACCCGGCGTGACCGACTGGTCAGTAGGGGATGAGGTCGTGGTGCGCGGAGCGTCGGGGGCGTACGCGAGCGAGGTCGTGGCATCCGAGGGCAAGCTCGTGCGCAAGCCGGCCGACGTGTCGTTCGAGGATGCCGCTGCCCTCGGCGTCCCCGCCGGCACGGCGTATCAGGTGGTGGTGTCGCTCGGACCCGGCGAAGGCGACGTGCTGCTCATCCACGGCGCGTCAGGCGCCGTCGGACAAGCCGCCGTGCAGTTCGCCCGCGCCCGCGGCGTCACGGTCGTCGGCACGGCGAGTGCCAACAACCTGGACCGTCTGCGCGATCTCGGGGCGATAGCGCTCGAGTACGGCGACGGTCTCGTCGATCGTGTTCGCGCGGCCGTTCCGCAGGGAGTCGACTACGTGCTCGACATGGCCGGAACGGATGCCGCGCTGCAGGCCTCCTTCGACCTGGTCGCCGATCGCTCCCACATCGGCACCATCGTCGTCGGATTCAAGGCGGCGGAGCTGGGCATCAAGGCGTGGTCGGGTGGAAGTCCCGTGCCCCTCACGCCCGAGGAGGAAGCGCTGAGGGCCGAGGGTCTCGAGGCGGCGCTCGCCGGCCTCGCAGACGGCACGTTCCAGGTCGAGATCGGCGCGACCTATCCGCTGACGCAGGCGGCCGAGGCGCATCGCGTGGGCGAGGCCGGCAGCGTGCGCGGCAAGATCATCCTGGTGCCGTAGAAAGCACGGGTCCGACGCACCCGAGGGCGGTCGGGATCGTGGGCCGTCGTACCGGCCGTCGGGGTCGTTGTACGACTCGTGGCGACTGGATGAGCGTGCGCGATGGGTGTTAGTCCGTGTGCGCCTTCTGTTCCGCGAGGTTCTCCCAGTCGTGCTGGAAGATGGCGTCGAAATACGCTGCCACGCGCGTGCTGTCGATGATCACGCCGGCGTCGCGGTTCTGGAGCGTGCCCGCCGTCGACCAGTTCTGACTGCTGACGAGCGTGCGGGCGGCGTCGACGACGATCCCCTTGTTGTGCACGTTGTTCTGCAGCTTCACGTTGTCGACCACGTCGAGTCCGAGCTCCTGCAGCTGCTCGAGGTAGCCCGCCGTCTCGAACTGGCTCATGATGACCCGCACGTCGACGCCCGCCTTCTGCCGATCGACGACGGCGGCGATGAGGTCGCGGAAGGCCGCGTTCGCATCCGTGGCCGTGCTGGGCGGCTCGATGTACTGAAACTGCATGTGGAGGGATGTCGTGGCCGAGGCGATGAGCTCGCGCACGGCGTCGGGGTACACGCCGGGATCTGGTGTGAGCACCGGCGTGATGGACACCTGCTCGCGCACAGTCTCGGATGCCGTGAACGTGAGGAACGGAGGTGTCTCGGCGAGCGGCTGAAGCAGGAGCATCGTGTCGGCAGCACCGAGCCCGTCGGAACCACCGCCGGTGGCTGCGCTGCTGCCTTACGGGACGGCCTGGTGCTGTTCCGCCACATCGTGGTCGTTCTTCAAGTAGGCCTCGAACACCTTCGCGAGGCCGGCATGGTGGATCACCACGTGCCAGTCGCGGTCGCGCGACCTGGCCTGAGCAGCATCCGACGGATCGTTCACCGGGTCGATGTCGGGCTGGTTCGAGTTGTTCCAGTTGCCGCTGGAGAGCCAGACGGCGCTCGAATCCCGCACCGCGACCTTGATGTGGTACGCCGAAGGGAAGATCCAGGCCGCCGCGTGCGGATCCGCGCGCTCGAGCGCCCATGCCTGGTCGAACCGCGCGCCGAGCGCGCTCTGCAGCGCCGAAACCGTCTGGTCGTCGGTCTGGTCCGCCGTCGGGTTCTTGGCGGGATGATCGAGCACGAACGTCACGGTCTTGCCGCGGGCCGCACTCTCGAAGTCGCTCAGCACGTGGGCGGACGTGAAGTCGTACAGGCCGACCGTGAGCGACTTCGTCGTGCTGTGCAGGAACTTCTTCAACACGGGCCATCCGGCGTCGGGGCTGGCGCTGAGCTCGAGCTCGATCACTCCTGCGACAGGCTCGAGCTTCACGCCTGCAGGTGACGTGTAGGCCACCTGCGGCTTGGTCGGCTTCGCCGCTGCCTGATCCGGATGGGTCGCCACCGTGGCCGCTCCGGCACCGGTCGGCATGGCCGCTCCCAGCACCAGCGCGTGATCCGTCGCGGATCCGGATGACGTCCCCGCCGCGACCCGCAGCTCTGGCGTGATCATCCGCTCATCCGCGAACACGGGAACGGCGCCGGAATCGGGCGCTGCGCCGAGCAAGGCGCGGATCCCGTCCGGGCGTGCGAGCTGTGCCAGTTGGGCGGCCTTGGCCGGCGAGGCGACGCGCACGTCCACTGCCACGCCGTCGACCTCCGCCGGGAGGACCGTGTCCGACCCGGCGGCGACCGTGACGACGATCGCGCGCTCGTCGGTGATCCATCCGTCGCGCAGCACGAACCCGGGGCGCACGCTGAGCACACCCAGTGCCGCGAACGTGTTCAGTCGTTCGTCGATGATCCGCTGAATGTCCTGCTGCGTCGCCATCACGCCCTCCGTCGCGTCCACTGTGGCATCCGTCGTCGACAGCGTCGTCGAGCATCAGCCTCTGCCGCTGAATGCCCGAAGCCGCCGACGTGGCCATCACGGTATCGCCGGCCTGTGTCATCCGGGTGAACGGCGAGCCGCCTGCGCGGGACTCGGAGGCCGCGCCTTCACCCGGCCGGGGTGACGGCATCCGGGGGTGCAGAGCGCATGCTGGGTAGGTCATCGCAGAGGCGAAAGGATCGACATGAGCGATTTGGAATACGGACCCGTCGAGTTCGTGCTCGTCGGATTCCCCGGTGAGGCGCCCGACCCGGGCGTCGTCGAAGCTGTTCGCGAGCTCGCGAAGGACGGCGCCGTTCGTGTCATCGACGCGATCCTCGTGACAAAGACAGTCGAGGGCGACGTCGAGACGATCGAGGTGGAGGACGCATCGGATACGTACGGCCTGGAGGATGTGGATCTCGACCTTTCCGGCCTGGCCGCTGACGAGGACGTCGCGTACTTCGCCGAGGCGCTGGAAGCGGGGGCGAGCGCCGAACTGCTGGTTGTCGAACACCTCTGGGCGAGGAAGCTCGCGTCGCGTCTCGCCGCCTCCGGCGGTGCGGTTCTGGCCAGCGAGCGCATCCCGGCGCCCATCGTGAACGAGGTCGTGTCACTGGCTCGGGCCGAGTGATCACGACCCACTCAGAAGGATCGGAGTAGCAATGCCACTACGCAGAATGGGACGTCCAGGCCTTGTCGGCCTCGCCGCCCGCACGGCCGTCGTCGCAGGAACCGCCACAGCGGTCAGCGGCGGCATGAGGGCGCACCAGCAGGCCAGGGCTCAGTCGGAGTACGAGCAGCAGCAGTACGAAGCCCAGCAGCAGCAGGCTCAGATGGAGGCGGCCGCCCAGCAGGCCGTGGCGCAGCAGCAGGCGGCGGCGCCCGCGGCACCCGCCGCGCCGGCCGCGCCGGCCGGAGGCGAAGATGTCACCAGCCAGATTCAGCGCCTCGCGACCCTGCACCAACAGGGCGTGCTCACCGACGACGAGTTCGCAGCAGCGAAACAGAAGCTCCTCGGCATTTGAGTTTATTTGCGCGCCGGTCCCTGCCCGTCGCGCCGCGGTCGGCGTGCGCGGATGGCTGGGGTTGTTGCGGCGTACACGCCGCCGCAACGCGGAGCGGGTCGCGTTCTTGAGATGGGCGCCGGTCCCTGCCCGTCGCGCCGCGGTCGGGTTGTGCGAATGGCTGGGATTGCTGCGGCGTGCACACCGCCGCAATGAGGAGCGGGTCGCGTTCGTGAGGTTGGCGCCGGGGGTCCCCAAGGCCTCCGATGTCCGGTGTTCGCCGTCGGGGCGCTGTCGGACGTCGTAGGAGTCGGCTCGCTCGGAAGCTGGAGCTGAGAGCGGGGCCCAGTGCTGGCGGCCGTGTTGGACGCCGGTAGCCGCTGAAGCTCAGAACAGGTCCGGGCTCGGTGCTCCAGCGTGGCGGATGGTGACGTCTGCGTGGCGGTCGAACCGGTAGCCGACGCCGCGCACCGTTCGCACGATGTCTTCGTAGGTTCCGAGCTTGGAACGCAGGCGGCGCACGTGCACGTCGATGGTGCGCTCGTTCGGCACCTCGTCGTCGCCGGCCTCCCACAGCGAGGCGATGAGCTCGCTGCGGTCGATGGTGCGCCCTTCGCGGAGCACGAGGTACTGCAGCAGCTCGAACTCCTTGTAGGTGAGCGCGATGTTCTCGTTGTCGAGCAGGAGGCGCTTGCGCGAGATGTCCACGACCACGCCGGTTGCACGATCCGGGGACGGCTCGGTGGTCTGGCGGTTCTTGGCGATGGCGGCGGGATCCTGGAGCGCAAGACGCACCACGTCGATGTCGCGTCCTCCGGCGGCCTCCGGGGCGAGGGCGACCGCGGCGTACGTCTCGGATCCGGGAGCGATCTCGGCGGCGAGGCGCTTCAGTGCTTCGACCACGTGTCCGAGATCCGTTCCGGCCGCTCCGGCCTTGTCCTCGTCGAAGCCGACGTAGAGCGCGAATCCGCGGGCGCGGGTGCCGTTCGGAACGGCGCGGATGCGCACGGGTGCCGGTGCATCCTGCGCGGGGGCTTCCGCCGGGCGCGCGGCTCGCTGCTGCACGGGCAGGGGCTGCACGGGCTGCGGGTTCGCGGGGTCGACGCGACGCGGATGCGCCGTGCGGGTGGGCGCCACGGTCGTGTGCACGACGGGTGCGACGGCGGAAGCTGTGGTGCGCACCGCTGCGGGGCGGGCGGCGATGGCGGTTGTGTCGGTCAGCGGGGTGACGGTGGCAAGAGACATGGGAGTCGAGTCCTCGAGATGATGATGCGGGGAACCTGCCGTTGCTGCCGGGGAGAGCGGATCCGGCTGAGCGGGTTCGGTACTGTTTCGGGCCGTTGAGTCGGCCGGTGCAGAAGCCTGCGAGGATCGCGAGCGAGGCTTCAGGGGAGTGTCATCGGTCGGATCGGATCTGCTCGAAGCAGATCCCGTCCGTACTGGGCCGGTAGTTTCGCGATCCACGAAGTGGTCTCCGCGATCTGCGTGCGGTTCAGTTGATGACGGCTCGGCGGATGGTCGTCAGGTCAGCGACACATTCGACAGCACATGACAGCAGCGCGGCCGGGCATCATCATGCCGGCGTGCCCAAGGGCCTCGAAGGAGGTCAGGGTGCGCGAGGGTGCAGTCATGTGTGCCAGTAAAGCGGATGCTCCGGGCTCTGTCAACGTGAGCCTTGCGATGCGACGCGCATCGGCTCGACGGGAGACCCGGAGATCGAACCTCGGAGGTGGTGTGACGAGCGTCCGAATTGCTCGTCGGCGCATGGCGACAACGGGATCCGTTCATCACTGCAGATTTGTTGATTTTCAGGGTTCGTCTGCCGCTAAACTGGCGCAACCGCGCGGCTTGTCGTTAGTCGCGCGAAGCGCCCCTGCACTACCCGAGCTTGACCCGCACCACTCGATTCACACCCCCAACGGCTCGTCGAGACTCATCCTCGGCGCGCGTCGCTCCCTGCACCCTCAGGGTTTTGCGCGCCGTTTTTCGACCGGCGGTTGAGGTTTCAATGTGGTTGTGTCGCAGAAGTCGAGTATAGCTCATCTTTAGGCGCGAGTACCCCCTTGTATCTGGAGAGTCACAGCGAATGAACCTGAAGAGAATCGGGGCGGTGATCGGCGCGGCCGCATTACTGGCGACGGGAGCGGTGGTCGGTATCGCCGCTCCCGCGAGCGCGCACACCGGCGCAGTGAAAGGGACCGCCCAGTGCCAGACGGATGGCACATACACGGTCACCTGGACGTACACGCAGACGCAGACGCCGAACGGTGACGAGGCCGACGTCAAGGTGATTACGCATTCACCCGAGCCGAGCACCCTGTACGCCTCGGCAGTGGGCGTTTCTCACCCCGTCGACGGGCAACTGTGGCTGAACGCCTGGCGATCGCACCAGAATTCGGGCGGGCAGTCCGGCATTCCAGCGCGTACGGGCAATTGGACCGCATCGTTCACGCAGTCGGAAATCAAGGGAAGCGCGAAGGCGGCAGAAGTCGCAGTGCAGACGGACTGGCGCGGCTGGAAGAGTGCCGACAGCGGCGGCACGGTGCAGCTCGGCGGCGATTGCGCTGTAGCGCCCGCGCACGATGCCATCGCCCAGGCAACGGTCAATCCGCCGACGTGCGCCAGCGCCTCGACCGTGCAGTTCGCCATCGAGAACGCTTCGTGGGACTCCAGCTCGTATTCCACGGAGGTCGGAAAGCACTCACGTTCCGCGACCGCTGCCGGTGGCCACCTGTTCTCGAACGGGAAGAGCACGACGACAGTGACGTACGAGGTGCAGGACGAGCTGACGGGTGGCGACTGCACGCCGACCAGCTATCAGACGGTGGTCTGGCAGATGCCGACGAAGCCGGCGGACAGCAATTCTGCGACCTGGCCGCAGACATTCGTGAGCGTCACGCCCGAGACGACCGAGACCCTCGACGTAGCCGTGCCCGACACCTGCGGCACGTACTACCAGGTGGACAGCTATGTCGACAACGCGACGACGCAGGCCCTGCTTGCTGCGGTGAAGAACGGCACGAACCTCACGTCGCCGGGCAACCCGGCGGAGTCCCTGGCCCCTGGCGGCCTCAATACGGCATGGAAGTTCGTGATCAACCCCGACTGCAAGCAGGTGGTGGTTCCGCACGTCACGTCGACCGACAACGTCTGCGGCAACGGCACGTCGAATGCAACGCTCACCCTTCCCGCAGTCGAAGGCGTCGTGTGGCACGTGAACAACCCGGCGACCGACCAGGCTCCTGGCACGTATCCGATGAACGTCGGCGGTCCCAACGTGATCACCGCTTCTGCTGCGGCCGGATATTCGTTGGCGCAGCCGTTCGAGCAGGATGTGACGTTCGGCCCGGTCAAGACGAACCAGAGCACGAATCCGCAGGCCGACTGCTACGTTCCGCCGACGATCACGGCGTGCGACGCCCAGCTCCCGGTGATCCTGGCATCGAATCTGGACAACGCCGGCTGGAACTACACGGTCCGTTCCGCCGGCCACTACGACTACACCCCGGCGACCGTGAAGGTGTGGACGGATGACGCCTCCGGCAACGCCCTCGTAGCGGGCGTCCACGCGGTGGACATCCCATTGCAGGACGCCGGTTCCCCGGCAATCGACCTCACGAATGCGAGCGGCGCAGCGCCCGGTCTCAGGCTCGGCATCCACTTGAACGGCGAGGGCAGCTCCGATGGCGACCTCGTCTATCAGGGAGCCGGTCAGTGGGCGACTGATGCCCACGGCTTCGGCGTCGCGGCGGGCTCCGGTTTCGCAAGCCTCGGCACGCTGCAGGACTACCTGGCGAAGAATCCCGAGGCGACGATCGTGAGCGTCGGATTCCAGCTCGGCGCCGGAGAAAAGGGTTCGGCCGAGATCGTCTCGATCACCGTCGGGTGCCAGACCTTCACGTTCGACTCCAAGCCGACAGCCGTCACGGCTGTTGCGACTGACGCGTCGGGCGGACTCGCCGACACCGGATCGAACCTCGTGTTCCCGCTGGCGGCCGGAGGTGCGATCATCCTGCTCGGCGGTGCGGCGATCGCCTTCGTGATGATCCGCCGTCGCCGCTCGGCAGGCGAGCAGTAGCCACGTCGGCGATCAAGGAAGGGCCCCGTCCGTGTGGACGGGGCCCCTCCTTCGCGCGGTGGATTCAGACCAGGCCGTAGAGCCGATCGCCGGCGTCGCCGAGTCCGGGAATGATGTATCCGTGCTCGTTGAGTCGTTCGTCGACTGCGCCGACGACGAGCGTCACATTGCGGCCCTCGGTGAGACGCTCGACGGCCTCGAGGCCTTCGGGGGCGGCCAGGATGCAGATGGCCGTGACATCCACGGCGCCGCGCTTGAACAGGAACTCGATCGCTGCGCTCAACGATCCGCCGGTGGCGAGCATCGGGTCGAGCACGAAGCACTGACGGTTGGAGAGGTCCTCAGGGAGACGTTCGGCGTAGGTCGTCGGCTGCAGCGTTTCCTCATTGCGGACCATCCCGAGGAAGCCGACCTCGGCCGACGGGACGAGCTTGACCATGCCCTCGAGCATGCCGAGTCCGGCCCGCAGGATGGGCACGACGAGGGGCTTCGGATCGGCCAGCGTCACGCCCGTCGTCGGCGCCACCGGAGTCTGGATGTCAATGGGTGCGACGCGCACCGAGCGGGTCGCCTCGTAGGCGAGCAGCGTCACGAGCTCCTCGACCAGCGCGCGAAAGGTGACGGCCGGCGTCTCGCGGTTGCGGAGCACCGTCAGCTTGTGGGTGACGAGGGGGTGGTCGGCAACGTGCACTCGCATAGGCTCAACCCTAGGCTGTGCCGGGCGGATCGCCGACGGCCGTCGCGATCCGATCGCTCGGCGCGTTGACTCAGCGCCAGGACCGAAGGGGAGTCGTGCCCACCATCGACCAGTCGGGATGGATGCATCGCGCCATCGCCGACGCACGTCTCGCCCTCGCCACGGGCGATGTGCCGGTGGCTGCGATCGTGCTCGACCGCGACGGAAGAGTTGTGGGCGCCGGCCGCAACGAGCGTGAGGCACGGCAGGATCCGACGGCTCACGCCGAGATATTGGCGCTGCGGGCGGCATCCGAGTCGACCGGCGACTGGCATCTGACGGATGTCACGCTCGTCGTCACGCTTGAGCCGTGCGTGATGTGCGCAGGCGCGATCCTGTCGGCACGCGTCCCCACGGTCGTCTTCGGCGCCTGGGACGAGAAGGCCGGTGCAGCCGGCAGCGTCTACGACGTGCTGCGCGACCGCAGGCTGAACCATCGCGTCGAGGTGTACGGCGGGGTGGAAGCGGATGCCTGCGCCGCCCTCCTCGAGGAATTCTTCGAGTCGCGCCGCTGAGGCGAGTCGACTCCCTCGCCGGCCGGTCTGTCGAGGTCGCTGAGCGCGGACGACCGGGCGATGTGCAGCTCCCGTCTCCGATCCCCTCAGGCGTCGATCTTCTGCCGCTGCGCCGCCCGTACCGGCTTCTTGCTGGCGACGGCGAACACGGTTCGCGGCGAAGCGTCGAGGGTGAGGTCGACAAGCGCTTCCGCCAGATCGGCGCGGTTCATCGTGAACAGGCCGCGCACGTTGAGCCGCTCCTGAGACACGTATCCGTTGGCCTCGCCGTCGCGCAGCATGGGCGGTCGCACGATGACCCAGTCGAGGTCGGATGCGCGCAGCAGGGCCTCGGCGTTCCTGGTGTCCGTGAACGGCTTGCGCAGGACCAGGCCGAGCAGCGGCTTCAGGATCGAGCGTGTGAACCAGCCGTCGCCATCCGTGGTGATCCCCGCGGCTGAGGTCATCACGAGGCGCCGGTGCCCTGCGCGCTGCATCGCGGCGAGATCGGTGCGGATGCCGTCGGCGAGCACCTCATCCCCGCTCGACGGACTGTGGCCGAGGGTGCTGATCACGGCACCCGCGTCTGCGATCCCGGTCGCGATGCCGTCGACGTCACCTGCGGATGCGGTCACAACGCGGACGCGTCTGGCGAGCTCGCCCAGTTTGTCCGGGGAGCGCACGATGGCTGTCACGTCGTGGCCTCTGGCCAGTACGGATTCGGCGACGAGGCGGCCGGTGCGGCCGTTGGCTCCGATGACGGCGATGCGCATCTGCGGTCTCCTTCGAGTTCATGGGGGTCGGATCGAGTTGGTTCGAAATCCTTACGGCCGATGGGGCTGGTCTCGATTCCCGCGACACGCGATTCGACCGCGGGTGAGTAAATGCTTACTCACCTGTACTGAGTGTAAGGTGAGTGAACACTCACCTGTCAAGGGTTTCATGGTGGAAAGGGGCGGATATGGCCGAGGGCGAGCCGAAGCCGCGTGGTCCGCGGGAGCGGATCCTCGACGCAGCGACTGCGGTTCTCACGGAGAAGGGTATCGGCGCCGCCACGACGAAGGAGATCGCCCGTGCTGCCGGCTACTCGGAGGCAATGCTCTACAAGTACTTCGACGACAAGTCGCGGCTGTTCGTCGCGGTGCTCGAGGAGCGGCTGCCGTCGTTCCGGGCGGTGATCGAGGACGACGAGACGAACGTGCGTCGTGCACTGGAACGTCTGGTCGAGACCCTGATGCGCTTCTACGTCGCGTCGTTCCCGATCTCGGTCTCCATCTTCAGCTCCCCCGACCTGCTCGCCGCCCAACGCCGGATGGCAAGCGCGAACGGCACCGGACCGGCTGCGCCCCAACGATCCGTGCGGGCCTACCTGGAACGGCAGCGCACCGCAGGACGTCTGCCGGCCGACCTCGATGCCGATGCCGTCGCCACCCTCCTCACAGGTGCTGCCCTCCACGCGGCGTTCCTCACCGTGTTCGACGGACGTGATGCCGTCGTGCGTCCTCGCGCGACGGCGCGCGCACTCGTCGCGGCAGTGCTGCCCGCCGACGTGGCCTGACCGGGGAGCGCCGGCCTCAGTCCTCGCCCTTGATGACGATCGTCTCCGTCGGCGGAGCCGGCTGGTCGTCGTGGAAGACATCCGGCTCGAGGTAGATCACTCCGGCCACCGGTACCGCGTCGCGGATGCGTGCTTCGATCGCGTCGATCGAGGTGGCGACGTCCCGGAGCGCACGCGACGCCGGCTGTGCGATCTTGGCCGCGACCATGAGCTCGTCCGGCCCGAGGTAGAGGGTCTTCAGATGGATCACCCGGTCGGTCTCACCGCCCGAGAGGATCGCGTTCTGGATGGCCGCGACATCCGCGTCGCTCGCACCCTCGCCGACCAGGAGGCTCTTGGTCTCCATGCCGAGCACGATGGCCACGACGAC
Organism: Planctomonas sp. JC2975; assembly: GCF_012985205.1. Taxonomy (NCBI): domain Bacteria; kingdom Bacillati; phylum Actinomycetota; class Actinomycetes; order Micrococcales; family Microbacteriaceae; genus Planctomonas; species Planctomonas sp. JC2975. Next base: position 80,361 of record NZ_JABEKS010000003.1, on the reverse strand, counting down.
GAGCAGGGCGCCGATGCACACGGTGCCGATGCCGTCCCAGACGCCGTTGCCGGTCAAGATGGCCAGGCCGACGCCGATGAAGGCGAACGTGAGGCCGGTGAGCGCTGCGACGTCCTCGAGCAGCACGATCGGCAACTCGGGTGCCTTGGCGCGGCGCACGAATGCGACCCACGACCGCGTGGTCTTGTGCGGACGCGACTCGCGGATGGCCGTGCGCAGCGAGAAGCTCTCCAGCCCGATCGAGATGACCAGCACCAGCAGCGGCAGCCACCAGACCTCGATCGGATGCGGGTTCGCGATCTTCTCGATGCCCTCGTAGATGGAGAACACGCCACCGACCGAGAACAGGATGATCGACACCACGAACGCGTACACGAACCGCTCGCGGCCGTACCCGAACGGATGTTCGGTGTCCGGCCGCCGCTTCGCCCGCCGTCCCCCGATCATCAGCAGCACCTGGTTGCAGGAGTCGGCGAGGGAGTGGACGCCCTCCGCGAGCATGGACGATGACCCGGAGAACGCCCACGCGATGAACTTCGTCAGTGCGATTCCGAGGTTCGCCGCGAAGGCCGCGAGGATCGCCTTCGTGCTGCCCTCGGCGTGATCCGCCGTCTGGTGGTCCGCCTCGGTCATGCGCTCAATCCTAGGGCGGGCTCGAGCTGGGAGCGGAGGCCCGGTGGGCCTCCACCGCGACGCCGGCGCCGAGGCAGGTGTGCTGCCGAGAATGGCCGGATCAGGCCGCCGGTCGAGCGTGTCGAACCCCGTTCCGGTGGGGTGCGCGACTAGCGGTTCGGTATGCGAACCATAGGCTTGAGACCATGAGCGAAAAGGTCGTCGAACTGCCCAAGATCGCCGTGCTCGGCGCCGGATCCATGGGTCGCGCCATTCTGAGCGGCCTCCTGCAGCCGGGTGTTCACGTCGACGGCGGGATCGTGGTGACCAACAGGAGCGCGACACGCGCCGCATCCCTCGAGCACACGGACGGAGTCGTCGCGCTGTCCACCGAGGAGCATCCGGAGGCGAACCGCACCGCCGTCGCCGGTGCCGGGATCGTGCTCGTCGCGGTCAAGCCCGCCATGGTGCCCGATCTGCTCGCCGAGGTCGCGGACTCCGTCGAACCAGGGGCCATCGTCGTGAGCGTGGCCGCCGGGGTGACCGTCGCCCGCTTCGAGGCGCTCCTGCCGGCATCCGTCGCAGTGGTGCGATCGATGCCCAACACACCGGCCATCGTCGGCAGGGCGGTGACGGGTGTGAGCGCGGGCACCCGAGCGACGGACGAGCAGCTCGCCCTGGTTCGCACGTTGTTCGAGACCGTCGGCACCGTCGTTGAGGTGCCGGAGTCTCAGCTCGACGCGCTCAGCACGATCTCCGGATCGGGTCCGGCTTACGTGTACCTCCTGATCGAGCAGCTGACCGCGACGGCCATCGACAAGGGCTTCTCGCCCGAGCAGGCGGCGGAACTCGTGAACGGCACGTTCATCGGTGCCGCCCACCTGCTCGAGGCATCGGATGCGACTCCTACCGAGCTGCGCATCCAGGTGACCAGCCCGAAGGGCACGACGGAGCGTGCTGTCGCGGTGCTGCAAGACGCCGACCTGAAGGCGGTCTTCGACCGCGCGACGGACGCAGCTCTCGCCCGCGCGGTGGAACTGGGAGCGTAAGCCGTGTCCGGCCCCGCCGCGACCCCGGCGGCGGCCGTCTCGACGGTCGGTAAGGCCAAGGAGTTCGCCGCCTGCTGACCCGGCCCCGGGCTCTGGCGGCACACAGCATTCTCGAACACTCCTCGTACACGGCGCTGACCGCACGTTGCCCGGTGGTTGCTGGGATCGACACGTGACCGACGACGAGACCCGCCCGTTGCCCACCCTCCCGTTCGACGATGACGACCAGGCGCTTCCCTGGCTGTTCGATGACAACGAGCCGACCGCGCCATCACCGCGTGCATGGTGGGCGTTCGGACGACGTCGCACAGAGATCTCCGCCGATGGCGGCCCGACACCGGTCGCGGCGCACGGAGGCGGCACAGGGCCGACGAGCCCGTTCGACGCGTCCCCCGAAGCGGATGCCCAAGGCATGGACCCGACCGTCCCGTTCGCCCCCATTTCGGCGACCCGCTCGGCGTCCTACGGCTCGTCGGTGGAAGCCGTCGGCACGACCGCGCTCGGTGATGCTCCGACGGCCGTTCTCGAGGCGTCGGTGCGCGAGGCGCCGACCGCGTCGTTCGGCCCGCTGGCCAGTGGCGTCGGCTTCGCGGACGTCGTCGGCAGCGCACCGGCGCCGGTGTCCGACGATCCGATCGCGCGCAGGTACCGGGGGCTCACGCGCCGACGGTTCTGGTGGACGATCGTCGGCGTCGTCGTGGTCGCCATCGTGGTCGTCGCGTCGTTCGTCGGTATCGGGATGCTCCGCGGCGCCATGTCCACCACGAGTCCGATCGCCGAAGGCGGCGTTCCTGTCGTGGGGCACACGCCCGTCGCCACCGCGGTCCGCGGTGCGGTGGCCGCCCACCATGTCATGCGCGGCGTCATCCTGTCCCGCACGACGGACACACTCCGGATCCGTCGCGAGTCTGGCGGATCCGTCACCGTGCGCATCACGCCGCAGACGCAGTTGGGCACGACGAAGGCGCCGCTCGATGCGGCACAGCTCGTGCCAGGGACGCGGATCGTGGTCGTCGGGAGCGCCCCATCCGGTGGTGTCCGACTCGCGCAGCGGATCACGCTGATGTCCACGGCAACCTCGACCGCGAAGTCGGCGAGTGAAACGGCCAGCGACGGTTGAGCTCGTCCGAACCCGGACGAGGTGGTTTCTGCACGCTCGACAGCGGGCAGTGGCTCGAGCAGCGGCAGTGGCTCAAGAGACGGGGGCGCGGCTCTACCGGCGGGCCGCTCGCCCGCCTCAGTCCAATGCCGCGAATCGCTCCACGTCCGAGCTGGCACCGGACACGATGATCAGATCGTGGTCGCTGACCACGGTGTCCGGCGTGGCGTAGGTGAAGGGTTTGCCCGGCGACTTCACGCCGACGACCGTGATGTCGTACTTGCGCCGCACCTCGGATTCCGTCAGCGAGATGCCCCTGATCACCTTCGGCGGATACATCTTCACCAGCACGAAGTCGTCGTCGAACTCGATGAAGTCGAGCATCCGTCCGGCGAGCAGGTGCGCGATCCGCTCGCCCGCCTCGGCCTCCGGATAGATCACGTGGTTCGCCCCGATGCGCTGAAGGATCGTGCCGTGCGACTTGGAGATCGCCTTCGTCCAGATCTGCGGGATGCCGAGATCCACGAGGTTCGCGGTGATCAGCACGGATGCCTCAACCGACGACCCGACGGCGACAACGGCTATCGAGAAGTCCTGCGCCCCGATCTGGCGCAGGGCGTCGACGGAACGAGCATCCGCCTGCACCGTGTGCGTGATGCGCTCCGACCATTTCTGCACGAGGTTCTGGTCGGTGTCGACGGCGAGCACCTCGCGGTCGAGCCGGTCGAGTTGCCCGGCGGTCGCGGCTCCGAACCGACCGAGGCCGATGACGAGCACGGGTGCGTCGTGTCTGATGCGATCAGCCAACGATCGGCCTCTCTTCCGGATGCTGGTAGTACTGCCCGCGCTGCGATTGCGCGAGCGCCGCGGCGAGGGTCACTGTACCCACGCGACCGAGGAACATCGTGATGGCGAGTACGTAGACGGCGGCCGTAGGCGCATGCTGCGTCAGCCCTGTCGACAGCCCGCACGTCGCGAAGGCGCTGATCACGTCGAACAACACGTGGTCGAGCGAATCCCGCGTGATCGCAAGGACCGTCACGGTCGAGACGGCGACGATCGTCGCGCCCCAGAGCACGACGCTGACGGCGACGCGAAGCACATCCGTCGGGATGCGACGCCGGAACGCCTCCATCGAGTCGACGCCGCGCGCCTCGGCGAGGGCAGCGAGGAACAGCACGGCGAGTGTCGTCACCTTGATGCCGCCCGCGGTCGACGCGGATCCGCCGCCCACGAACATGAGCATGTCGGTGACCATCAGAGACGAGGTGTGGAGGTGGTCGATGTCGACCACGGAGAACCCGCCAGACCGCGCCATCGCCGACATGAAGAGGGACTGGAACGCGGCGTCACCGGCGCCGCCGGGGCTGAGCGTTCGCGGATTCCCCACTTCGAGTGCGAAGTAGAGCACCCAGCCGGCCACCAGGAGCAGGGCGAAGGTGACGAGCGTCAGCTTCACGTGCAGGGTCCAGAAGCGACGCCGCACGTTGCGCCTCAGGTTCTGTGCGATCGCGTAGATGACCGGGAATCCGATGGCGCCGGCGATGACGCCGACCATCAGCGCGGTGAGGAACACGTAGTCCGTGGCGAATGGGGTCAGTCCTGATTCGTTCGGCGTGAATCCGGTGTTCGTGAACGCCATCGCCGAGTAGTAGAGGGAGTTCAGCGAGCTGTCGTACAGGCTGAAGCCGTGGGCGAGCATCCGCGGGAAGAGGACGAGGGCGACCACCAGCTCGATGAAGACCGCACTGAGTGCCACGGTGCGCAGCAGGCTGCCTATCTCGCCGAGACGGATCGCCTGACCCTCGGCGACCGGGCCGGCGTGCGCGCGCAGCGGGTTGCTGTCGCTGGCGGCGATGAGCTTGGCGCGCAGCCCGAGCTTGCGCGAGATGACCATGCCGAGGATGGATGCCAGGGTCAGCACGCCGACGCCCCCGATCTGCACGCCGACGTAGACGACCACGTGCCCGAAGGCAGACCAGTGCTCCGCCATGTCGACCGTCGACAGCCCCGTCACGCAGATGACGGACACCGCTGTGAAGAACGCGTCGGCGAGCGGCGTGCCGGTGCTCCCGGCGGCGGAGAACGGCAGCGAGAGCAGCAGGGTGAACAGCAGGATCAACGTCGTGAACACGATCAATGCGAACCGGGACGGACTCGATCCGGAGAATTCGTTCACCCGCAGCTGCACGCGTCCCCACCAGGTGGCGGGCATGAGGTGCCGCGACGCCTGTGCCGTAGCGCGCATCGGCCGCCTCTCGTCGCGAACTCGTCGCGGTCGATGGTAGCGCGCCCCATTGCGGCGGCCTGGGCTGCGCGCCGCGTGCCGCTCGCGGCATGGATGTGCGCGACGGATGCCGCTACGGGCATGGTGCCACCGGCATCCGACCAGTAGCCTGGGGAGATGCCGGACATCTTTGACATCGTCGCGGATGCCACACGGCGCGACATCCTGCGCGTGCTCCTCGATGCCTCAGAGGACACGGACGACGGGGAGATCAGCGTCTCCCAGATCGTCGGGGAACTGGAGCTCAGTCAGCCCACCGTGTCGAAGCACCTCAAGGTGCTGCGCGAGGCGGGGCTCGTCGCCGTGCGTGAAGAGGGACAGCACCGCTATTACCGCATCGACGTCACGCCCCTCGAGGAGATCGAGGACTGGCTCATGCCGTTCGTGAGCGGTGAGTTCGATATCTCCGACATCGACGTGAGCGCTGTCGTGGCTGGGCTGAAGGACGAGACCAAGGAGTTCGCGGAACAGATGGGCAAGGTGTTCGCCGACACCAGCCATCGCGTCTCCAATGTCGTCGACCGCGTGCGCCCGAAGCGCAAGCGTTAGCCCGCCGCGATACCACAGCCGACGCACGCTGGCCCGTCGGCGCCCCGGCGGATGGTAGACTGGGCGATCGTGCTGCCGTGTGCCGCGCAGCATCCCGAAATACTTTGTGAGGTCTTTGTGGGTTCGGTTATCAAGAAGCGTCGCAAGCGCATGGCGAAGAAGAAGCACCGCAAGCTGCTTCGCAAGACGCGCCACCAGCGTCGCAACAAGAAGTAGCACGAACGAGCGTCGGGTTCGCCCGACGTTTCTTCGCGTCTCAGCGCCGGGTTTCGACCCGGCGCTTTTGCGTGCGCCGGCGCCTTTCGGGTTCCGTCTCGCTGGCAGAAATGTCCAACGCCTGGCGTCGCGATGCGCATTCTCCGTCGTTCGAACGCCCTCCCGTGCGGTGCACGGGTGCGGCGCGGAACCGTAGTGGCACACGCCCTAGGCTGGACGCCGTGCCCGACGTGCAACTCACCCTCATCGGCAAGCCAGGATGCCACCTCTGCGACGACGCACGGGAGGCGATCCGTCAGGTGACCGAGACGCTTCCGGATCCGTCCCGCGTCGGCATCGAGGAACGATCAATCCTCGACGAGCCCGAGCTGTTCGATCGCTACGCAGACGAGATCCCGGTCGTACTCATCGACGGCCGCCAGCACACCTATTGGCGTGTGGACAAGGAGCGGCTGACCGCCGCCCTCACGAAGAACCTGGAGGAACGATGACCCTTCGTCACGTGGTGACCTGGAAGGTCGCAGGCGACACCGAGCAGGAACGGGACGCCATCAAATCCGAGTTCCGAGACCGGCTGCTGTCGCTGCCGCCTCAGATCGACGTGATCCGGTCGTTCGAGGTCGGGCTCAACGATGCCGGCGCGGCCGACAACTTCGACGTCGTGCTGGTCTCCGAGTTCGATGACGAGGATGCGTTGCAGCAGTACATCGTGCATCCGGTGCACCAGGAAGTGGTCGCGTTCGTGCGTGCGAACACAGTCGGCCGCGCCGGAGTCGACTACATCCTCTGAACGGTCGCGTCCACTCGGCCTTGGCCGGCGAGACACCGGATCAGCTGGCGCAGCGGAATCCGATGTGCGTCGTCGAGGAGTCCTCGGTCTCGGGGGAGCGGGCGGCTGGCCGGTAACGCAGGCAGTACTCCGGCGCACAGAGGTGCGATCCACCCTTGAGGGTGCGGCGCGGGATGCCGGACCCGGGTTCGGCGCTGGCGGACTTGCGGGCATCCTCCTCGGCGGATGCGACCGGTCGCCGTGTCGATTCCGGCTGCGCGGCTGCCTGCGGCCGCATCGAGCCGCTCGGCCCGCACGCGCATTCGGCGTCGTGTGCGGTACCCGTCTCCGGATGGTCGTGGCCATGCCCGCTGTGGTCGTGACCGTCGTGGGGCCCATGACCGGGGTGACCAACGCCATCGTGCCCGTGCTCGTGGTGCGCTTCGTGACCGGCATCGCCGTGGGCGTGATCGACACTCACGTCCGTGAGTCCCAAGGATCGTGACGCCGCGACGTCGTGCCGCGGCGAGTAGTACGTGGAGGTCCACTCCCAGACGTTCCCGATCATGTCGACGAGTCCGTAGCCGTTGGCCGGGAAGGTGCCGACCGGCGACGTGCCGACCCAACCGTCAGCCCCGGTGTTGAGGTACGGGAAGCGACCCTGCCAGCTGTTGGCCATGAGGCGCCCGTCGAGCCGCGGCTCGTCGCCCCACGCGTAGGTCAGGCCGTCGGGGGCGCCGCCGCGGGCGGCGAACTCCCACTCCTGTTCCGTCGGCAGACGCTTGCCGGCCCAGGCGGCGTAGGCGAGGGCGTCCTCGTACGCGACCTGCACGACAGGATGTTCCTCCCGGCTCTCGATCGACGACGACGCACCGAACGGATGCCGCCAACTCGCTCCTGCACCCCATGCCCACCATTGCCGCCAGTCGCCGAGGTTCACCGGACCGCGGGTCGGCGTGAAGACGAGGCCACCAGGGATGAGGTCTGCGGGATCCGCGCCGGGGAAGTCGGCCGGATCCAGCGGACGCTCGGCCACGGTGACGTAGCCGGTGTCCGCAACGAACTGAGCGAACTGAGCGTTGGTCACGGGATGACGATCCAGCTCGAATTCCTCGACGTGCACCTGGTGCACCGGACCCTCGTCCGCATAGAAGCGGTCGGAGCCCATCAGGTAGTCGCCAGCGGGGATGAGCACGAGGTCGGTCAGCGTCGGCATGCGTCGATGCTAGGCCGTGTTGCGCGAAGGGGTGCGACGCGGCATCCGCTCATCCTCGACGGGTCGAGGGTCGTCCCTATGCTGGTGCCATGGTCCCGGATGCTGCGCCCAGCCTGCCGAGCGGCGGCGTCCGTTGTTCCTTCCGCAGGCCGCGTGCCGTCGGATCCGGGACTGTCCGCACGACGCGCACCACCGCATGAGCGCGCCAGAGCCTGACGTCGAACAGACTCCCGCACCGCAGCTGCCGCCGTGGTTGCGGCGACCGCGCAGACCGCTCGGATGGGTCGGGCTGTCGGTGATGGTGGCCGTGGCATCCATCGTGATGCTCGCACTGGGCCTGGTGGCTGCGGTCGTGGCGGTCGTGGCGTGGGCGGTGCGCGGGCTCATCTGGATCGTGATGACGGTCGCGGACTTCGCGTGGTATCTGCTGCGCGGGTTGCGTGCGCGACCCTATCCGTTCGCATTGCGTCCGCCCTTCGGCCGTGCGGCGCGTGCCACAGCCGTGAACGACGCGTGGGTGTCCACTCTTCCGAGGCTCATCGGGCTTGCCGCGCGGACTGCCGGCTTCCTCTTCGCACCGCTGGCCCTGCTGGCCTCCCTTGTCGGGATCGTGCTGCCTCGGCTGCGTGCACGTCCCTACGTGGCGGTGTTCAACGTGCCGTCGCTGGAGACCAAGCTCATCGGCCTCGGCCGCAACCTCGGGTACTTCGACGACGGCCGGGCCGTCTCGGTGATGCCGTACGACGAGTTCCTGCACGTCACGTTCCCTCAGCGTGCCGACTTCCTGACGTGGTGGCGCGACGAGAGCGATTCCGGTCCGTTCCGTCCCGCGGAGGCCAAGTGGAACACGCCTCGCCACTTCTCCGGACTCACGCTCGGTCCGTTCCCGGATGTTCTGGGACTGCCGGGTCTGGCGCTGACGGCCATGCGTCGCACGCGGATCGGCGGGCTGCGCGAGCTGTTCATCTCGCAGCGCGAGATCGACGACCTCGGCGATCCCGACCTCGACGACCGCGCGGACGTCGCGGTGATCCGCGTCGTGCGGGTGGATGACGTCGCCGACGGCGGGGATGCTTCGCAGAGCCCGTCCCCCGGTGAGCCCGCGGCCGGTGAGGACCAGGCGGTGCCGTCCGACGTGCCCGGCGGCGCTCCGCCGACGCCGGGAGCAGCGGATACGCGCGCCGGCGTGCGCTGGATCGTGCAGTTGCCGAGCACCCAGACGTGGCATCCGCGAGCCGGCCGAGCCCCGAACGACCTCACGGCCGACTTCGTCGCGCTGTCGATGCACGAGACCACGCTCACGCGTGCTGCGGTGCAGGCGATGCGGCAGGCCGGCATCCGTTCAGGGGAGCCAGTGCTCGTCGCGGGATTCAGCCTCGGTGGCATGGTCGCCACGCAGATCGCGGATCTGGCCGAGCGCGAGCACTTCACGGTGACCCACCTGGTGACCGCCGGATCCCCGATCGGCCGCTACCGGCTGCCGCGCACCATCAGGGTGCTGTCGCTGGAGCACATCCTCGATACGGTACCGCGGCTCGAGGCGCGGGAGAATCCGATCGTCGTGCCGCACGACGGGGTCGTCGTGCACCGATCGGGACCGGATGCCGGTGAATGGATCACCGTGAAAGCCGGCCCGCCACTGCCGCGGGGCTATCGCATCGCGGCGACGCACCATTCGCCGAGCTACGCCGAGACCGCGGGATCCATCGAGACCGAGCCGCCAGCGCAGGTCGTCGCAGACTATGTGGACGGCATCCGCCCGTTCTTCGCCGGAGCCCAGCGGATCTCGGACTTCGCAGCGCGCCGCGTCGGAATCGACGTGCCACGCCCCGCGGTCCCCATCTACTTCCACTCGACTGTGGACGACGGCGTGACGCGGGACGAGCTGCGCGTCACGCTGCGGCGTGTGCCGGGCGTGATCGCCGTGGACATCTACCAGTCGCGCACCGGATTTCCGACCGCCATCCTGTGGAGCGCCGACGTGCTCGTGCGCAGCCTGCGGCCGTGGTTCCAGGACGTGGGGCGGGCATCCGTCTATCGCGGGCTGCTCACGCTGCTGGCACGCGAGCGGGGGATCGGGCTGCACCTGCGCCTGCAGGCCAAGCGCACGCCCGGGGTCACGTGGGAGGGCACGCTGCAGCGGATGGCGGACGGCCGCTGGCGCGAGCGCGTCGACGTGAGCTTCGATTCGGATGAGGCGCGCGACGAGTGGGGACCGCTGCTGCTCCCCGGCGGATGGGCGTCGAAGGTGACGTACTACGACGCCGACGCCTTCGCCTGAACGCGCCCGCCGTGCCTACGGCTTGAGGCGCGTCGGTCCGCGGAAGAGGAACGTGACTTCGCGGATCGACTGCTCGCCGAGCAGCAGCATCAGCACACGGGCGAGGCCCATGCCGAAGCCGCCGTGCGGCGGGATCCCGTAACGGAAGAAGTCGAGGTAGGACTCCAGCCCTTCCAGCTCGAGGCCCTTCTTCACGGCCTGCTTCTCGAGCACGTCGATGCGGTGCTCGCGCTGGGCACCGGTCGTGATCTCGACGCCGTTGTAGATGAGGTCGTAGCTCTTCGTGAGCCCGGTCTCCTCGTCGACCATGTGGTAGAAGGGCCGGATCGACAGTGGGTAGTCCGTGAGGAACACGAAGTCGTGGCCGTAGGTCTCCTTGACGTATGCGGAGATCTGGCGCTCGCCTTCCGGGTCCATGTCGCCGTCTTCGCGGGGAACCGTGTAGCCGCGCTGCTTGACGATCTCGAGCGCCTCGGCGAGCGGGATGCGCGGGAACGGCGTCGCAGGCACCACGACGTCGACGCCGAACGCGGCGAGGATCTCCTCGCCGTGCTTCTCCTTGACCGCGCTCAAGCCGGCGACAAGCAGCCCTTCCTGCATGGCCATGACGTCTTCGTGCGAGTCGATCCAGCTCATCTCGGCGTCCACGCTCGTGAACTCCGTTGCGTGGCGCGAGGTGAACGACGGGTCGGCGCGGAACACCGGCGTGATCGCGAACACCTTGCCGAGACCGGCGGCCTGCGCCATCTGCTTGAAGTGCTGCGGGCTCTGCGCCAGGTAGGCGGTGCCCATGTCGAAGTAGTCGAGCTGGAACAGCTCGGCGCGGGACTCCGATGGCGTCGCCATGAAGGTCGGAGTGTGCACCTCGACGAATCCGTTGTCGATCCACCAGGTGCGCCAGGCGTGCTCGAGGGTGGTCTGAATGCGGAAGATGAGATTGTTCTTCGGCTGACGAAGGTCGATGAACCGGTAGTCCAGGCGCTTGTCGAGCGCGGAGTCGGCAGCGATCGGCAGCTCAGGGTGCGCGGAGGTCTCGACGGTGAGCGACTGGATCTTCACCTCGATGCCGCCGAGCTTCACGCGCTCGTCGTGCTTCAGCTCGCCGGTCACGGTGACGAACGAGCCGAGTGTCAGCGACGAGATCGTCTCGGCGACGTCATCCGTCACGCTCACACCGATGGGCTCGTCTGCGGACGTCTCCACCACCTCGACGGCGGGCGCCGCCGCTCGCGGGTGCACGAGCTGCACATCGCCCGACTCATCGCGCAGGATGACGAACTGCACCTTCTTCTGATCCCGAACGGTCTCGACCCATCCGGAGACGGTGACGGGGCCGTCCGGCAGGGCGGCGAGGTTCTTGACGAGTACGCGGGAAGTCACCACAAGATTCTAGGTGCGATTGAGGTGAGGGACGGGCGAGCTCGCTCGTCCGTCCGAGCCGATTGAGCACCTGAGCGGCGAACGCCGCGATCGGCGCCTCCCACCTCATCACCCGGAATGGGGAGACCTCCCCATCCCCAGACGATGCTCCGACGCGCTAGATTCGCGATCACGGCGCGGAGCCCAGGGGGGAGGCTCCGCGTACGTCAGCTCGTCGCATCCGCGTCGCGGTGGCATCGGATGCGCGTAAAGAGGCGTGTAGGGGGAGCGCCGCATCACCGTCCCCGGCGGAAACCCATCGGCTCCTCGGTGGCTCTGCTCGCACCTTCAGCGAATTCACCGACGCCGGATCCGTAAACTTGGGTTCCGTGGCAGCTTCCCAAGTGCATCTCGTCCGACACGGCGAGGTGCACAATCCCGACGGCATCCTCTATGGCAGGATGCCCGGCTTCCACCTCTCCGAGCTCGGACGCAGCATGGCGCAGACCGCGGCCGACGATCTCGTTGCTCGGCGCCGTCCGGTCGCGGCCGTGATCGCTTCTCCGCTGCAGCGCACGCAGGAGTCCGCGTCGCCGATCGCGACGGTCTACGGCCGCCCAATCGAGACGGACGCGCGTCTCATCGAGCCGGCGAACCACTTCGAGGGCAAGGTCATGTCCGACGCCCTGCGCAACCCGCTCAACTGGCCGTGGCTGGTCAATCCGCTGCGGCCGAGCTGGGGCGAGGCCTATCGGTCCATCGAGGAGCGGATGCTCGCGGCCATCCATGCCGCGTTCGATCGCGTCGAGCGCATCCCGGTTTCGTCCGGCGAGTCTGGTGCAGCCGCCGATCTCGGCGCGGACGCCGTGCTGGTCAGCCACCAACTGCCCATCTGGATCGCCCACCTCTCCGTCGCGGGCGAGCGTTTCGCGCACGATCCACGCACCAGGCGGTGTTCGCTCTCCAGCATCACCACGTTCGAGCGCCGCGGCGGACAACTCGTCGAGGTCGGCTACGCCGATCCGGCGTTCGCCCTTTCGGATGCGTCGACCGATGTGGGGGCCGTGTGAGCGTCGCAACCAACGGTGCCAGGGGGCGCCGCATCCTCGCCGTGGCCGCCGCGCTCCTCGCCGTCGGTGCGGTGCTCACCGGATGCACCAACGATGCCCTGGCCAAGCAGTACACGTCGGGAGACGACAAGAACTACATCGCAGGCAGCGGGGTCACAGAGCTGAAGCCCGCAGACCGCGCTGCTCCCGTGCACTTCTCGGGCGAGACCGAGAGCGGAGACACGTTCTCCTCGAAGTCGGCGCTCGGCGACGTCGTGGTCGTCAACTTCTGGTACGCGGGATGCCCGCCGTGCCGCGCCGAGGCATCCGACCTGACGAAGATCGCGGCCCAGTACAAGGCGAAGGGCGTGCAGTTCATCGGGGTCAACACTCGCGACTCCGCGACGACCGCGCAGTCGTTCGACGCCGAGTTCAAGATGGACTACCCGTCGATACTCGATGTGGACGGCGGTGCCGTGCAGCTCGCGTTCAGCGGATCGATGCGCCCCAACGCCACGCCGACGACCTTCGTCATCGACAAAGAGGGCCGGATCGCTGCTCGCATCGCTGGCGACATCGCGGCGCAGCCCTCGACGCTCACGACGCTGATCAACTCAACACTCGCCGAGGGCAACTAGTGGGCGCGGTCGCCTGATGGACATCGGGAACTTCGTAGCGTCCGCACCCCTGCTGCTGACCGTGCCGGTCGCGCTGTTGGCCGGGTTGATCTCGTTCGCGTCGCCGTGCATCCTGCCGCTCGTGCCCGGCTACCTCGCCTACATCGGCGGTTTCACCGGGGAGACGGCATCCGCTGCAGCGGTCGCCGGCGTCTCGGGCGGCGCGACGGGAACGGCGACCAAGACGGCCGTCGACCGGACGGGCCGCAACCGGCTGGTGCTCGGAGTCGCCCTGTTCGTGCTCGGATTCGCGGCCGTCTTCGTGCTCACCGGTTTCGTGTTCGGGGCGCTCGGCTTCTGGATGATCGAGTGGCGCGATCTGCTGACCCGCATCGCCGGCGTCGTACTGATCCTGCTCGGACTCGTGTTCGTCGGCCAGTTCACGTTCCTGCAGCGCACGTTCAAGCCGCAGTGGCGTCCGCTCACCGGTCTGGCCGGGGCGCCGCTGCTCGGCATCATCTTCGCGATCGGCTGGAGTCCGTGCACGGGGCCCACCCTCGTGGCGATCGAGTCGATGAGCTATTCGAGCGGATCAGCGTGGCAGGGCGCCGTCCTTGCCCTCTTCTACGCGCTCGGCCTCGGCGTGCCGTTCGTGCTCATCGCGCTCGGCCTCGGCTGGGCGTCCGGGGCGGTCGCCTTCATGCGGCGGCACATCCGCGTCATCAACGTGGTCGGCGGTGCGCTGCTCATCGCCATCGGCATCCTGATGGTCTCCGGAGTCTGGAACCAGTGGATCATCGCGCTCGCGGGGGTGATCCCGAGCTTTGGAACAGCACTCTGACACCGAGACGCTGCCTGACACGGGTCGCGACGGAATCGCCGACGACGCGGCGAACGCCGGCACCGCAACCGCCAAGAACGCCGCCCGCGCGGAGCGCGCCAAGGCCAAGCGGGCCCAGGCCCGCAGAGACAGCCGGCCCTCCGGCCATGTCGACACCCCGGATGCCGACGATCTGACCCAGCCGAAGCTCGGCTTCGTCGGCTGGATGCGCTGGTTCTGGCGACAGCTCACCAGTATGCGGACGGCCCTCTTCCTGCTGCTTCTGCTGGCCGTCGCAGCCGTGCCGGGATCCCTCGTGCCGCAGCACCTTTCCGATCCGAACGGTGTCGTGGAGTGGCAGCAGAAGCACCCGACGCTGTATCCGATCATGGACAAGCTCCAGGTCTTCGACACGTACACGTCGGTATGGTTCTCGGCGATCTACCTCCTGCTGTTCATCTCCCTCGTCGGCTGCGTGGTGCCGCGCATCAAGCACCACTTCGAGGCACTCAAGGCGAAGCCGCCGCGCACTCCAGCTCGGCTGCAGCGCATGGCCGGATACCGGGTGCGGGTGCTCAGAGGCGCTGTGGCATCCGACGGGAGCCCTGTGGACGCGCTCGCCGCGCGGCAGGCCGCCGTGAGTTCGGCGCAGAAGTTGCTCAAGGCATCCGGATACCGCACCGTCGTGGTCGAGACGGGGAAGGACGCCTCGGTGTCGGCCGAGCGCGGATACCTGCGCGAGACCGGCAACATCGTGTTCCACGCGGCGCTCGTCGGCATCCTGCTCGCGGTCGGCGTCGGCGGTGGATTCGGATTCACCGGTCAGCGGATCGTCGTCGACGGCCAGAGCTTCGTCAACACGCTCGTCAACTACGACTCCTTCAACCCCGGTCGTTTCGTCGACACGAGCTCGCTCGCGCCCTACTCGCTGAAGCTCGACGGGCTCGACGTGAAGTACGACACGACGAACCAGAACGCCCTCGGCTCACCGCTCGATTACACGGCGCACGTCACGACGACCGAGAACGGCACGGCCAGCACCCGCACGATCAAGGTGAACGAGCCTCTCGGCATCGGCGGCACGAACGTGTACCTGCTCGGCAACGGATACGCCCCCGTCATCACCGTGCGCGACCCGAGCGGCAAAGAGGTCTTCCACGACGCGATCCCGTTCCCGTCGCAGGACGCGAACATGACATCGCAGGGTGTCATCAAGGTGCCGGACGGCCTCAAGCAGCAGCTCGGCATGATCGGATTCTTCTATCCGACTGCGACGAAGCTGTCGACGGGCGCGTACGCGTCGAGCTTCCCCGATACGAGGAATCCGATGCTCGGCCTCACGATCTACCAGGGCGACCTCGGCCTCGACACGGGCGTCCCGGTCTCCGTCTACACACTCGACATCGACAAGATGAAGCAGATCGCCGGTCCCGGTACTGCGTCCAAGGCGCTGGACCTCAAGCCTGGCGAGACCCAGCAGCTCCCGAACGGCCTCGGCTCCGTCACCTTCGACGGCGTGAAGCGGTTCGCGAGCCTCGACATCCATCACGACCCCACGCAGCTCTGGGTACTGCTGTTCGCCGTGCTCGTGCTCGGCGGCCTGCTCACCTCGCTGTTCGTGCCGCGGCGACGGCTGTGGGTGAAGGCCATCAGCCAGAGCGACGGATCGCTGCGGCTGGAGTACGCGGGGCTCGCCCGCGGTGAGGATCCGCGGCTCGACGACGCCGTGACATCCATCGCGGACAAGCACATCGCGCAGTTGACCGGCAAACCGGCCGGTCAGCGGACGCATCAGACGACGTAGGATTCTTGACATCGTGCTCGACACTCTCTCGCAGATCTTCATCTATGCGGCCATGGGCCTCTATGCCGTGGCGTTCGTCTTCTTCGCACTCGACCTCGCGCGCCGAAGTGCGCGAGCAACGATCCCTGCATCCGTGCCCAGCGCCGTTTCACGTCGTTCTGCTGCGACCGAAGACGTGCTCTTCGTCGAAGCGGGCGATGCCGGTGCTGCGGGTGCCGCATCCGGCCGAACCGGTGCAGCGGATGCCGCTACCACCGCGACCGCGACGGTCACCGCGACCCGCGCCGCGGCCTCCGGCGGCTCGGGCGGCCGTTCCGGCTCTGCCGCCATCGCCCGCCTGACGTCGCGGATCGAAGACGACGTGCACGGCGACCGCGTCACTTCGACGAGCCTGCGGGTGGCGATGGTCGTCACCATCGTCGGATTCTCGACCCACCTCCTCGCGGACCTCTTCCGTGGGCTTGCGGCCGGGCGCGTGCCATGGGCCAACATGTGGGAATTCTCGATGACGGGCACGCTCATCATCGTCGGCATCTTCCTGCTCGCCAACCTGCGGTTCGACGTGCGCTACCTCGGCACGTTCGTGCTCTTCCTCGTCTGCATCCTGCTGATGATCGCCACGACCAAGTACTACGTACCCGTCGTGCCGCTGCCGCCGGCGCTGCAGTCGTACTGGCTCGTCATCCACATCATGGTGGCGCTGCTGGCGACGGCCTTCTTCGCGCTCGGATTCGCGCTCTCGGCCGCGCAGCTTCTCCAGGTGCGGCGCGAGCACCAGGTCGCCCAGGACAAGCCGACGCAGCTCCGCTTCCTGGCGACGCTGCCCAAGTCGGACACGCTGGAGAACCTGGCATACCGCATCAACATCGTCGGATTCATCTTCTGGACCTTCACGCTCATCGCCGGAGCCATCTGGGCGGAGAAGGCGTGGGGCCGCTACTGGGGCTGGGACACCAAAGAGGTCTGGACGTTCATCATCTGGGTCATCTACGCCGGATACATCCACGCTCGCGCCACCCGCGGTTGGCGCGGTACCCGGTCGGCGTGGCTGGCGCTCATCGGCTTCAGCGCCGTCATGTTCAACTTCGGCGTGGTGAACGTCTTCTTCCACGGCCTGCACTCGTACAGCGGCCTGACGTCGTAGGCGTCGGGTCGCCCGGGCACTGAGACGGGCCTCACCGGGCGCTGCCCCGGAGTGCGTCCCTGCGGAGCGCTGATCCTCAGTCGACCGTGATGCCGGCCGTTGGGCACGGTCGGTTCTCCGCGCCGTCACGGCGTGGCGCGCCCCCGTTCGAGGCCGCATCGGTCGAGGTCCGCCGGCCGGCGAGGGCAGCGACGACGATCGTCGCCACAGCGAGCAGGAGGAGCAGCGGCCCGACGATGTCGAGTCCGGTGCGCAGTCCGAGCCCCGTTGCCAAAACGCCGAGTCCGACCGAGGTCAGCACCTGACCGACGTACGCGACCAGGTAGACCATCGAAAGCGTGCCTGCGCGGTGCCGAGGTGCGGCATTCGCGGCGATGAGTCCGAGTCCGCCGAGGAACAGCACACCGCTCGAGCCGCCGAAGAGCAGCGACGCGGCGATGAAGAGCGGGAGCGAGGATTCGTAGGCGCTCGCCACCAGGGCGATGACGGCCAGGGCCCCGAGGACACCGCCGAGGACGGCGGCGGCGCGGGGCGGCATCCGGCGCAGCGCGATCGACACCACGCCGCTGATCGCCGCACCGATCGCGAGTACCGCACCGGCGATGAACGCGTTGTCGGTGTGCAGCACGTCCTTCACGATCTGGGCGCCAAGCGAGATGAAGACCGAACCGACTGCGAAGCTCAGCGTGATCGCGAGGGCAGCGATGGCGAGGATGCCCCTGATCGCCTTGGGCACGTGGATGGGCCGAGGCCGCCACGGTGCCAGCGATTCGTCCCGCACGTGACGGGGGAGGAGTACGGCGGCCGCAGCGACGACCACAATGAATCCGAGCAGCACCCAGAAGGTCAGTGCGCGGGGAGCGGGGCCGTACTGCACGAGCAGGCCGCCGACGACCGTGGCCAGCGTCAGGCCGACCGCGATGGCTGCCGTGTTGACGCTGCTGGCCCGCTTGCCCGTGCGGTCGAGTTCCACGAGTGCGGCGCCCGCCGGGCTCAGCGAGAGCCCGACGCCGAGCCCCTGGAACACGCGGCCGACGAACAGCCACTCCACGCTGGGCGCGAGCGCGAACACCAGAACCCCCGTCGCAATGGATGCGAGTCCGATGAGGATCGACGTGCGGCGGCCGATGTGGTCAGACAGATCGCCGAGGAGCAGCAGCACGACGATGAGCACGATGGGATACACGGCGAAGACCGACGTCGTCACCGCAGGGGACAGCTGCCACGCGCGTTCGTACAGCGGATAGACCATCGCGGGGGATCCGCTGGCCCAGAGAGCGGTCACGATGACGGCGGCCGCCGTCCAGAAGGCGAAGGTGGTCCTGCCGCGGTTCTCCACGACAATGAGCCCGGTGGTGCGGGGTGGTGCGTCGACGTCAGCCATGCGCTGGTCCCTTCGAAGACGGGGACCCGCCCCGTCGTGATCGACCGGCGCCGTTGCCGCGTGATCACAACAACTTGCCTCGCACCACCGACATTCCCGCGATCGGCGATTGCGCCATGCGATCCCTCTGCAGAACGTGCGAGAGCGCCGCGGATGCACAGGTGCGGTCGCGTGAATCCGGGTCGCGTCCGCGGCGAAGCGGGCGCGGCTCAAGGACGCTCGGCGGCGCCTCGCTGTTCGAGCACGCGGTAGGCGCGCTCCACGCGGGCCAGCCACCAGTCGCGGCGGTCGGCATCCGCCGCGTGGTCGGCGAGCAGGCTCGCGTCCACCTCGACACGGCGCACCGGGATGGCGCCGTCGACCGGTGTCAGGGGCTCGCGCGTGACATCGGCAGCGAGGAGTGCGGCGGTGCCGAGCCCGCAGTCGTAGTCGAGACGCGGAACGGAGGCCGCGAGCATGGCGCCCATGGCGAGCCCCACCGAGGTGTCGATGGCGCTCGACACCACAACGGGCAACCCGGCCAATGCGGTGATCTCGAGAGCGGACCGGATGCCGCCCAACGGCTGCGCCTTCACGATCAGCACGTCCGCGGCGCCGGCTCGCGCAACGGCTAGCGGATCCGACGCCTTGCGCACGCTTTCGTCGGCAGCGATCGGGATGCCCATGTACTTCACGCGACGGCGGACCTCGGCGAGATCCTCAACGGTCGGGCACGGCTGCTCGACGTATTCGAGGTCGTACGGTGCCAGCGCGTGGATGGCGTGCTCGGCCTCGTCCACATTCCAGAGGGTGTTCGCGTCGACCCGGATGCGCCCCTCGGGTCCGAGCACGTCGCGCGCCGCGGCGACGCGGGCGATGTCATCCGCGAGTTGCTGGCCCGGCTCGGCCACCTTGACCTTCGCGGTCCGGCAGCCCGGGTAGCGCGCCAGCACGGATGCGACATCCGCTGCCGCGACGGAAGGAACGGTCGCGTTGACCGGGATGCTCTCGCGCAGCACCTCCGGATCCTCGCCCCAGCCGAAGTCGATCGCGGCGGCCAACCAGGCCGCGGCCTCTTCGTCGTCGTACTCGACGAACGGTGAGAACTCCGTCCAGCCGCGGGGCCCGCGGGTCAGCAGCGCCTCGCGTACGGTGATGCCCCGGAACTTCGTGACCATCGGAAGCGCGACGACGCTCGCGTCCGCGAGCAGATCGGCGAGCGGCGGGAGGTCGGCTGCGGGGAGTTGCGCTGGCATCCACTCAGTGTTGCACCGCGTGGCCTCCACCAGGGAGAGACTGGAGACCTGCGCCACGGGGTGTGGCGGTCGCCGGATGAGGAGGAAGCCGATGGCCCTGGATCTCGAATCGCTCTACACCGATCTGCACAGGCATCCTGAGCTGTCGTATCAGGAGCACCGAACGGCGAAGATCGTCGCCAACGGCCTGCGCTCGCTCGGCATCGACGCGATCGAGGGCATCGGGCGCACCGGTGTCGCCGGCGTGCTCGTCAACGGCGACGGTCCTGTCGTACTGCTTCGCGCCGACATGGATGCCCTGCCGGTCGCCGAGGAGACCGGGCTGCCGTACGCGAGCGCCGAACGCGGAACCGACGGCGACGGACACGACGTGCCGGTGATGCACGCGTGCGGGCACGACGTGCACGTCACCTGTCTGCTCGGCGCCGCGGAGGCGCTCGCCGGCTCGCGTTCCGAGTGGAGCGGCACCGTCGTCTTCGTTTTCCAGCCGGCGGAGGAGTTCGGCACGGGTGCGAACGAAATGATCGCGGATGGTCTCTACGATCGCGTGCCGAAGCCCGACATCGTGCTCGGCCAGCACGTCGCTCCCGCGCCGGCCGGCGTCGTCGGCGTGCACGCCGGCCCCGCTTTCGCGGCGACGGACGACGTGAGGATCACGCTGCACGGAGAAGGCGGCCACGGGTCGCGGCCGGAGGCGACGGTGGATCCGGTGGTCATGGCGGCGGCCACCGTGATGCGGCTGCAGACGATCGTGTCGCGCGAGGTGGCGGGCGGCGAGACGGCGGTCGTGACGGTCGGCACCATGAGGGCAGGCACGAAATCGACCATCATCCCGCCGCATGCGACGCTCGGTATCAACATCCGCACGTACGACAGTGACGTGCGCGACCGCGTGATCTCGGCGATCACGCGCATTGCGAGCGCCGAAGCCGCCGCGTCCGGGGCCCGGAGGGACCCCGACATCGAGACGTTCGACTCGTTCCCCGTCGTGGACAACGACGAGGCGGCGACGGAGCGCGTTCTCGGGGCGTTCCGCGCGGCATTCGGCTCCGAGCGCGTCATCGCTCCAGGGCCGGTCACCGGCAGCGAGGATGTCGGCGCGCTGGCGACGGCCGCAGGCGCGCCCATCGTCTACTGGCTGCTCGGCGGCCTGGATCCGCAGCTGTTCACGAAGGCGCTCGCCAATGGCACGACGGATGCCGAGATCCCGTCGAACCACTCGCCGTTCTTCGCCCCGCTGATGCATCCGACGCTCGAGGTCGGGGTGCAGGCACTGGTCGTGGCGGCGAGGGAGTGGCTGGGGGCGTAGCCCTTCTAGGCTTGAACCCATGACCCAGCAGGTTTCCGACCTCTTCGATGCGGACGAATGGGTGCAGGCGCCCGTCGGATCCGCGTTCACCGACGTCACGTACCACCTGTCCAACGACGGGCGCATCGCGCGCATCGCCTTCAACCGTCCCGAGGTGCGCAACGCGTTCCGTCCGCACACCGTGGACGAGCTGTACACGGCGCTGGACGACGCGAGGCAGAATCCGCAGATCGGGGTCGTGCTGCTCACGGGCAACGGGCCGAGCCCGAAGGACGGAGGGTGGGCGTTCTGCTCGGGAGGCGACCAGCGCATCCGCGGCCGTGACGGCTACAAGTACTCCGATTCGGAGACCGCGATCGTGGACGGTGCAGGCGGCACGGCCGATCGGCCAGGAAGTCATGCGGCGGTCGGACGCCTGCACATCCTCGAAGTGCAGCGGCTCATCCGGTTCATGCCGAAGGTCGTCATCGCCGTCGTTCCGGGCTGGGCGGCGGGTGGCGGCCACTCGCTGCACGTGGTCTGCGACCTCACGATCGCGAGCGCCGAGCACGGCAAGTTCAAGCAGACGGATGCCGACGTCGGGTCCTTCGACGCCGGTTACGGCAGCGCCTACTTCGCGCGGCAGATCGGGCAGAAGTTCGCACGCGAGGTGTTCTTCCTCGCGCAGGAGTACTCGGCGCAGCGGGCGTACGAGATGGGCGCGGTCAACGCCGTCGTGCCGCACGACGAGCTGGAGTCCACGGCGCTGGCCTGGGCCAGGACCATCCTCGGCAAGTCGCCGACGGCCATCCGCATGCTCAAGTTCGCGTTCAATGCCGTCGACGACGGCATGGTCGGGCAGCAGGTGTTCGCTGGCGAGGCGACCCGGCTGGCGTACGGCACTGACGAGGCAGTCGAGGGCCGGGACGCCTTCCTTCAGAAGCGCGACCCCGACTGGGCGCCGTTTCCCTGGCAGTACTGACCCGCGCTGCTTCCCTCGCAGTACTGACCGGGGCGCCGTTTCCCTCGCGGTACTGACCGGGCGCTCTTTCCCGGTCCGTTCTGAAGCCGGACCGTGCCGACGGCCCCAGGCCGTCCTCGCAACAGCAGTGATCGCGCTCTCGCGTCGGAAACAGCAGGATTCCCGCTGTTTCCGACGACACCTGCTGTTCTCGGCACAGACGGTGCCGGAGTGGCGTCAGGCACAGACGGTGCCGGGGTGGCGTCGGGCTCAGGCGCGGCGCGAGCCGAGCGACAGCCGGACTACCGTTGAAGCGTGACCCGTGCCCTCTCCGTGATCGATGCCGACGACGCGCACGCGGTGTACTTGGCGCTCCGCGATGCGCTGAGCGGCGACGGCCCGGCCGTGCTGCCTCGGCAGCACGCGGATGGTAGAGCCTCAGTTTTCCCAACCGATGGTGCTTCTGCCGGCGAAGGCACCACCGGCGCCCCGGCATCCGTGCCGCGCAACGTCGCGCTCGTCGTCGAGACGTCCGGTTCCACGGGGGCGCCGAAGCGCGTCGCACTGTCCGCGGACGCGCTGCTCGCGAGCGCAGCAGCATCCGCGGGCGCCATCGGCGGGCAGCAGCCGGGCACCGCCCGCTGGCTGCTCGCCCTGCCTGCGCACTACATCGCCGGCGCGAACGTGCTGGTTCGGTCGATCGCCGCGGGCACCGAGCCGATCATCCTGCCGCCTGGCCACTTCGATCCCGTCGCGTTCTGCGCGGCGGCGTCCGCTCTCGACGCAGACCACCGCTTCACCTCCCTGGTTCCCGTTCAACTGGCACGTCTTCTCGACGCCGCGACGGATGCCGCCTCCCGCGGCGACCACAGCATGTTCACGACTCTGCGTCGCTTCGACGCCCTCCTCATCGGCGGCCAGGCGCTGCAGCCGGCGCTTCGCGAGCGCGCACTGGAATCCGGTCTGCGGATCGTGCGCACCTACGGCTCCAGCGAGACCGGCGGCGGATGCGTATACGACGGCGTCCCGATCGGCACGGTGGCCGCGCGTGAGGTCGACGGCCGCATCGAGCTCTCCGGACCCGTGCTCGCCGAGGGCTACCTGGATGTCGACGGCACCCTCGATCGCGAGCGCACGGATGCCGCCTTCCACACCGCGGACGGCGTGCGCTGGTACCGCACCGGCGACCTCGGATCCGTCGACCCCGGCGGACGTCTGTCCGTGACGGGTCGCGCCGACAACGTGATCATCTCCGGCGGGGAGAAGGTGTCGCTCGATGCCGTCGAACGCGTCGTTCGTGCGCATCCGGGATTCGCGGAAGCCGTCGTCGTCGCCGCGACGAGCGCGGAATGGGGACAGGTGCCCGTCGTCGTGGTCGCCGGCGAGCCTGCGCTTCCGCTTCCGGACTTGCGCTCATCGGTGCAGGCGGAGCTCGGGCATGCGGCGGCACCGGAGAGGGTGGTCACGATCGAGCGGATGCCCCTGCTCGCCTCCGGCAAGCCCGATCGCGTCGCGCTCACGGCACTCTCCGGAGGCTGACCGTGCGTGCGTCACGCAGTCGAAGACGCGTGCGTCCCGTGCGAGACGGGCCACGGGCGTGACGGCCATAACCGTGATCGATATCATTCCGCCTTGTGAGTAGCAGCGCGCGCAATCGACAGACGCCCAAGTCCAAGCGCAAGGGCGGGCATCCGGCTGGTCGACGCGGGGCAGTCGCCCCCGCGACCTTCCGCGATTGGGTGGGCGGCGCGCGTCTGCGGACGCTTCCGCTCGCGATCGCGCCGGTCCTGGCGGGGACAGGAGCCGCGGTCACCGCGACCAGTCCCGAGGTGTTCCACTGGATCCGCGCACTGCTCTGCCTCGTCGTCGCGCTGTGCCTGCAGATCGGCGTGAACTACGCGAACGACTACTCGGACGGGATCCGGGGAACGGATGCCTACCGTGTCGGCCCGAGCCGCCTCACCGGATCCGGCAAGGCGAAACCGCACCGTGTGCTGGCGATGGCACTCATCTTCTTCGGCCTCGGCGCGGTGGCGGGGATCCTGCTCGTCGTCGCCTCGCAGCAGTGGTGGCTGCTCATCGTGGGCGCCGTCGCGATCGCCGCGGCGTGGTTCTACACCGGAGGCAAGCATCCGTACGGGTACTACGGACTCGGCGAAGTGTTCGTCTTCGTGTTCTTCGGTCTGGTCGCGACGGCCGGCACCATGTTCGTGCAGGTTCTGGACGTGTCGCAGGTGGCCTGGTTCGGGGCTGTCGGCGTCGGCCTGTTCGCCTGCGCCGTGCTGATGGTCAACAACATCCGCGACATCGACGCGGACCGGCAGGCCGGCAAGCGCACGCTCGCTGTTCTCGTGGGACGCACGTGGGCGCGAGTGCTCTACACGATCTTCGTGCTCGTGCCGTTCCTGATCCTCGCCCTCGTCAGCCTGCTCTACACGCTCGGCTGGCTCGGATTCTTCACGCTCATCGCCGCCCTGCCGGCGATCATCATCACGATCTTCGCTCGCACGCCTCGGGAGCTGATCATCGCGCTGCAGCTCACCTCGATCAGCGCACTTCTCTACGCCGCGTTCTTCGGGATGGCCCTGGCTCTCTCCCCGCTGTGATGATTGCGCGCACCTGACGGCCGAGACGGCCGCCAGCGCCAGCGTCGCGATGGAGTCCGGAAATGGCCTCCATGCCCAGCTCCAGCGCGCCCGCCCGGCGCGCCGCGGTCAGCCGGTAAGGCGGTCGCCTTCGGTGGCGCACCCGCCGCCTCGTAGAGCGTGGAGCGTTGGCGACGTGGTGCCTCGTCGCGCCAACGGGGCGACGGAAGCGGCAGGCTAGTTCGTCTTGCGGGTGTGGTCGGCGGCGTCGACAGCCGCGTCCTCGACCTCGTCGTCGACAGTCGGCTTCGCCTCGGTGCGCTCCCGCCTGCGCGCTGCGGCCAGCTGATCGGCGACGCCCTGGCGCGGTCCGCGCAGGAACAGGTACGACAGGCAGAACCCGATGACGACGGATGCCACGGCCGAGACGATCCACAGATCCGACGGCAGCACGATCAGCAGCACCACCAGCGGAACGGCGATGAAGAGCAGCCGCAACACGGTGTAGGTGAGCCAAGCCGGAATGCGTTTCACCGTTCAAGTGTAGGGACGCTGACGCGGTGAGGGCGCTGTGAGGATCACGCAGTCTCGTCGATCTCGCGAGCGAGAAAGTGCCCGTGCGACGCGGGCGGGCGGGCGCCGACACCCTTTGCACGGAGGTCTCGGCGGCACCTCACAGGAACCCACCCGGTGCAGCCGGGTTAATATGGCCACATGATTCGCGTGTGGCTCATCGTCGGAGTCATCGCCGCGCTCTTCTACATCTTCTCGATCGTGGATTGCGCGCTGGCGGAGCGCGAGCGCGTGCGCGGACTGCCGAAGGCGGCGTGGATCCCGATCGTCATCGTGTTCCCGTTGATCGGCGGCATCCTGTGGTTCGCCATCGGACGGCCTCGCAGGGGCACCGCATCCGGTCGCCGGATCGTCGCCCCCGACGACGATCCCGACTTCCTGCGCAACCTGGAACGCGACAGGCGCGACCAGGAGCGCATCCGTCGGCTCGAGCAGGAGCTCGCCGACCTCGACGACACGAAGAAGCGCCCAGGCGACTCCGACGGCCGCCGGGATGCCTGAGCCCGCCCAGCAGCGCGCGGTACCCATCCAGACCGGCAATCCCGCGACCGACGCCGCCGTCTCTCTGCTCACTCGTCTCGTCGATGCCGGTCTTCGACACGTCGTGCTGGCTCCCGGATCCCGATCCCAGGCTCTGGCTCTCGTCGCCGCCGAACTCGAACGGATCGGCGCGATCGAACTCCACGTGCGCCTGGATGAGCGCGTCGCCGGCTTCCTCGCGCTCGGGCTCGCGGCGGAATCCGGTCGCCCAGCGGCCATCGTGACGACGAGCGGCACGGCGACGGCGAACCTGCTCCCCGCCGTGCTCGAAGCACACCATTCCAACCTGCCCATGCTCGTGCTCACGGCGGACCGGCCGAGCGAGCTGCGCGGCATCCGCTCCAACCAGACCACCGTCCAGGCCGGCATGTACGGAGGTGCGGTGCGCAGAGCGCTCGACGTCGACGCACCGACCGGTGCCGAGGGCGAAGCGGATGCCTACGCCGGCCTCGCCGCGCAGGCGTGGTCCGCTGCCGTCGACGAGTCCGGCCCTGTGCACCTCAACCTCGCCTTCCGTGAACCCCTGTCCGTCGCGGTGCCCGACCTCTCCGGCGTGTTCGGCCATGCATCCACCGAGCCGCCAGAGCCGGCGAGGCACGTCGAAGGGCGACCCGGCCCCACGGAGCCGGGCACGGCGCAGCCCGGGCTCGCCGGCGTTGCTGAGACGCGGTCGGACGGGGCGTCGTCCGTCCCATTGGACCGCCGGCATCTCTCGCTGTCACCCGGCGTTCGCACCGTCGTGATCGCTGGTAATGCGGCAGGACCCGAGGCGGAGCAGCTTGCGCGCGACGGCGGTTGGCCGCTGCTGGCCGAGGCGTCGAGCGGCGCCCGATTCGGGCCCAATCTCGTCGTGCGCTACCGCGACCTCCTGCACGAGGAAGACTTCGGCGATGCAATCCAGCGCGCCGTCGTGTTCGGGCATCCGACGCTCAGCCGCGAGGTCCCGGCGCTGCTGAAACGGCCGGATGTCGAGGTCGTCGTCGTCGCGCCGATCGGTGACGACGTATACGACCCTGCGCGATCCGCTCGGATCGTGGGATCCGTCGATGCGGCGCATGTCGACCCGCTCGACAGAGACGCCAGGGCGTGGGTCGGACGCTGGGTCTTCGGGAGCCGAGCACTCCTCGATGAGGATGCGCGGGCATCCGCTGACCACGTCGCGCCCGATGTCGAGGCTGGTCGGTCGCACTCGCCCGAGCAGCGACTCGCGTTCGCGAAGACGGAGTTCGCCGCCGTGCGCGCTCCCATCACGCGGCGCATGCTCGCCGAGGCGCTCTGGCGCTTCACCTGGCCGCACGACCGGCTCGTGCTGGGCGCGTCCCGCCTGATCCGCGACCTCGACTCCGTCGTGCCCGGCAAGAAGATCCGCGTGCACTCCAACCGCGGGCTCGCGGGCATCGACGGCACGATCGGCACAGCGATCGGGATCGCGCTGGCCGCCCAGCCCGCCGAGTCGGAGGCGCCGTCGGGAACGATGCGTGTGCTACTCGGCGACCTTGCTCTGCTGCACGACGTGGGCTCGCTGCTCTTCGGCGAGGGCGAGCGGCGACCGACCGTGCAAGTCGTGGTCGGCAACGACGGCGGCGGAACCATTTTCGACTCGCTTGAGGTCGCGAGGACAGCGCCGCCCTCGGCTCTCCGCCGTGTGCTCACGACACCGCAGCACGTCGAGCTCGAGGCGCTCGCCGAGGCCTATGGTTGGAGCTACCGCCGGGCGGGGACGCGCGGCGAACTGGACCAGGCGCTGTCTGCACCGCCGGCGGGAACGAGCATCCTCGAAGTGCCGCTGCCCAGGTGACAAGGGTGGAGTGCTAGGGCGCGCAGAGGAGGATCGTGGCGAACGAAGACTTGAACTCCCGTCACTGGATCGTGGATCCAGGTGTCCGGCTCGTCGCCCGACCCCGTTTCGACCTGTCGGCCTTGCCGTCGGATGCGCGCCCCGGCTTCGACGGATCCCGCAAGTCGGGCAAGCGGGCGCTGCGCGGGGCTTCCGCGGAGCTCGCCGAACTTCAGGAGCGGCTGTACGCGGCGGGCATCGATGGCGACGACCGTGCCGTGCTGTTGGTGCTGCAGGGCATGGACACGGCGGGCAAGGGCGGCATCGTCGGACACGTGGTCGGCGCCGTGAATCCGCAAGGCGTGCACTACACCGCGTTCAAGAAGCCCACGCGTGAGGAGCTGGCGCACGACTTCCTGTGGCGAGTGCGTCCGCACGTTCCCCGCCCCGGGATCATCGGCGTCTTCGATCGTTCGCACTATGAGGACGTGCTCATCGGACGCGTGCGCGCCCTCGCATCGCCCGAAGAGATCGAACGTCGCTACGCCGCCATCGACGAGTTCGAACGTGAGCTCGTCGATGGCGGCACACGGATCGTCAAGGTGATGCTGCACGTCGGATTCGATGAGCAGGAGCGCCGGTTGCTGCACCGGCTGGACCGGCCGGACAAGTACTGGAAGTTCAATCCCGCCGACCTCGACGAGCGGGAGCTCTGGCCGGAGTACCGGCAGGCGTATCAGATCGCGATCACCCGAACGTCGACCGACTACGCCCCCTGGCACGTGGTTCCAGCGGACCACAAGTGGTACGCACGGCTGGCCGTTCAGCAGCTGCTCATCGAGGCGCTGCAGGACATGGAGCTGGGCTGGCCACCCCCGCGCTTCGATGTGGACGCGCAGCGGGAGCGGCTGCGGAGTCTCACCGTCCGCTGACCCAACCGCTGCTCGAGCTCGTCGAAACCAGCCGCCGCTTAGCGTCATCGAACCCGGCCGCCTGTTCGGGTTGTCGATACCAGCTCGAGCAATGGCGGATCTCGCCCGTCACCCGTGCGCCACATCCTCCGCGCAGGGTGAAAGGCTCGCCGCGGCCCGGCGAGCCATGGCGTTGAGCGTGAAGCTGGATGAACGCTCTCGCGTGCGGTCCGGCTACCCGCTCGGCTGGATCACGCGATCATCGGCGGCGCCATAGGAGGCAGGAACCATGCAACAGAACGACACGACAGAAGCGATCCGCAGGCAGCAGGCATCTTTGCGCGACGCGCTGCCCTTCGCGGACACCAGGGATTTCGAGGCCGTCAACCGTGGCTTCCTCGGCACGCTGAGCCCGGCTGTTGTGAAGGACGACGACGGCACGGTCGTGTGGGATGCCGACAGCTACGACTTCCTGCAGGGTGACGGTCCCGAGACGGTGAATCCGAGTCTGTGGCGGCAGTCGTCGCTGGTCGCGAAGCACGGCCTGTTCGAGGTTGTCCCTGGCATCTATCAGGTGCGTGGACTGGACCTCTCGAACGTGAGCTTCGTCGAGACGGACAACGGGGTGATCGTCATCGATCCACTGATCTCGAAGGAGACGGCGGCCGCTGCGCTGGCTCTCTATCGAGAGCACCGCGGAGACCGCCCTGTGAGGGCCGTCATCTTCACGCACAGCCACATCGACCATTTTGGCGGTGTGCTCGGAATCATCACCAAGGACGAGCTCGCGTCCGGCTCCGTTCAGGTGATCGCGCCGGAGCACACGGTCGCCGAGGCCGTGGCAGAGAACGTCTACGCGGGCACGGCGATGGGACGTCGCGCCGGCTACATGTACGGTGCAGCGCTGGATCGTGGTCCGAGGGGAGCCGTCGGCGCGGGACTCGGGCAGACGACCTCGACCGGTCACGCCGGCATCGTGCCACCGACCATCGAGGTCTCGAAGACCGGTGAGAAGCACACCGTCGACGGGCTCGAGATCGAGTTCCAGATGGCGCCAGGTACCGAGGCGCCGGCGGAGATGCATTTCCTGTTCCCGAAGTACCGGGCACTGTGCATGGCGGAGAACGCCACGCACACGCTGCACAACCTGCTCACCCTCCGTGGTGCACTCGTGCGCGACCCGCGCGTGTGGTCGAGGTACCTCACGGAAGCCATCGCACGGTTTGGAGACAGCACCGACGTGGTGTTCACTTCGCACCACTGGCCGACCTGGGGCAACGCGGAGATCCGTGAGTTCCTCGGGCTGCAGCGCGATCTCTACGCCTACCTGCACGACCAGACGCTGCGGATGCTCAACCAGGGCATGACCGGAGCCGAGATCGCCGAGGAGATCACGCTGCCGCCCGCACTCGAGAACGCCTGGCACGCGCGTGGATACTACGGCAGTGTGAGCCACAACGTGAAGGCCATCTACCAGCGATACATGGGATGGTTCGACGGCAACCCCGCCAGGCTCTGGCCGCACCCGCCGAAGGCGCTGGCGGAACGGTACGTTGCTGCGATCGGCGGCGTGGATCGCGTCGTCGAGCTCGCGCAGGCGGCGTACGACTCAGGCGACTTCCGCTGGGCGGCGACGCTGCTCGACCACGCCGTGTTCGCCGACACGGAGAACTCTGCTGCACGGACGCTGTACGCGGACACCCTGGAACAGCTTGCCTACGGCGCGGAGAACGGCACGTGGCGCAACTTCTTCCTGTCGGGCGCGACTGAACTGCGTGAAGGGAACTTCGGCACGCCGACCCGGACGAACCCGCCGGAGATCCTGGCGCAGCTCACTCCGGAGCAGCTGCTCGACTCGATCGCCATCTCGGTGCACGGCCCGACGGCATGGGATCTCGATCTCGTCCTCGACATCACACTCACCGACGAGTCGCGAAACTTCCGGGTGACCCTGCACAACGGCGTCCTCGTCTACCTCGAGACAGCGGCAGATCCATCGACGGCGGGAGTCACACTCGAACTGACCAAGCCGAGGCTGCTCGCGCTCGTCGGTGGCGACCAGCAGAGCCCCGGGGTCACGATCTCAGGCGATGCCCGTGTGCTCACCGCGCTCACGTCCGTGCTCACGCAGGGCGATCCGGCGTTCAACATCGTCGTCCCCTAGAAGCCCGGGACTCGTCAAACCGATCGAGTCGGCGGGCGTCGAACCGTCGCCTATCCGAACGCTTCGGTGATAGGCCGGAACTTCATCTTCGTCTCCGCCAGCTCCCGCTCGGGAACGGAGTCGCCCATGATTCCGCATCCGGCGTACGCGGTGATGTCTCCGGATGCCTTCACCTGGGCACCTCGAAGCGCGATCGCCCACTCGCCGTCGCCGTCAGCTCCGATCCAGCCGACAGGGCCGGCGTAGCGCTCGCGGTCGAAGGGCTCGAGCTCGCGGATGAGCTGCAGGGCGGCATCCGTCGGTGTTCCGGCAACGGCGGCCGTCGGATGAAGGGCTGCGACGAGGTCGAGGGATCCGGATCCGTCGCCGAGCGTGCCAGACACATCCGTTGCGAGGTGCCAGAGGTTCGGGAGCTTGAGCGTGAAGGGGCTCTGGCTCGACTCGAGGGCCGAGGTGTGCGGCGTCAGCGCGGAAAGCACGCTGCGCACGGCGACGGCGTGCTCTTCCAGATCCTTGCTGCTGGCGAGCAGTCCGTCCGCGGATTCGCGATCGGATGCCGCGTCCCTTCCACGTTCGCTGGTGCCGGCAAGCACGCGAGCATCCAGGGTTCCGTTGTGCACGCGTACAAGCGTCTCGGGGCTCGATCCGAGCATGCCGTCGACGGCATAGGTCCAGCACTCCGGATATCCGAGAGCGAGTTCGACGAGCGCGCGACGCACGTCGGATTCGACGGGCAGGTGAGCACGCAGGTCGCGCGCCAGAACGACCTTCTCGAGGTCGTCGCTCCGAATGCGCTCGACGGCCACGGCGACCGCACGCTTGTACGCCTCGCGGGTCAACGCACCCGGCAGCATCGTGAGCCGGTATTCGGCGCCGAACGGCTCCGGATGCGGCACGCCGGGCAGCACGTGCGAGTCAGAGGGTCTAATGCGGGTGATCCAGGAACGTCCGGCCCGGCGTCCGATCACGACATCCGGCACGATCAGCACGCTGGTGGCTGCGCTCTCGTCGTCGAACGCGAACGTGCCGAATGCGACGAGGCCGGTGCCCGGCATCCGTACCGGATCGGAGACGGTCGACGCGGCTGCGAGCTGCTTCCATGCTGCGGATGCCTGCGCGATGCGTCCCGGCCCGCGGAACTCGAGCCGCAGCGCCTCACCGACGCCTGCGATGCCTTCTCCCTTGCGCAGCCACACAAGAGGGGTGTGCGCATCGGTGAAGGGGAGGATGTGTCGGACGTCGTCGAGGGGGGTGGTCTCGACCGTCAACGCCTGTACTCGGGTCGCGGTTACGGTCACGTCTCAAGCGTACGACCGTGCCCTGGGCACGGCCTTACCGCACACTGGGCGTCGGCTCACCGCACAGGAGGTCCCCGGGCCGTGCGCGGCGCCACGGGTAAGGTGTGCACACCCGAACCGCGACTCGAAGGAGAGTCCTGTGCCACCCGAATCCGTTCGCTCGACGTCCGTGCCGGAGCGGGAGCTGACTGCAGCGACCGACCTCTGTCTCGCGAACGGTCGCCTGAATCCGGATGCCGTCGGCTGGTCCCGCATTCCCCTCCTGAACACCGATCGCATCGGACGCGGCGCTTACGCTTGGGGCCGCAACAAGCGCTGGGAGTATTGGGGGATCACGACGCCGACGCACCTGGTCGCCCTCACCGTGTCGGCCATCGACTACGCAGGTGTGCACGAATTGTGGGTCTTCGATCGCACGACCGGAGAGTCGATCCCGATCAACGCCGTCGTGCCGTTCGCACGGCGAGCCGAGCTTCCCGGAACCCTCGGCCTCGGCCCCGCCCGTGCCGTGGCGAAGGTGCGCGGCGGCGACCTGGTGATCGACATCCGCGAAGTGGAAGGCGGAACGCGACTGACGGCATCCGCTCCTCGGGTGTCCATCGATGTGGTCGCCACTCGACCGGACGGCCGCACGCTGGCGGATCACGAGGCCATGGCCGTCGTCGTGCCGTGGAGCAAGCGACTGTTCCAGTACACCGTGAAGGACGTCGACCGTCCCGCGATCGGCACGATCACCGTCGACGGCGTCGACCATGCGGTGCCGGCAGGCGAGTCCTGGGCAGTGCTGGATCACGGTCGCGGACGCTGGCCGTACAGCGTCGCATGGAACTGGGGCGCGGCATCAGGGTACGTGGGAGGGGGATCCGAACGCCGACGGATCGGCGTGCAGCTCGGCGCGAAGTGGACGGACGGCACGGGATCGACCGAGAACGCGATCACCGTCGACGGGCGCGTGCACAAGCTCAGTGAGGAACTGGTCTGGGAGTACTCGACGGACGACTGGATGCGGCCGTGGCGCATCCGTGGGGAACGGGTGGATGCTGCATTCACCCCGTTCCATCTCAAGCAATCGGCGACGCAGCTCGGTCTCATCGCCTCGAACACGCACCAGTGCTTCGGCCACTACACCGGCTGGATCGCCAGGGACGACGGCGGCAAGCAGTCCATCGACGGCCTCCTCGGCTGGGCGGAGGACGTGCACAACCGTTGGTGAGACTCCGTATCGCGGCTCCAGCGCGCCACGTATCGCGGCTCCGCCGCTCACCGGCTCGATCGGGTCGGCCCCGCGAGCGAGCTCGCGCGTCGCTCCCCTCAATCGCCCGTAAGCTTGAGCGAGTGAGAAGGGCCGACCTGAGCAAGGAGCCGTCGGACGTCGCCGCGATGTTCGATGAGGTCTCGGTCGCCTACGACCGGACCAACACGGTGCTGTCCGCCGGCAATGCGACGCTGTGGCGCATCGCGACGACACGTGCTGTCGACCCGCGGCCAGGGCAACTCATCCTCGATGTCGCCGCTGGGACGGGAACATCGAGTGCCTCACTCGCTCGTTCCGGCGCGCGAGTGGTCGCCGCCGACTTCTCTCCGGGCATGATCGCCGTCGGCAAGCATCGGCAGGCAGGCAACCCGAACATCGAGTTCGTGCAGGCCGATGCCATGGAGCTGCCTTTCGACGACGACAGCTTCGACGCCGTGACCATCTCGTTCGGGCTGCGCAACATCGTCGATCCGGATGCCGCGCTCGCCGAGTTCTTCCGTGTCACCAAGCCGGGCGGCAGGGTCGTGGTCTGCGAGTTCTCGCGGCCGCCGGCATCCGTCATCCGCTCCGCCTACTACGCCTACCTGCGTTACGGAATGCCGGTGTTCGCCCGGCTCGCCTCGTCGAACCCGGTCGCCTACGCCTACCTGATGGAGTCGATCCGCGACTGGCCGGACCAGCAGACCCTGGCGCACATGATCAGGCACGCCGGATTCGAACGCGTCGCGTACCGCAACCTCACGGCAGGGATCGTGGCGTTGCACCGCGGCTTCGTGCCGGAGCCGACCCGCGTCGCCGCGGGCGCCGAGCCGTCGAGCGTGCGCACGTCGGAAGCCGAACCGAAGGGTGACCAGTAGTGCCATCGCTGCCTCTCGTGCGACGCGGTACCACGCTGTCGAGCCAGGTGGGCTTCACGGAACGACTCTTCGCGTCCACCAAGGACAGGCGGATGGCCACCCGCATCGACGCCGGCCTGGAACTCGTCGAAGACGGCCTGCGTGAGCAGGTGAAGTACGCCGACCAGCTCGCGGATGTCACGGCCCGCTACCTCCTGAACGCAGGCGGCAAGCGCGTGCGACCCATGCTCACGCTGCTCACCGCCCAGCTCGGCGAAGGGGCGACGCCCGAGGTGATCACCGCTGCGCAGGCCGTGGAGATCACGCACCTCGCGTCGCTGTACCACGACGACGTGATGGACGACGCGCAGACCAGACGCGGGGTGCCGAGCGCGCAGCACGTGTGGGGCAACTCCGTCGCTGTGCTCACCGGAGACCTGCTCTTCGCCCGCGCCAGCCAGCTCGTCGCGAGCCTCGGCGAGGGCGCCATCCGCATTCAGGCCGACACCTTCGAACGCCTCTGCCTCGGCCAGCTGCACGAGACGATCGGTCCGAACGACGACGACGATCCGATCGCGCACTACATCGGTGTGCTCGCCGACAAGACCGGATCGCTCATCGCGGCTGCCGCCCAGATGGGCGTGATGTTCTCGGGCGCCCCTGCGGAGTACATCGCCCCCGTCATGGCGTTCGGCGAGAAGGTGGGCGTCGGATTCCAGCTCGTCGACGATGTGATCGACCTCTCCGGCAAGGATGCCGAGACCGGCAAGACAGCGGGAACGGATCTGCGCGCCGGCGTGGCCACCCTTCCACTGCTCAAGCTGCGGAAGCGGGCATCCGAGGGAGACGCCGACGCGACCGCGTTGCTCGACAGGCTCGAGACCGAGGTGCTCGGAGCGCCGGATGACAAGGATGTCAGCGCTGCCGTCGCCGCTCTCCGGGAGCATCCGGTGACGCAGGAGACCCTCGAGGAGGCGCACCGCTGGGCCCGCGAGGCGGTCGAGGCGATCGCTCCG
The DNA here is from genome assembly GCF_012985205.1 of Planctomonas sp. JC2975. Taxonomy (NCBI): domain Bacteria; kingdom Bacillati; phylum Actinomycetota; class Actinomycetes; order Micrococcales; family Microbacteriaceae; genus Planctomonas; species Planctomonas sp. JC2975. The sequence continues at coordinate 45,667 of NZ_JABEKS010000003.1, read as the reverse complement.
TTACCTCAAGGGTCGGTCAAAAGTGCGTTGACCAGATTCGCGGATACCATCGTGGAGCGATCCAGCTGACCCGCGCCCAGAGCTGAACGGATGCCGTCATGCACTACAGCAGCGCACTGCACGGGCGCTCGGTGCGCCGGGACGATGCATCGCCTCAGCACAGCGACCACGAGTACGACGAAGGGGATACCGTCATGACCAAACTCCGCCTGGCCATCGTGGGAGCCGGCCCAGCCGGCATCTACGCGGCCGACATCCTGCTCAAGGCGGAGCGCGAGTTCGACGTGTCGATCGACCTGTTCGACCAGTTGCCCGCGCCCTACGGCCTCGTGCGCTACGGCGTCGCACCCGACCACCCGCGCATCAAGGGCATCATCACCGCGCTGCGCGAGGTGCTCGACCGGGGCGACATCCGCATCTTCGGCAACGTGCGCTTCGGCACCGACATCACGCTCGACGACCTCAAGCACCACTACAACGCCGTCATCTTCGCCACCGGAGCCATCCGTGACGCCGACCTCGACGTTCCCGGCATCGACCTCGACTCGTCGTACGGCGCCGCCGATTTCGTCAGCTGGTACGACGGTCACCCAGACTTCCCGCGCACGTGGCCGCTGGACGCGGAATCCGTGGCGGTCATCGGCAATGGCAACGTGGCGCTGGATGTCGCGCGCGTTCTCGCGAAGCACGCGGACGACCTGCTCCCCACCGAGATCCCTGCCAACGTCTACGACGGGCTCAAGGAGTCGCCTGTCACGGATGTGCACGTCTTCGGCCGCCGCGGACCGACCTCGGTGAAGTTCACGCCGCTGGAGCTGCGGGAGCTGGGCGAGCTGCGCGATGTGGACATGATCCTGTACGACGAGGACTTCCACTACGACGACCACGCGCGCGAGGTGATCGCGGGCAACAAGCAGGTGCTGGTCATCGACCGTGTGCTGCAGCAGTGGCGGCAGCGCGAGGTGGGGCAGGCATCCCGTCGCCTCCACCTGCACTTCTACGCCCGCCCGGTTGAGTTCGTGGGCGACGACGAGGGCCGGGTGTCCGCGATCCGGTACGAGCGCACGGCGCCGGACGGTCAGGGCGGTGTGGTCGGCACGGGCGAGATCCGGGAGGTCCCGGTGCAAGCCGCGTACCGCGCGGTCGGCTACTTCGGATCGCCGCTGGATGGCGTCCCCTTCGACAAACGCCACGGCGTCATCCCGAACCACGAAGGCCAGGTGCTGCACGCCAAGGACAACACGCAGTTCTACGGCGTCTACGCGACCGGATGGATCAAGCGCGGCCCTGTCGGTCTCATCGGCCACACCAAGTCGGATGCGATGGAGACCGTCTCCCATCTCATCAACGATCTGGGCAACTGGTGGACGCCCGCCGACCCGTCGGAGCAGTCGGTCATCGACCTCCTGAAGTCGCGCGGCGTCGAGTACACCAACCTCGACGGATGGCACAACCTGGACACGTTCGAGCAGGCACTCGGAGCAGAGCAAGGCCGCGCGCGTATCAAGGTGGTGCCGCGCGACGAGATGGTGCGCGCGTCCAACACCCCGCAGGACTAGCAACGGCCTGCCCGCCCGGCAGCACCGTGGTCCGCGAGGAGCAGTTCCGGGCCGCCGCATAGGCTGAGCCCATGGGGGAGTGGGTGCCGGATGTGCTCGGCCGCCCGTTCGAGCAGCGCACGCTGCCGCTCGGAGCAGAGGCCGGCGGTGTGAGCCATCGCGAGCTCGTCGCCACCGTCGTGCGCTATCGCCGACCACCACGGATCGCGCCGGCAGCACCGGCGCGTGGCGTGGACGTGCTCTACGTGCACGGATGGTCGGACTACTTCTTCCAGACCGAGCTCGCCGAGTTCTGGTGGCGACAAGGCGCCCGATTTTTCGCGCTCGATCTACGACGGTACGGCCGCAGTCTGCGCGAGGGACAGACCCCCGGATACATCACCGACCTCGAGACCTACGACCAGGACATCGCGGCCGCGCTCGCGGTGATGGGCCACACACTGGATCCCTCCGACCGCTCGCGTCGGCAGCTCGTGCTCATGGGGCACTCGACGGGCGGACTCACGCTCAGCCTCTGGGCCGCCCGCCACCGGGGCGCGGCATCCGCTCTCGTGCTCAACAGCCCATGGCTCGAGTTCCAGACCGGATCATGGGGACGCGACATGATCCAGCCGCTCATCGAACTGCACGCCAAGGTGTCGCCACGGGGGCGCATGCCCGTCGTCGACCTCGGTTTCTACGCTCGATCCGTCTCCGCCGCGGAACAGGGAGAGTGGACCTACAACCTGGACTGGCGGCCGGAGCGGGGCTTCGCCCTGCATCCCGCCTGGTTGAGGGCGGTGCTCGCCGGACACGGACGTGTCGCGAATGGACTCCAGCTCGAACTGCCCGTCATCACGATGCTGTCCGCCCGCTCCACCATCTCGCCGACGTGGAGTGACGGCATGCTGCGCAGTGACGTCGTGCTCGATGTGAACGAGATTGCGGAGCGGGCGACGAGACTCGGGTCCGCGGTCACCGTTCGCCGCTTCGACGGAGCGTTGCACGACGTAGTGCTCTCGCAGAAATCGGTCCGGGAGGACGCCTACACCGCACTCGCGCACTGGCTCGGCTACGCACTGCGCTGAGGCGCACGATCAGGAGATCCTCGACCTAGCGCAACGACCACCCGGCTCCTCGAGCGGCGAAGCTACCCCCGGCTCTCAAAGGGTGCGCAGCGAGTCGAAGAGCTCGACCCTGTCAGGCCGGATCCGCCGCGCAGCGCATCGTGAGCATCGGCGTGCCGGCGTCGTCGTCGAGACCGAGCTGGACCGAGACCGATCCGAGCTCCCCCAGCCGCGCGACGTGCGTCCCGCCGCAAGCGATGCGGGCCGATGTCTCCGGCAGCTCGCATAGCCAGTACCGCGGGTCGCCGAGGCGGTCGCCGTCCCGCTCGATGTGCACCGCGGCATCGGTGGCCACCCACGTGCCCAGTGCGGCGGCCGTGATGTCGGCCAGAGCCGGCAGCGCCTCCTCGAGGCCGTCGGTGGCGAAGCCCTTCCGCCGCAACGACTTGTTGAGCCGGAACACGTCCACGGAACCGTTCGGCACGATCGTCGACGACTGGATGGCCTCGTGGTCGAAGTCGGGACGGGCGAGCGCATCCTCGCGCACCGGCTTGCTCCACCGGTCGGCCAGTGCCGCATTCAGTGCGAGCGACGCCAGGTGGCACAGCGTGTGCCCGACGGACAACGCGCGACGGTGCCGGGCGTCGATGCTGACCACCACCTCGTCGCCGACGGCGATGCGGCTGGGCGTCTCGAGCACGTGAGCGACCACGAACGCCCAGCCATCGGTGCCGCGGCGCACGGGGACATCGTCGCCGATGAACAGCCCCGTTCCATCCGTCGCGGCGACGATGACGTCGGCCAGGGGCAGTTCCCGCTCGTCGACGAGGATGCTGCCGCGATCCGGGCCCTGATCAGGCCATGCCCGGTCGACCGGATGCGCCGGCGTGCGATCCAGCAGCACCACTTCACGTCCGTCGCCGTACGGCTGCACGTGCAGCACGACGGCGCCGGCGCGCAACGACTCCGCGTCCGCTGCGGGATACAAGACGACCGTGTCGGTCGAGGGGAGAGGCATCAGCTCAGCGGAAGTTCACGAACTGCAGGTCGACGTCGACGTCGGCCTTCTTGAGCAGCGCGATCGTGGACTGCAGGTCGTCGCGGCTCTTCGAGGAGACGCGCACCTCGTCGCCCTGGATCTGGCTCTTCACCGACTTGGGCGCCTCGTCGCGGATCAGCTTGTTGATCTTCTTGCCCGCTTCCTGGTCGATGCCCTGCTTGAGGGCGACCTCCAGGCGGAACTCCTTGCCGCTGGCGTACGCCTCGCCGGCATCCAGGCTCTTCAGCGAGATGCCGCGCTTGATGAACTTCGATTCCAGCACGTCGAGGATGGCCTTCACCCGCTCCTCGCTGTTCGCCTTCAGCAGGATCTTCTCGCCGCTCCACTCGACCGAAGCCCCGATGTTCTTGAAGTCGTACCGCTGGTCGACCTCTTTGCGGGCCTGGTTGACGGCGTTGTCGGCCTCCATCTTGTCGACCTTGCTGACGACGTCGAACGACGAATCTGCCATGACCTGCGCTCCCTCGAGTAGTGGGTTTGTCTGCAAGCGAGTTTATGGCGTCGCCTCGTGGCGGCCGCAGAGTCGCAGCCGGGGCGCCGCGCGCCCGGTGGCATCCGTTGCCCCTATGCTGGCCGCGTGACTCACGACTTCGGCGCACTCGCCGCCACCGGCTCGGATGTGACCCCCTGGCTCATCGTCGCCGGCATCATCGTGCTGCTCGGCGTGATCGCCCTTGTCGTTGCGGGCATCGTGCGCTCGCGTCGCGCTGAGCGTCAGGTCGAGAACGCCGCTGAGGCAGTTGCCGACGCGGGCGGCACGCTGCCGGAGCCGGACCCGAACGCGTCCGCATCCGACGAGACAGTGCTCGACGAGGCAGCAGACCTGAACGCAGCGGATGCGGCTGCCGCAGCTTCCGGAGACGCGGCAGCGTCCTCGACCGAGCCGCCGGCCGGTGAGCCGCCGACCTCGGAACCACCGGCTTCGCAGCCGCCGTCCGATGGGGAACCGCCAAGGGTCTGAGACCTTTCCGCCGTGTGATCAACGTCGCCGGCACGGCGTGGATGCTTGACGGATGCCTCGATTTCACCGGATGCCGGTGCGTAGGTATCCTTAGTGAGCGCCTTCGGTCAGGTGATCACATGTGGTCGGGAGCGCCAAGGCAGGTTACCCAAGCGGCCAAAGGGATCTGACTGTAAATCAGCCGGCATAGCCTTCGGGGGTTCGAATCCCTCACCTGCCACGTTTGCGACAAGCCCGGTCAGAACCATGTTCTGACCGGGCTTTCGTGTTGTGCGCCACGTTGCGCGCATGGTGATCCGCTTGGCGTTCCTGGTGCACGCGCTCCCACGTCGGCCGATGCCGGGTCACGGAGGCAACGTCGCGGCAATCCTGCGACAACCCTTGTGAAGGCGCTTTCCCGTCTGCTTGAATCGTTCCACTTTCAAGGGTTCGGATGCCCCGCACCCGCTCCTGTCATCGGCGATCGACCTCAGCGAGGAGGCGACGAAGTGCATGTAATCCATGAACACTCAACGCCGAGCCGCGCGCCCCAGGTGATCGTCCGAGCGCAGAGCTCTTGATTGAAACGAATCATCAAGCAACGAATGACCCTGTGCGGCCGCCTCGTGGCCGGACGCAGAGGGCGTGCCCGGATGAACCGGGGTCGATACAGATGCGCTGCGCCGACCGCACCACAGCCGGCCCCGCGGATGCCGAGCACGCCGAAGGTCGAACGAATCCACAGACAAAGGAGAACGTGGTCGTGAAACGCGCGAAGCGTCTTGCAGTTGCCGGTACCTGTATCGCCGGACTTCTGCTCACCCCTCTTGCAGCCCACGCGGCAACGACGAGCCCGGCGGATGACACGCCGGAATCCGCTCTTTCGGTGCTGAGCGTGCTGAACAACACCCGGCCTGCGTCGTCGCACGCCTTCTACATCTCACCGAACGGGAGCGACAGCAACCCCGGCACGAAGGATGCGCCGTTCAAGACGCTGCTGAAAGCGCAGGATGCGGCATCGGCCGGCGACATCGTCTACATCCGCGGCGGGCTCTACAACGACTTCGTCGTTCCGGAGACCGACAACCCGTTCGAGGACGTCTACCACTACGTGAATCCGATTTCGAAGAGCGGGATCACGTACGAGGCGTATCCGGGCGACCCGCGTCCGGTGTTCGACTTCAGCAACGTGCCGACGGACCAGCGCGTGGCCGGGTTCTACATCCAGACGAACGTCACCGACGTCAACTTCGTCGGATTCGACGTGACCGGCGTGAAGGTCGGAGCGCAGAAGCAGTCCGAGGCCTTCCGCATCGCCGGTGGCGCCAACTTCGTCGACATGGACGTGCACGACAACGAGGCGAACGGCTTCTACTACACGATCGATGGCACGGGTGCCGTCATCGACAGCGACTCCCACGACAACATCGGGCCCACCTCGACGGCCGCCGGCAATACGGACGGCTTCGGCGCGCACGCGAAGAACGTGTGGTTCATCGGCGATCGTTCGTGGCACAACAGCGATGACGGATACGACAGCATCAGCTCGAGCGGCCGCGTCTCGTACGTCGACGACTGGTCCTTCGGTCAGCACGGCAACCAGAACGGGATCGGCGACCAGAACGGGTTCAAGGTGGGTGGATTCGCCTACAACACGACCGGGCTGCCGGATCCGATCCCGCTGCACACCGTGATCGACTCGCTCGCCGCCGACAACGGTGCGAACAACTTCTACGCGAACCATCAGCCTGGCCAGTCCGCATACTGGGTCAACAACACCGGATACCAGCCGGGCTATGGAGCGGACTTCAACATGCTGGAGCGAGTGAGCCCGACGAGCGCAGACAACATCTCCGGATTCCGCGAGGTGCTGCACAACAACGTCGCGTTCACCGGGCCATTGACCCTGAACGACAACACTCCAGCCGCGAACGAGACCAACAACTCGTGGACGCTGAACGGCGGTCTGAACCTCACGGCCGCCGACTTCCAGAGTCTCGACATGAGCCAGCTGACGGCACCAAGGAAGGCGGACGGAAGTCTCCCAGACGTGTCCTTCCTGAAGCCGGTGGACGGCTCGACGCTCCAGTCGTCCGGACTCGGATACCAGGCCGATAAGGGCGATGAGTTCTCGACGCTGCAGAAGCTCGTCGGCGTGTATGCGCAGTCGGGCGACATCGACAATCAGGGCATCGCCGCCAGCCTCGTTGACAAGCTCCAGGATCACGAGCTGACCGCCTTCGCCAACGAGCTTCGTGCCCAGGCGCAGAAGCACATCAGCCAGTACGCCGTCGACACCCTCACGTTGGTGGCCGCGGCGCTGGCCTCGTAACCAGGGATCCGCGGATGGGCTGCGGCCGGCGCCTCGCCGGCCGCAGCCTTCTCCAGGTCGTACGGCTACACTTGCCGACCGACCCCCACCGCCTCGAAGGACCCCGATCATGCGCGTCACCATGCTCCGCTCGAAGATCCACCGTGCGACGGTGACGAGGGCGGACCTGCACTACGTCGGTTCGCTCACCGTAGACCGTGCACTGCTGGACGCATCCGGGATCCTCGTCGGCGAGAAGATCAGCGTCGTCAACATCGACAACGGCCAGCGTTTCGAGACGTACGTGATCGAGGGCGAGCGCGGCTCCGGCGTGATCGGCGTGAACGGGGCGGCGGCGCGTCTGGTCAACGTCGGCGATCGCGTCATCATCATGGCGTACGCCTCGATGAAGCTCGCCAAGGCATCCGAGTTCCAGCCGAAGGTGATCATGGTCGACGATCAGAACCGCGTTGAGCACACCGGCGACGACGCCGGGTTCCCGACCGTTTATCCGGGCTGAAACACTCGCACCGTCTGCGGTCCGAACCGTTCGCGCCCGTGGCGCGGCCGACCCGATCCGTCGCATCGTGTTTCACGACGATCCCGGATCGTCCTCGAGCTGATCGCAGGTGAGCTGAACCGTCCATCCCAGCGTCTCGCCGAGGTCGCGCACCGCGTCGTCGGGTGCCGCGGCGCAGCTCCTCGAGGCCGTCACCGTCTGCGGCTCCCACTGCGGCCCGTACGCGCGCCGGCTCACCGTTGGCGTGAGGTTGCCCGCGACGAGTACGACTCCGGCGACGAGGACGGTGGCGACCCGGATCAGGGCCGGCCGCCGGGAACGGAGGATGCCTCGTCCGTCAACCACCGGTATCCGCGCCGCTAGAGACAGCCCGATGATCATCACCGAGATGAGCGTCAGCTGCGGCACGATTCCGTACCGAGTGAGCCAGATCCGTTCGAGGGATGCGCCCGACAGACTCGCGTAGTCGTAGAACGACTGCGGGTTGGCGATGAGCGACGCCGTCCACACGGCGATTCCGGCCAGCGGAACGGCCGCGACAGCTGCCCGCTGGATGCCGGTGCCGCGGTGCCACACGAAGGCGATCGCCGCGACGGCAGGGAGAATGCTCGCGATCCCGATCAACGGCCAGCCTGCCTCGAGCGCGTGGCCGAGCGCGGACTGCGGCACCCAGATCGTCGTAGACCCGTTCATCAGATAGCCGTCGAGCATCGAGGCCACGGAGACGGGCGCATTGCCGTTGAAGCGACGCGGATCCACAAGCATCGCGAACGACTGCACCGTGGCACCTGCGACGATCCCCAGCACGATCGGCCTCCTCGCGGTGCTTCTGGCCGCGAGCAGTGCGAGCGGGAGGAGCAGCAGCGTCTGCACCTCGGTCGTCGCCGCGAGTAACGCGGCGCCGGCGCCGATCCAGCGCAACCGCACGTCGTCGGTGCGACCCACAAGCAGCCACATCGCGAGCCACAGGCACAGGGTGTGGACATTCGCCGCATTCCCCAGCACCTCGCGCGGCAGCGTTGGCGCGGCGACGGTGACGAGCGCGAGCGCCGCTCGCCACCACGGCGACGGCACGATGTTCGCCGTGAACAGGAAGATGAGCGCGACGACGGCACCCGCCACGGCGCAGCTGGCCAACGTGATGCCGATCGCGTACGCCCCGGCCGGAAGCAGTGCCACCACGGCGGCCGCCATGAGCCGGGGAAGTGTGTGCAGGTAGCCGTCGTACGGGGTGACCAGCGCCGCGGCAAGCGGATGCGTGAGCGCGCCCTCGACGAACGTCCTGCCGTCTTCCGCCCAGAACGTGTCCCTGGCTGCTGCAGGCAGACGCAGCCACGCGATCGTCATGCCGAGCCAGCCGAGCCCGATCGCAGACAAGACGCGGACGTGCGGCGCGGCCACGGGCATCCGCACGGACAGGGCCGTCGGGATACCGCGCAAGGCGCGGAGCCCAGGCAGTTCGATCGTGGTGCTCATTGTTCGCACGTTCCCGCTCGCGCGTACAGGACTCCCTCAGAACTGGGAGGAATCCGCCGAAACGTCGAGGACTCTCAGTGATCCGACGGGGCGCACGTCGCCGGCCACGACGTTCGCGACCGACCCGATAGGCTCAGCGCGCAGACTTGACGAGGTGAGGGGACGCCGTGGCCGACGAGCAGGAGAACGTTCCGACGCAGATCAACTTCGACATCCCACCGGAGGTGGAAGCCGGAGGATTCGCGGACTTCGCGAGCATCTGGCACACCGACAATGTGTTCGTGCTCGACTTCGCATCGCTGCGCGGTCCGGCTACAGAGACCAGGGACGACCAGGGGAACGCTCAACGGTCGGTGAACGCCAGGGTGGTGACGCGCATCCGCATCCCTCCGGAGCAGGTGTTCGAGCTGGCCAAGGCGCTCACGCGAGAGCTCGAGCTGTGGGAGCAGCAGACCGGGCGGCGCTCGCCGCAGTAGGCGTGGCATCCGCGCATCGTGGGGTGTCGCGGAGCTCGCGTCGGAGAGCGGATGCCGGCGTCACGGTCGTGACGCCTGATCACACTCGATCGAATCGCCTGCCGTAGGACTGCCTGGGCAGGATCGCGAAGATGACGGCGATCACCGGTCCCGCGAACGGGATGATGCCGAGCAGGATCCACCAGCCCGAGAAGTTCGCGTCGTGCAGCCGTCGCACGAACACCGAGATGCTCGGGACGATCGTTGCCAGCACATACAGCAGGTAGACGACACCGATCACCAGGCTTCCGGTGGTCGGGCGCTCGACCGATGGGCCGGCGAGCGAGTTGGTCATCTCGACGCCGATTCCGGCCACGAAGAACACGACGATGTTCAACGCGTACGCCCACCAGAACTCGCTGCGGCTCGCCCGTCCATGGAACACGGCGTACTTCGTGAAGAACCGCCGGATTCCCTCCTGCGGGGTGGCCCGATAGATCGGCTTGTCCGATGGGCGACGCGATGCCGCGATCTCGGCGGCATCCACCGCGTCCTGGGCGAAGTCGTCGGCTCCCGTGCTCACGAATGCAATGGTCGCATCGATCGACGGTTCAGTCGATCACTCGGATCAGTTCCCACCCGTCGTCATCCGCGAACCGCACGTCGAAGACGCGTGTGTCCCCGTCGTCGCTCGTGCCCTGGAATCGCCATCCGTTCAGGGGCGACGGCGGATGCGTGATGGCGGGGCTCAGCAGGAGCCCTGGCTCGGGGCCGAGGCGGGTCGGGGTGTCGGTGACGCGATAGCGGTGGCCGGCCCAGAACATCCGCTTCGGGGTTCCATCGGCACCGACCCAGACGGTCACGACGTCGGCGGTATGAGTGATACTCACGGCAGACCTCCTTGCGAGATAATCGAACAAAGATTCGATACAGCGAGGATAGGTCGGCGTCGGACGACACGCCAAACACCGCTCGCCCCGTAGCATCGAAGGCATGACCGTCGCGACCGCTGAGCTGCTCGACCTTGCCCGAACGATCGCCTTGGAGGCCGGTGAACTCGTGCGCTCCCGACGTGAGCAGGGCGTCGAGGTGGCGGCGACGAAGACCGCGCCCGAAGACATCGTCACGGCGGCGGATCGCGAGTCAGAGGACCTCATCCGCGGACGGCTGGCTGATGCGCGCCCAGGTGACGGCTTCTTCGGCGAGGAGAGCGACGCGAGCGTCAGCAGCACGGGGCTCACATGGATCGTGGATCCGATCGACGGCACCGTGAACTACCTCTACGGAATCCCCGCGTACGCGGTCTCGATCGCGGCGGTCGAGGGGGATCCGGATCCGAACACGTGGCGCGCCCTCGCCTCGGCGGTCGTCAACCCGGCCAGCGGCGAGGTCTACACGGCCAGCGTCGGCGGCGGAGCGTTCCTCGGCACCTCGCGTCTTCAGGTCGCGACGGGCAAGCAGCTGTCGCTGGCACTCGTCGGCACCGGATTCTCGTACGACTCGCGGCGGCGCGGACTGCAGGCCGAGGCGGTGAGCATGCTGATTCCGCGGGTTCGCGACATCCGCCGCATCGGATCCGCAGCGCTCGACCTGTGCAGCGTGGCGTCCGGTCGGCTCGACGCGTACTACGAGAAGGGCCTGAAGCCGTGGGACCACGCGGGCGGTGCCCTTGTGGCATCCGAGGCCGGTGCGACGGTCGCGGGACTGCACGGGGCCGCGGCAAGCCGCGCCCTGACCATCGCGGCGGAGCCGGGCCTGTTCGCCCAGCTTGAGCCGATCCTCGACGAGATCGGCGTCGCCGACCGCTGACGACCATCCCCCACCCCCGAGGGTGCCCGTTCCTCCCACCGAGGGTGCCCGTTTCACCTCCCGAAGGTGCCCACTTCTCCTCCCGAAGGTGCCCGTTCCACCCCCGAGGGTGCCCGTTTTCCCACCGAGGGTGCTCGTTCCTCTCCGCGAGCGTGCTGGTCCTTCCGTCCGAGAGTGCGCCTTCGTGCCCCGAAGTGCGGGAGCGCACGGTCGGTGGCAGAACGGGCACTCTCGGGAGGTGAAGTGGGCACCCTCGGCAGGTGAAATGGGCACCTTCGGGAGGTGCGACGGGCACCCTCGGGAGGTGGAACGGGCACCTTCGGGGGGTGAAACGGGCACCCTCGGGAGGTGAAACGGGCACTCTCGGGAGGTGGAACGGGCACTCTCGGGAGGTGAAACGGGCACCCTCGGGAGGAGGGGTGGGGCGGGGTGCTACTCGGTGGGGCGCGCCGTGCTCGAGCGCACCACGAGCTGGTACGGGAGCTCGGTGGTGAAGGCGTCCGTGGCATCGGGATCCGGGTTGAGCTCGCCCATCAGCACGTCGACGGCCATCTCGCCCTGCTGCCGCGGGAACTGCGCTACGGTGGTCAGCCCGAAGAAGTCGGAGAGCTCGTGGTCGTCGATGCCGACGACGGAGATGTCCCGGGGAACGGCGAGCCCGAGGTCGCGTGCGGCGAGCAGGCATCCGATCGCCATCTCGTCGGATGCCGCGAAGATCGCGGTCGGCCTGTCGTACGGCCGCCCCACAAGCTGCTTGCCCGCTTCGTAACCACCGTTGATGGTGAAGTCTGCAGGCTGGTAAAGATCGTCGCGGATCGGCAGCCCCGCCTCGTGCATCGCACGCTCGAATCCTCGGCGACGGGTGGAGCCGAGGTGGAAATCGAGGTCGAACTCGACACCGCCTCCGACGTGTGCGATCTGCGTGTGCCCCAGTGAGATGAGGTGCTCGGTGGCCAGCTGGGCGACGGCGAGGTCGTCGAGGGTGAGGGTGCGCACGCCGGGGATCGGGCCGCCGATACCGACTATCGGCTTGGAGATGGCGAGCATACGGCTCACCTCCTCGTCGGTGAGCTCGAGCGCGACGGCGATGACGGCGTCGACTCGCTTGCGCAGCAGGAAGTGCTCGAACACGCTGCGCCGCAGCACGTCCCCACCGCTGAGGTTGTAGAGCGTGAGGTCGTATCCCTTGCGCAACAGCGCGGCTTCAGCGCCCTCCACCACCGACGAGAAGAACCATCGGGAGAGGAACGGCACCACGACGCCCACGTTGCGGGTGCGCCCGGATGCCAGGCTCGACGCATTCGACGACACGACGTATCCGAGCTGTGCCGCCGCCGACCGCACGCGCTCGCGCGTCGTGGGGGAGACCGGCCCGTTGCCGCTCAGCGCGCGGGATACCGTCGCCGTCGACACCCCCGCCAGACGCGCGACCTCTTCGATGCCTGCCATCGCCTCACCTGCACCCGCGCCGGTGCGACCGCCGCGTCCCTGCCGTCATGGTACCGGCGACCCGAGCGATTCTCAGGACAGCACCCAGACGGCCGTGTCGGCAGGGAGCAGCCCGTCGACCGGCGCGCTGCTGACGATGACCTCGCCCGCCGGGAGCGGGACCGATGCCCGGCCCAGGTTCGCGACGACGGTGACCTTGCCGTTGCGGAAGGCCACGACATCCGCTCCGTACTCCTTCGACCATTCGAGCGTGCCCCAGCCGAGGCCGCGTCCCTCGCGCTCGGCCAGGAGGAGCTTGTAGAGCGAGAGCGTGGAGTCCGGATCCGCGTCCTCGACATCGCGCGCGAGTGTCGCCCATTCGGACGGCTGAGGCAGCCAGCTCGCACCCGAATCGCTGAAGCCGTGGGACGCGCCGGCCGCCGTCCACGGGATCGGGACGCGGCATCCGTCCCGTCCGTAACGCTCGCCGTTCGTGCGGAACCACGTCGGATCCTGCCGCGCGGAGTCCGGAAGGTCGACGACCTCCGGCAGACCGAGCTCCTCGCCCTGGTACAGATACGCCGAGCCGGGCAGCGCCAGCATGAGCGTCGTCGCGGCACGAGCACGCCGCAGCCCTGCCGCGGCGTCGACGCTCACGGGCGACTTCGGCCCGAGGCCGTGTCCCTGAGGGTTGTCACCCGAGACGCCGAGTCGGGTCGCGTGCCGCACCACATCGTGGTTGGACAGCACCCAGGTGCTCGGCGCGCCGACACCGTTGAACGCTGCGAGCGACTCGGTGATCACCGTGCGCAGCGCATCAGCGCTCCAGGGCGTTTCGAGGTACGAGAAGTTGAACGTCTGCTGCATCTCGTCCGGCCGCACGTAGCGTGCGAGCTTCGACGGCGGGTCGACCCAGGCCTCGCCGCACAGCGCGCGGTCGCCGTCGTACTCGGCGAGCACCTTATGCCAGTCGCGGAAGATGTCGTGTCCGCCCTCCTGCGCCCAGTACGGCAGGCTCGGCGGCTCGTCGCTGATCTCCGGCTCGAGGGCGAGGGATCCGCCGGCGCCGCCCATCGATCCTGCCGCCTCGTCGGGCGTGGCATCCGGAAGGCCAGCTGCCTTCACCATGCCGTGGGCGACGTCGATGCGGAATCCGTCGACACCGCGGTCGAGCCAGAACCGCAGGATGCCGCGGAACTGCTCCCACACCCACTGGTTGTCCCAGTTGAGGTCGGGCTGCGAGGTGTCGAAGAGGTGCAGGTACCACTGCCCCGGTGTGCCGTCGGGATTCGTGGTGCGAGTCCAGGCCGGACCGCCGAACACGGACTCCCAGTTGTTCGGGGGCAGTTCGCCGTTCTCGCCCTTGCCGTCGCGGAACCAGTAGTGGTTACGGGCTTCGCTGCCCTCCGCGGATGCCAGTGCCTCCGTGAACCACGCGTGATCCGACGACGTGTGGTTCGGAACCAGGTCGACGATGACCCTCATGCCGAGCGAATGCGCCGTCGCCAGCATGCGGTCGAAGTCGCCGAGCGTGCCGAAAAGCGGATCCACGTCGCGGTAGTCGGCCACGTCGTATCCGGCGTCGCGTTGCGGCGAGGTCATGAACGGTGACAGCCAGATGGCGTCGACACCGAGATCCTGCAGCTCGGGCAGGTGGGCCGTGATGCCGGGCAGATCTCCGACGCCGTCGCCGTTCGAGTCCGCGAACGAGCGCGGATACACCTGGTAGATGACGGCCGTCCGCCACCACTCACCACCGGAGCCGGCGTGCGACGGTGCAGCCGCCGTGGAGGATTCGGACGACGACTGCAACGTCGTGCCCGCGGCGGTCGCCTGGCCGGAAGGATTCGGCTCCGCGGCCGTGCCTGTCGAGGGAATCGTGTCCACGTTCACAGTCCTTGTTCGAATCGTTACATGCACGTGCAGCTCAATGCTCTCGCATACTGCACGAAATCGGGTGCCACTGTAGGGCAATTCTGCAAGCGCTTGCAACGTGGCAGCACTGCTTTGGGCCGTCCAGCATCCGATCCGTCGGCTCACACCGGTCGACGAATGCGCTCCCACTGCATCCCGCTGGAGGACAGGGATGCGAGCCGACACGACGGCACGGTCGCCGAGAATACGCCTCTGCGGAGGCTGCGGAATCCACTTCCACGATTTCGGCCACGATTTGATAACGCGGTTTGGTGGAGCTGCAAGCGTTTGCTATGAATGGAAGCGCTTGCATCCCCCCGGGAGAACGGCCTCCCGCAATTCTGTTCTGCGACGGCCGACTCCTGCCTCACAACAGAAAGGCACACCAATGACGGTGACCCCCAGCAGTGCGTTCACGCGGCGCACCTTCTTCGGGCTGGCCGGAGCCGGGTTGACGACCGTGGCTCTCGCGGCTTGTTCCTCCCCGAGCGGGAGCGGTTCAGGTGCGGCGTCGTCGAACCAGACGATCACCATCTGGCTCGACACCCAGCGCGCCCCGGCGATCAAGCCGATCGCCGAGAAGTTCAAGAAGGACACCGGCATCACGGTGAAGCTCGTGGTGAAGGACTTCGCGAACGTCGACAAGGACTTCATCAGCCAGGTTCCCACCGGCAAGGGTCCCGACATGATCGTGAGCCCGCACGACAAGCTCGGCTCGTACGTGCAGAACGGCGTCGTGTCGCCGCTGCAGCTCGGCGACAAGTCCGGCGACTACGCCGACGTCGCGATCCAGGCGGTCACCTACGACGGCCAGGTCTACGGCCTCCCGTACTCGATCGAGAACGTGGCGCTGCTGCGCAACACGGCCCTCGTTCCCGATGTCTCCAGCACCTTCGACGAGGTGGTCTCCAAGGGCAAGGCGGCTCAGGCGGCCAACGCGGGCACGGTGAAGTACCCGTTCCTGCTCGGCCTCGACCCCAAGCAGGGCGACCCGTACCACATGTACCCGCTGCAGACCTCGTTCGGATCCTCGGTCTTCGCGCAGAAGTCCGACGGCACCTACGACGCGACCAAGCTCACCCTCGGCGACGAGGCGGGCCTGAAGTTCGCCGCCGCCATCAAGGACTGGGGCCAGCAGGGCATCCTCAACGCGAACATCACCGGTGACATCGCGCTCGACGCCTTCGACAAGGGTCAGTCCGCCTACTACCTGACCGGACCGTGGAACGTGCCCGCCATCAAGAAGGCCGGTATCAAGTACGCGATCGACCCGCTGCCCTCCGCCGGCGGCGAGCAGGCCAAGCCGTTCCTCGGCGTGAACGCGTTCTTCATCAGCGCGAAGAGCAAGAACAAGGTCGCCGCGACGAAGTTCCTCGTCGAATACCTCGGCACGGACTCCGCTCAGGAGGCGCTGTACAAGGTCGGCGGTCGTCCGCCGGCGCTGAAGACCGCTTACGCGACGGTCGCGAAGAGCGACCCGGACATCAAGTCCTTCGGCGACATCGGCCTGAACGGCGTTCCGATGCCGGCGATCCCGCAGATGGCGTCCGTGTGGGCGGACTGGGGCTCGGCGGAGCTGCAGCTCATCAAGGGTCAGGGCGATCCGACGACGGTGTGGAACACGGCCGTCAGCAACATCGAATCCAAGATCAAGTAATCCATCTCGCCGGTTGAGCAGCGCGCTGGAGCTGAAAGCGGAGGCCATTTCTGGCCTCCGCCGCGACGCCAGCGCCGACCGCCGTCTCGGCGGTCGGTCACACACGTGTCCGCGTACGCGCTGCTCGACCGGCGGTTCGCACGGCAGAGGACTGATATGGCTGACGACGACGTGAGCACGCTGGAAGCGGCACGTCCAGAAGAGGATGCCGTGGCATCCGTTCCGCAGAGGCGCCCCAGAGGCAATCGGAACAGGGACACACGACGGACCCAGTCCCGGGTGATCGCAGGCGGGAGCGGCATCGGCGGCCTGATCGCCAAGATCGTGCTGCTCGGACTCCTCGACGCGATCGCGGTCTGGGCCGTCTTCGTGATGGCCGGCTTGTCGATGTGGATCCCGATCTCGATCGTCGTGGTCATCACCGGCGCCATCAACTGGATCTACCTCGGCCGCGGCAAGCGACTGCCGGCGAAATACCTCACACCCGGCGTGATCTTCCTGCTGGTGTTCCAGGTGTTCGTCGTGCTGTACAGCGGCTACATCGCCTTCACGAACTACAGCGACGGGCACAACGGCAGCAAGGCGGATGCCATCGCCTCCATCAGCGCGAACGGGCTGAAGCGCATCCCGAACTCGCCCGCGTATCCGGTGAACATCGTGGAGCGGGGCAGCCAGCTCTACCTGCTGACGACGGATCCGAAGGACGGCGCTGCGCTCCTGGGCACGACGGGGCATCCGCTCGAGGTCGTCAAGAACGCCACGTTCGACGGCGACAAGGCGGTGAAGGCTCCCGGATACCGCACCCTGAACCTCTCAGAGGTGCTCACCCGTCAGGACGAGGTCACGTCGCTCTCGGTGCCCGTCAGCTCCGACCCCAACAAGGGGGCGCTGCGCACCGACGACGCGAGCACGGCCTACGTCTTCAAGTCCGACCTGATCTACAGCCAGAAGGACGACACCTTCACCAACGCGTCCGGGACCGTGTTCGTCGACAACGGACACGGCGAGTTCGCTACGAAGGACGGGTCCAAAGCCCTCAGCCCAGGCTGGAAGATCGACGTCGGCTTCGCCAACTTCGCACGGGCGTTCACCGACCCGCAGCTGGCGGGACCGCTATGGCGGGTGATTCTGTGGACCTTCGCGTTCGCCATCCTGTCCGTGCTCACCACGTTCGGTCTCGGACTCTTCCTGGCGATGGTGCTGAACCATCCGAAGCTGCGCGGAAAGAAGGTCTACCGCGTGCTGGTCATCCTGCCGTACGCGTTCCCCGCCTTCCTCTCCGGGCTCGTCTGGGCCGGCCTGATGAACCCGGAGTTCGGGTTCATCAACCAGGTGCTGTTCGGCGGGGCGCAGATACCGTGGCTCACGGATCCATGGCTCGCGAGGTTCAGCGTCACCTTCGTGAACCTCTGGCTCGGCTACCCCTACATGTTCCTGGTCTGCACGGGTGCCCTGCAGTCGCTGCCGGAAGAGGTGGACGAGGCTGCGCGCGTCGACGGCGCCAGCCCATGGCGAGTCTTCCGCTCCATCAAGCTGCCGCTGCTGCTCGTCTCGGTGGCACCGCTGCTGATCGCGTCGTTCGCGTTCAACTTCAACAACTTCAACGTCATCTACATGCTGACGCGCGGCTGGCCGCGGTTCACCGACACCACCCTCGACATCGGGTCTACCGACCTGCTCATCACCATGGTCTACAAGATCGCGTTCGGTCAGGGCGGCGTGCGCGACTACGGCTTGGCGAGCGCGCTGTCCATCCTCATCTTCATCCTGGTCGCGGTGATCTCGATCATCGCCTTCCGTCGCACCAAGGCCCTCGAGGAGATCAACTGATGAGCGCTGCAGGCTCGGTCACAGAAGGAACGACCGTGGGGGCGGATGCCGCGACGCAGGCACCGAGCGGGCCCTCGGGTGGCCGGGCGCCGGCATCCGCGTCGTCGTCCCGCTCACCGCGACGCGCGGGATTCCGCTTCGGACGCTGGTTCGGCGAGACCGGATGGCGGCACCTCGTCGCCATCGTGATGGTCGTCTTCGCCGTCTTCCCCCTTCTCTATGTGCTCTCGGCATCCCTCAATCCGGCTGGGTCGCTGGTGGGTTCCAACGACCTCTTCCAGACCGTCAACGTGCAGAACTACATCGCGCTGTTCCAGAATCCGGATCAGCCGTTCGGCCTGTGGTTCGTGAACACGCTCGTGATCGGAACGGTCACCGCAGTGGCGACGGTGTTCCTCGGCGCGCTCGCCGCATATGCCTTCTCGCGTATGCGCTTCAGCGGGCGACGGATCGGCCTGCTCTCGCTGATGCTGATCCAGATGTTCCCGCAGTTCCTCGCGGTGGTGGCGATCTTCCTGCTGCTGTCGGCGCTCGGGGATGTGTTCCCGGTGCTGGGCCTCGGCAGCCAGCTCGGCCTGATCATGGTCTATCTGGGCGGCGCGCTCGGCGTGAACACCTACCTCATGTACGGGTTCTTCAACACGGTGCCGATGTCGATCGACGAGGCCGCGAAGATCGACGGCGC
Organism: Planctomonas sp. JC2975; assembly: GCF_012985205.1. Lineage (NCBI taxonomy): Bacteria > Bacillati > Actinomycetota > Actinomycetes > Micrococcales > Microbacteriaceae > Planctomonas > Planctomonas sp. JC2975. The sequence continues at coordinate 26,977 of NZ_JABEKS010000003.1, read as the reverse complement.
GAGCCACGCGCAGATCTTCTTCGGGATCATCCTCCGGCTTGTCGCTCCGATCCTCGCCGTGGTCGGACTGCTGTCGTTCATCGCGACGACGGGGGAGTACGTGATCGCGTCGATCGTGCTGACGGATCCCAACACGCAGACCCTCGCGGTGGGCCTCTACCTGTTCGTGTCTCAGCAGTTCTCCAACAACTGGTCCATCTTCTCGGCCGGAGCGGTGCTCGCGGCGCTGCCGGTGATGGTCGTGTTCCTGCTGCTGCAGAAGTACATCGTGGGCGGGCTGACGGCCGGATCGGTGAAGTAACGAGACCGACGGCCCGGCCCCTGAAGGCATCGGATTCCGGGGCTGGGCCGTCAGTCGGTCGATGGTGCCCGCGAGCCCGCGACCGTGCTCGTGCTCTCGAGGTCGAGTCCGAGGTCGAGGTCCGCGCCGAGGTCCGCCTCGATCTGGCCTTCCCCGTCGAGGAGGGACCGGTAGCCGAGGCTCCTCACGCGGGCCTGGGCCCGCAGCGCCGTGCCGCGCACCACGAACGGTCCCCACATCGTTCCCACGAATCCGCCTGCCACTTCCGAGCTCAGCGCCGCGGTGTCAAGGCCGGCCGAGGTGCGACCGTCCACATGGAATCGCACAGCAGAGTCGCGGAGCTCAGCGTCGATGGCGAGCGGATGCCGCGCCTCGCGCGCCCAGCGATCCCGCACCGTGTCGACGCCCCCTCGTCGTTCGATGATGCGCACGACGTCGCCGTGCACCTCGATCCGAATGGAGTGCGCATCGCTCTGGCGCAGCATCAGGCCGACCGCCGCTCCCGCGGCGATGTCGTCGAACGAGACGGACATCCGCGCGGCCCGATGCTGCAGCCGGTGGAACAGGGCAGCAGGCGCAGTGTCATGCCGGTCGGTCGCCCGCGCTGGATCCGTGAGCACGACGCCCTCGGCCGTCTCCTCCGCGAAATCGGCGGCGCGGCGCACGGTGAGCGCCGACCCGATACGGGCCGGATTCTGATTCCACTCGACGGGCCGGTCGCCGACATCGGTGAGCACGCCCGTCTCGCCGTTGATGACGGGCCAGCCGTCCTCCCACGTGACCTCCGCCACGAAGGTCTCGCGTCCCAGGATGTGCCGTCCGTCGTCCGAGCGCACCGCGAGGAGCACGGCGACCCAGGTTCCGTCCGGTCTCTCGACGAGGTCGGCGTGTCCCACGTTCTGCACCGGGTAGCCCCTGCCGAGGTGCCGATGGGTGAAGAGCGGATTGCGCAGATGCTGCTCGTACGGACCGGTGATGGAACGTGACCGCGCGACGACGACGGAGTGGTCGCGGTAGGTGCCGCCTTCCGCGGTCAGGAGGTAGAACCATCCGTCGTGTTCGTACAGGTGCGGGCCCTCGCTCCAGACCGCATTGCGGAGGGCGCCCGTCCAGATGACGCTCTCGTGGCCGACGAGACGACCGGTCTCCAGGTCGAACTCCCGCACCCAGATGGCCGTTCGGCCTGCCTCGGCATCGAGGATGCGCGCGGCGCACCAGTACGCCCGCCCTGCGTGGAAGAACAGGGATGGGTCGAAGCCGTCGGCATCCGCCACCCAGACCGGTGCCGACCACGGTCCGGCCGGATGCCTGGCCGACATGACGAACTGCGTGTCGCCAGCGCGGTCCACCTGCGCCGCAACGAGATAGAAGCGTCCGTCGTGGAATCGCAGGGTCGGCGCGTAGATGCCGCCCGAGTCACGTGCATCCGCGAGGTCGAACTCCTCCGGCCGCAGGATTGCCGAACCGATCGGCCGCCACGTGCGCAGGTCCGTGCTCTCGTGGATCGGGATGCCAGGCACGTATTCGAACGTCGAGTTCGCGAGGTAGTAGCGATCGCCGACGCGGCACAAGGTCGGATCCGGATGGAAGCCCGGCAGTACCGGGTTGACGGGCGCGGGCGCCGTGCCCGCCCTCGTGGCGGAGTCGCCGGCCGTCACTTCTTCAGCTGCGACATGAGCGTCGTCTGAAGCGTGGTCAGCGCTTCCTTCGGCGTCGCCTTCTGCGAGATGATCTGCTGCGCGAACGTTGTCATGGCCGCCGTGCTGTCCACGAGGGACACGTTCGCGAAGAGCGCCGTTCCGCCCGGCGCTGCCCACGTCTTGCAGATCGGCTGCCACACGTCGACGAGCTTCACGGCGTTCGCATTCGCCTTGAACTCGCTCGTCTCGGCGATCGACTTGAGCGGCGGCAGTCCGATGCCGGTGTTCTCGGTCCAGAGCTGCGACATGTGCTTGTAGTAATAGGTGAGGAACGCCTCGGAGCCCTTCTGGCTCGGGGTGTTCTTGTACATCATGATGTTGTTCGGAAAGTAGAGCGCGCCCTTCTTGCCCGAAGCGCTGACGAGCGGATCCCCGAGCACCAGCTCGTTCTGCACAGCACCCGTCACGTTCTGCGGCAGGCCGGGCACGTCGATGCCCATGGCGCACGTGCGCGCGCTCCACTGCTGGTTCGTGTTGGTGCTCGAGTAGCCGAGGTTGCCGGGATCCACGTATCCCTTCTGGATCATCTCGACGACCCAGTCGAGTGCCTCGATGTTGGTCTGAGTCACGCAGTTCGGCTTCTGCTCCTCGTCGAACAACCCGCCGCCGTTGTTGATCATCGCGCCGGTGAGCGTCTGGAAGCTGTTGCCGCCGCTCGTGTTGCTGCTGAGGCTGAATCCGTAGACGCCGATCTTCTTCAGCGCTGCGGCGGCGTCGAGGTAGCTCTGCCAGTCCGTCGGCGCCTCGGTGCCCGCCTTGTCGAGGAGGGTCTTGTTGTACCAGAGGATGCGCATGTCGAGGTTGTAGGGAATGGCGACGTAGCCCTTGTCGGTCTTCATCGCATCCAAAAGGCCGGGCAGGAAGTCGTCGTAGAGCCCGTTGCTCTTCCACTCGGAGAAGAGGTCGTCTGCGTAGGCGATCTTGCCCTCCGCCGCGTACTGGAACGCCTGCGTTCCGCCGCCGGAGCTGACCGCCGGGCCCGTGTTCGAGGCGATCGCCGAGGCGAACGTCTGGGTGAAGTTCGACCACTGGATCTCCTGATACGTGGCAGAGGGGAGTCCGCCCGCCGGCTTGTAGGCCAGGGTGATCTTCTTGTCCAGGGGATTGAACTTCGTGCCGCCCCACGGCATGTTCCAGAACTTCATCGTGCCGGCGCTGCCACCGGTGCCACTCGAACTGCACGCGGCCAGCGCGATCGTCGTGATGCCCGCCCCTGCCATGCCGAGGAAGGCACGCCTGCTGAAGGCGCTCGGTGTCGTCGTCTTTGACATGGTTCCTCCTGGCGGCGCTCGCCGCTCTGCTCGTCGTCGAGTGCGGTCCTCGTATCGGTGGGCCGCAGCATTGCGCAAAGTATTGCGCGATTTTCGGATGTGGTTCGAAACTATGCCTGCACACGACCGGAATATCAAGGAAGTGCGGCGAGCAGTATTTGCGCAAAACGGCGTCGACCATAAGATGACCTCGTGCCTTCCACCCCACGTGCGCCCGCAGAGGGCGGCACCCGTCCCACGCTCGCGGTCGTCGCGCAGCGGGCAGGCACGAGCGTGCCGACGGTGTCGAAGGCATTGCGCGGCGGAACGGACGTCGCTCCCGCGACCCGCGAGCGCATCCTGCGGGTGGCCGCCGAGCTCGGTTACGAACAACCCGTCGCCGGCGGGCTGCAGGGGCATGACGAACAGTCGGCCGGTCTCGTCGACTTCGTGCTGGCGTCCGTTGAGGGATCGTGGGCGAACAGCGCGCTCGGCGGCGTCGAGGCCGCGGCCAGCGCGGCCGACCTCGATGTGGTGATCACTCTCGCGCGCGAGGGAACGGATTGGGTCGACCGCGTGCTGCGGCGCGCATCCTGCGGTGCGGTCCTCGCCGTGATCGCTCCGACACCCGAGCAATGGCGACGGCTCGCCGAGGCCGGGCGGCCCGTCGTGCTGCTCGACCCGATGGCTTCACCGCCGCGGGGCGTCGCGAGCGTTGGCGCCATGAACTGGCAGGGCGGACGCTCTGCCGCGGAACACCTGATCGAGTTGGGTCACCGCAGAATCGCCGTGATCGACGTCTCCGACTCGTACGAGTACAGCCGCGCGCGGCTCGACGGCTTCCGATCCGTGCTCTCCGCAGCCGGACTCGACGTCGCCGAAGCCGACCGCGCGCACGCCGGCTGGAAGCGCGTAGCTGCCAGAGAGGCCGCGCTGCGGATGCTCGCCCGCCCCGACCGTCCGACCGCGGTCTTCGCGTGCACAGAGCCTCTTGCACTCGGCGTCTACGAGGCGGCGGCAGAGCTCGGGCTGTCGATTCCGGCCGACCTCAGCGTCGTCGGGTTCGACGACCTTCCAGAGGCGGGATGGGCCAGCCCCCCGATGACCACCGTGCAGCAGCCCGTCGCCGAGATGGGCGCGGCCGCGCTGCGAATGCTGCTGCGGATCGGCGAACGGCCGGCTGCCGACGGCCACGCACCGCGCGAGGAGCTCGCGACCCGCCTCATCGTGCGTGGATCGACGGGGCCGGCTCCGGCCTGAGTCCCAGTAGCCTCGATCCATGCTGCAACCCCACCACGACGGATCGCCGCTGCACGTCTCCGACTCCGCACCGAAGCTCGGCGAGGTCGTCCGCGTGCGCGTGCGCATCCCGCATGCGTTCGGCCCGGTCGCTGAGGTGCGGACCCGTTCCAATCCGGATCACGAGCCCCGGTTCTCCGACGCCGAGCGGATCGCCTCCGACACCGGATGGGACTGGTGGGAGGCACCGGTGGAGGTGGAGAACCCGGTGCACGGCTACCGCTTCCTCATCACACGAACCGACGGATCGAGCGTGTGGCTGAACGCGACGGGCGTGTGGACGACCGAGACGCTCGACGCCGACGACTTCAGGCTCGTCGCCTACGACGCGCCACCGGAGTGGGTGCGCTCGACGGTGCTCTACCAGCTGTTCCCGGACCGCTTCGCGCGATCCGCAGCAGCCGACGCGCGTCAGACGCCGGACTGGGCGATCCCCGCGGCCTGGGGTGATCCGGTCGACGACGTTCCACCCGGACGATCGCAGCAGTTCTACGGCGGCGACCTCGACGGCGCCGCCCAGCGCCTCGACTATCTGGCCGCACTCGGCGTCACCCTCGTCTACCTCACCCCGGTCTTCCCCGCCCGCTCGAATCACCGCTACGACGCGACATCCTTCACCCGGGTGGATCCCCTTCTCGGCGGAGACGAGGCGCTCGCCCGATTCGTGGCCGAGGCGCACCAGCGCGGGCTGAAGGTCATCGGCGACCTGACCACCAACCACTGCGGAGACGGGCACGAGTGGTTCCAGGCGGCGTACGGGCATCCGGATGCGCCGGAGAGCGACTTCTTCTACTGGCTCGACGACGAGCACACGCAGTACGTCGCGTGGCTCGGCGTGCTGAGCCTGCCGAAGCTGAACTGGGGCTCGCCGGAGCTGCGGCGCCGGTTCATCGAGGGACCGGAATCCGTGGTCGCGCAGTGGCTCAGGCCGCCGTACTCGCTCGACGGATGGCGCATCGACGTTGCCAACATGACCGGACGCTACCGTGACGATGACTTCAACGCCGAGGTGCGGCGGATCATCCGCCGCACGATGCTCGACGTGAACCCGGACACCATCCTGCTCGGCGAGTCCACCAACGACGCGGCACCCGACTTCCAGGGGGACGCCTGGCACGGCGCGATGACGTACGCCAACTTCACGCGGCCGGTCTGGGGCTGGCTCTCCGAGCCAGGCAGCCCGTCGACGTACTTCGGGCAGCCGGTGGGCGTCATCCCTTCTTATACAGGGCGCGAGCTGGCGGATGCGCACACGCGGTTCGCCGCAGCCTTCCCGTGGCGGGTGCGGCTGGGCACCATGAACGCACTCGACACGCACGACGTGCCGCGATTCCGCACGCACGCACGGCCGGGGACAGTCCCTGTGGCGTTCGGGTTGTCGGTGACGATGCCGGGCATCCCGGTGGTGTGGGCGGGCGACGAGCTCGGCCTGAAAGCCGACGACGGCGAAGGCGCGCGGATGCCGATGCCGTGGCACCTGCTCGACCACGGTGCGAATGCCGACGGTGACGACGTCGACCCGGCGACCGGAGCGACGGCGACGGATGCCCGTGCCACGCTCGAGCTCTACACGGAACTGATCGCCTTGCGACGAAACCACGTCGCGCTGAACGACGGCGGATTCCGCTGGCTCCACGTGGGTGACGACGTGCTCGTGTTCGTGCGGGAGCACGCGGACGAGTCCGTGCTGGTCATCGCGTCGCGCGGCGCCGCCGACGTGCGGCTGCCGTACGAGGCGGCATCCGGATGGGATCAGGCACGCGTGGTCGCGGGCGAAGTCGCGCTCGCCGTCGACGCACCCGGAGACGAGGATGAGGGCGGAGTGCGGCTCGTCACGTCCGGTCCGCAGTTCGCCGCGATCGTGCTGCCGGGCCTGAGCGTCGCTGGCTGACCTCGCCGGTCGTGCCTGCGCGATGGCCATCGCCGGTTGAGCTTGTCGAAACCAGGTGACCGCGGGCTTCTACGAGATCAACCCGCAGTCGGCGAACGGATTTCGACAGGCTCGACCAGTGGTGGTGGTGGAGCTCAGACGTCCGCGGCCGCCTGCTGTGCCGCCCGCGCCCGCTGCGACTCCCGCCAGGCCTCTTCCGCACGTTGCATGCGATCGAACAACGCGGCACGATCGTCGTCGCCGATGTCCGACAGGTCCAGTCGGAACACGTCCTCCGCCACGGCGAACCACTCCTCCGCGGACGTCAAGATGCGTTCCGAGCGTCCGTCGGTGTCGTCACGGGTCAACGTGTCGTTGAGGATGAAGTCGGTCCCGAGCGCGTCGCGACGGAAGAGCTCGCAGGTCTGCACGAAGCCGGACTGCGGCGACGTCGAGAGGTCGGCGTGGATTTCGCTGAAGTCCTCCCAATCTGCCGGCGCAAGCGTGAAGTCCATGCTGTGGAAGGTCGTCTGAACGGGATCCGTGAAGAACCGCCAGGCATCCGGGCCGATCTCCGGCAGCGGCTGCAACCGGAAGGTGAACGGGCCCTGTACGTGCACGCCCTCCCGCAACGGAATGGGCTCGTGGTGCGAGTTGGCAAGGCCGACGTCGACGGACCATCGCTCGCCCTCGATCACCACGGTGAGCGCCATATGCGTGCCGTACTCGTCGGGGGTCGCCTTCGCCCCCTCGACGCTGCCGTTGATCTGTCCGCGGTGCAGCGTGACGTCGTACCCGAGGGTGGTCAGCAGCGTGGCGAACGCGTTGTTCAGGTTGAAGCAGTAGCCGCCTCGGCCCGCGAGGATGCGGGTGATGGACTCCTCCGGGCCGATGCCCTGAGGACGTTCGAGCTGGATGTCGATGTTCTCGAAGGCGATGCGCTCGACGTGGGCGCGGTGCAGCCGGCGCAGTGTCTCGAGCGACGGCGCGCCGAGGGATTGCGGGTCGTCGACGCCGAGCTTGGTCAGATAGGCCGCGACCCACGCGGGGCGGCCGGCCGATTCCGTGATCATGGCCCAGAAAGACTAGCGTCTCCGTCATCCGCGAACCACGTCGATGCCCGCTGAATCCGCCCTGACGGCCGGCCGGCCGGTTTCAGTCGGGCGGTCGGCCGGCCTCAGTCGGACGTCGTCACGGGCAGACGAGGCGACTGGCCGTGCGCTGGTCCGCTGGCCGCTCCACGCTGTGGGCGTTCATGGGCGCGTGGCAGAGCGGGCACGCGGCATCCGTTCGGCGCACGTCGGGGCCCTCGGGATGCCCGGCCCCGAGCTGTGCGGGACCCGTGAACGTGCGCACGACGTTGTTGAACTTCTCGTACCAGTTCCAGTTGCCGCGGGACACGTGGGGCTCCTTGTCGCACTCGATCGGTCGTGCAATCATTAGTGCACTAACTATTAGTGTCAGCGTAACATGTCTGACGGGCCGCGAGCCGATCCGTGCCCACGACGAATGCCACCCGAACGGACAACGGAGGTGCACATGGTGCAGAAGGCCCCTGCCGCCGCGCGGTCGGCGACGTTCGACGAAGTGGAGACGGCGCCAGACGACCTGCTGAAGCTGCAGAATCAGGTGTGCTTCGCGCTTGCCGTCGCATCCCGCAGCGTCATCGCTCTGTACCGTCCGGTACTGGAGCCACTGGGGCTGACGCATCCGCAGTACCTCGTCATGCTGTCGCTGTGGGAGGAGAGCCCGCGAACCGTCGCGGCGATCGGCAGAGCGCTGCAGCTGGAGCCCGCGACGCTGTCGCCGTTGCTCAAGCGGTTGGAGGCATCCGGCCTCATCACCCGCGAACGCGACCCCCGTGACGAGCGGATGCTCCGCGTCGCCTTGACGGACACCGGCCGCCGACTGCGTCAAGAGGCGCTCGGTGTGCCGCCCCAGATCATCGACAAGCTGGGGCTCGAATTGTCCGAACTGGAGAAGCTCCGAACCGTGCTCCACACGGTGATCGACGCCGCCACCCAGGACCGTCACGTGGCTTAACGGCCGACTGGATGATGGTATTCTCGTACGGTTGCCGAAACGGACCTCGGTCGTTCGGCGTCGCCCCGATAGCTCAGTGGTAGAGCACTTCCATGGTAAGGAAGGGGTCGTCAGTTCAATCCTGACTCGGGGCTCCAGCATGGTGCAGCGGCTGTTCCAGTCGGCACGAATGCTGCGGCGGGATAGCTCAGGTGGTTAGAGCACACGGCTCATAATCGTGGTGTCGCGGGTTCAAGTCCCGCTCCCGCTACTCACCTAGAAAGCACTGGGAACGGCAGTCCTCGAGGGACTGCCGTTCTTGCGTTTTAGGATCGTTTTGCCCACATTTTGCCCACACTTGATTCGGCCACCTCGTTGAGCCGGTCGGCGACGGCATCGAGGTCGTCGTCGAAGAGGTCGCTGTAGGTGTCAAGAGTCATCGCTGCGGAGGCGTGGCCAAGCATGCGCTGCACGGCCTTCACATTCGCTCCCGCGCTGACCGCGAGCGATGCTGCCGTGTGCCGAAGGTCGTGGATTGTCATCGGTGTAAGCCCGGCCTCGACCAGCGCTGCATCCCACCAGGAGTTGGTGGTCATGGTCGGGGTGCGTTGGTAGCCGCCGTATCCGTCGTCGAAGACGATGTCGTCCCGGCACTTCCCGTCGCACTCGGCGGTGAGCGGGGCGGTGAGGAACTTCGGGTACGGAACGCTGCGTCGTTCATGTGTTTTGGGTGTTCCGACCAGGATCTGTCCGTTGACGTAGACGGCGTTCTCCACGACCATCAGCCGTCGTCTGAGCGTGTCGATGTCCTTGACCCGGAGTGCGGATGCTTCACCCCACCGCAGCCCGGTGTAGGCGAGCAGGGCGATGATCGTGGCGTGCTCGCCGCTGGCTGCCACCAACTCGGCAACCTGGTCGTTCGTCAGGTACGTGTGGGCACGGGAGATGCGGCGGGGGAGTTTCACGCCGCGAGCTGGGTTGGAGGGGATCAAGTGATCCTTGACCGCGGCGTCCAGGATGCCGGCAAGGATGTCGTGGGCGCGACGCACGATCGTCGGCGACTTCGGCTTCCTTCCCTCACCTCCTGCACTGAGCTGGGTGATCCACGCCTGCACTTCGCTATGCCGGATCGTGCCGATCATCGTGGCACCCCACGTCGGCTCGACGTGAAGCCGCCACGCTGACTCGTACACGTACGCGGTCGAGGGCTTCACGTGCGACCGGGATGCCAACCATGGAGTGCCGAGACGGCCGACGGTGGCGCGTGCCGCGGCCGGGTCGACGTACTCGCCGGTCGCCTTTTTCATCTCCACCGACGCCAAGAACAATTCGGCATCCCGCTTGGTGCGGAACCCGCGCTTGTCGGTCTGTGAATGATCGGGTTTGCGATACCTCACCCGGTACCGTTTCCCCGCCGCAGTCTCATAGCCAGTGATGCTGCCCATGGTTAAGTCCTTCCGGTCGCTCGCCGTTGCGAGTCCCCGTCAGTACTTCATGATGCGCCCCCGATTGGTGTCGGTCTTCGGCGCGCATGTGGACAGGCCTGTGGAACGGGGAGGTACCACTGCGGTGCGGCGAACGCGGCCCTGCCGGTCGTCGTGCGGAACGCTGAGGCGTGCTGATTCTCGGGTCTTCTTGCCGCTCCGGCGGTCGATCATAGCCAGCTACGTCGGCTGCGATCCCTCCACTCACTATTTGCGGACTCCGGCCGCACAGCGACCTCCGCTTAGCAACCGCTCCCTCCACTCACTCCGCCAACTCCGCCCGGCTCTTGATCTCTCTCGCCGGAACGGCCAGAAGAACGCAGTTGGCCAACCAACGAACAAGGAGAGGGACCAATGAAGACAGAACTGGTGAACCTGGTCACCACGGACGGCACCGAAACAGTCGTCCTGCTGTCCACCGAACTTGATGAACCCACGCCCACCGAACGCATCCGTGCACTCGAGCTCGCCATCTGGCTGGTCGACGAAGGTTGGACTGTCATGACCACGACCGACTCGCCGCTGGCACCCGTCGTCCGCAAAGGCGCAGAAGCAATGCACGGCACTTACCACACGATCGAGGACAGCAGGTCGTCTCGCGTCGAGCCATGCGAGTATCGCCTGCCCCCGCGATTCGAAGGTCGGTCGATGGCGCCCTGAGGCGCCGCAGAGGCTCGACCCACAACTGCGGTGAGTAGTGCGCGCTGATGGGTTGGCTTGCGACCTGGCCTCTCGTTGGCATTGCTTGTCGCGACGGCGATGGCTAAGCTGACTCTCCTTTTGAACCCGCCCAAGGCGTACCTACCCGGTAAGGGTGCGTCCAGCCCGCAGTTGGCGAGGATGGCTGCCCGTTCGAGCCAGGCCGGGCCCGGGGGGTCTCACAGTTGCTGCGGGCACGGTCGGGGACCCCGCCCACCGACTAATGAGGAGTTGACGACGGACACCGAATTGATCCGGCTGAGCGCCGCGGCGAGCATGCTCCTGGATTCGATCCGCCGCGCAGGCGGCCACCCGCTGATCGTTGGCGGAGCAGTCCGCGACGCGCTCCTCGGTGTGGCCCCCAAGGACATCGACGTTGAGGTGCACGGCGACACCGACACCGCTGTACTCCTTACCGAGATCGCGAAGGTCGGCACCGTTAGGGAACGCGGACGATCCTTCGCCATTCTCGCCGCCCAAGTCAACGGCGAGGACTTCGACGTTTCGCTTGCGCGGCACGGCGAGGAGAACGCGAGTGAGCGCATAGCGACCCGGCTCGCCGAGGGTGAACACACCAACATCAGCGATGCGTTCGCGCAACGAGACCTCACGATCAATGCGATCGGATGGGACCCCGCGTCCGGCAAGCTCATCGATCCATTCGGCGGACTCCGTGACCTCAATGCAGGGGTTTTGCGTGCGACAAGCAACGCATTCGGGAAAGATCCGCTGCGGGTGTGGCGTGTCGTGCAGTTTGCGGGGCGCTTCGGATTCCAGGTAGAGGACAACACCGCTGCTACCTGCAGAAGAATCGCTCTCCAGATGCAGAACCAGCCGGAAGCCGTTGCTCAGGAGCGGATTTGGATGGAGTGGTCCAAACTGCTCCGCGTCGGCAAACACTGGCAGGCCGCCGCGGCAGCACTCGTTGCGACCGGCGCGATCATGCTCTTGCCCGAACTCGCAGCCACGCTCACAGTTCCCCAAGACCCGACATGGCACCCGGAAGGGAACGTCTTTACCCACTTGACGCTCTCAGCCCAAGCGGCAGCGGACAGCTGCACTCACGGCGGCATCACCGGTGACGACCGCGAGGTCGCAGTTCTGGGCGCATTACTGCACGATCTCGGCAAGGTCACCCACACACAGATTGGTTCGGTGACTGGTCGCATCACGTCGTACGGGCATGCCCAAGCCGGGGTAGGACAAGCCCGGGCTTTCCTGCACCGGATTGGTGCTCCGTCACACATCATTCGCCGGGTGGTTCCGGTCGTTGCCGAGCACATGAGTCACGTATCGGTACACGGAACACCATCACGGCCCACACTGCGGCGGCTCGCTCGCCGACTGGCCCCAGCAAGCCTCACGGACTGGGCACGGGTGGTCGATGCGGACAGTGCAGGCAGGGGCAGCGGCGCGAAGGCCTCACCAGCAGCGACGTGGTTGAGCGTCGCAGCGGCCGACCCCATCGGCACAGCGCCCATCCTCAAAGGCCGGCACTTGATCTCGCTCGGATTGGAACCCGGACCGGAGTTTGCCGGCATCCTGCACAAGGCCCTGCAAGCACAGGATGAGGGTGCTTTTGCAGATGAAGAAGGAGCGCTGGTATGGGCGCGAGCAAACCTGAACTGATTTCGCACCGGATCGTGCCGATTTCGCCATCCTGAATTCCCGCCGATTAGCACCGACCGATACAGATCGGGGCACGCAACCGGATCCTGCTGCGGGCGGCAGCCGGCCGCGAGTCCGTCATCGCCCAACGCGAGGCACTGTTGCGGATCCGCCTGCGTGCGTAGCGTTACTCGATGTGGAGACTCCAGAAGGGGTCTTCTGTCCAATGTTCGGGTATGCCCATTCCGGCGCGATTCATTGGGGAGCGAGATTTGAGGAGTGTGTAGAGTCGCTGTGCCCAGCTGCTTCGCGGTGAGACTGTGTCGAGCACTGACTGTAGCGAGATCAGCACGGGGTAAAGCCGTCTCCGCGACCTCTCGGGGAGTGCGTCGGGGGCTTGCAGCCAGGAGATCGATGGTGAGTTCGGGATCGCGGGGTAGACGCCGAGGCCGACGTTCCATAGTCGTCCGTGGTGTGCGCAGACATTCCGCACGCGGACATAGGTTTGCAACCAAGACTCGAGGACGGGCGCGGCCAGTCCGATGCTCGCGGCGATTGCTGTTCGGTCGGACCGGTTCCGTAGGTTGCGGTATGCGCTGGTGAGTTGGCCGATGGTCAGTGTCTCGACCATGAGCCATGAGGGCGGGAGTTCCGGGGAACCGTACGTTGTGAGGTAGTGCTCGAGTGCGGAGCGGTGTACGAGCGCGTCTTCGCCGGAGTCCGGTGTCCCGTTGAGGCGGTCTTCGCATGTCTCGCGCACGATCCTGAGCAGGCCGGCGTGCCTGTGCTGGTCGCGGAAATGCGTTGGGTCCGTGTACCAGTGCGAGTTGTCGTATGTCGTCGACATGTGATCGGTGAGCGCAGCTCGTACTGCTACCTCGACGCGTTCGAGCGCGTCCATGACTATGAGCCGTAGCGCGCGGTCGAACACATAGAGGTCCAAGACATCATCGAAGGATGTACCTTCGCGGACGAGATGGTCGGATCCGTTCTGCCGAAACGGGATCGTGTATGGCGAAAGCCGGTAGTAGCCAATGTGGCGCAGGTATCTGATCGCGCGATCCCTGTCTGGGATCTGCAGGCCGCGGCCGGCGAGACGGTCGACGAGTTGGTCGACGCTCAGCGGTGGTTTCTCGTACGGCAGCGATCCGCGTGGTCGCGGCGGTCGAGGCATCCAGCGGTCCCTTCTCGCTGGGCAGAGAAAATCCCCCAAGTGCGCATCGTCGAGAGGCGTGGGGGATGTAGTGCCTTGAGAGTAGCACGAAGAGACGGCTATCGGCGGGTCATGGCCAGGGCTGTGTTCCTGGCGCGGACACCTGCAAGCCGGGCGCCGCTTCCTCACCTCGTTGTTCTGCTCGGCCCGGTCATCCCTGCTAATCACGGGCATCGGAAGCCAGGACACTAGTCGTAGTTCTTGTTGGCTGATTCAGGTGAGCGTACTGATCGCTGTTATCGTCCCAGTGACCGCTACTGGCGTGGCAATAAGAAGACCGAGTTCGCGCGCGCGTGTGAGCAGTCCACGGCGTCCGCTGGCCTGCAATTTGCGGCCGATGTTTGTGATGTGGTGCTTGACGGTGTGCTCGGCGATGCCCATCTGTTGGGCGATTTCCTTCGTGGAGGCCTGTCGTGTGATGTACTCGAACACTTCGACTTCTCGATGGCTCAGAAGGCCCGCTATGCGCGCGGCGTCGACCACTTCCTGCCTTGAAGTCCTCGCCTCAGAGATGGTCTCGAGGATGATCTCGCTGACGTCGTTGAGAATGTGTGCGTTCAGTGCCATGGCGATCTCGGTAGGGGCCCATTTAGCGTGCTTGTTGAGCTCGGTCAGGGCGATGCCGAAGAGCGTGTGCGCTGCCCGCATGGCCTCGCGTGCGTCAAGGCCGGAGGCGAGGAAGTCTCCTCCGATGAGCCGCGGACTTGTGTGCGCCTCGGTTCGCACGCTTTGCTGACCTTCAAGAACCATGAGCACGTCGATGACGACTTCGCGAGCGTGTTTGCGTCTTGCTGCAACGTTGGCCGGGGTTTGAACGATTGGCCGCGCTGAATCGTGGAGGGCGATCAGGTAGCTGCCAACGATTGCTTCAACAACGTCGCGTCGCGTCGTTGCGCCATGCGGACGGGGAGCTGCTATTGCCACACTGCAACCAGGGTTCTCTTGGATGGAAAGTGAGGAGAGTGTACAGCACGGTCGGCCGTCGACTTCAAATCGGGAACCTTGAGCTTTCGCTGAGCGACTAGAGGCGCCCAGGCGCTCGGAAAAATGGCACCGGGGTGCTATATGAGGTCCTCTCACTTGGGCTCTACGGTCGGGCTGACAGCCGGTTTCCGGCTCCAGTTCGAGGGAGTCACTATGCCCGTTCGCCGTGGTCTTCTGCGCTCGCTTCCGAGGAGGAAGTGGTCGACTCCTGTGGCGGTATTGGCGATTGCTTCGATCGTGCTCATCGGTCTCGCGGGGGCCGTCATTCCGGCTTCCCCTGCTTCAGCGAGTCAGCGGCATTCGGCGTCGGATGTGGGAGCGCTTCCGGTGAAGAAAGGGACCCTGCACCATGGGGCTTCGTTGAAGGCGAACTCGGGTTTCCGGCCTTCGGCCGGTGTGGGCGAGGTGTCATTGCCGAAGGCGAAGTCGTCGACGGATGCGACGAAGAAGGGAGGGTTCGACCGGGCGAAGTCGAAGGTGGTGAAGCGGGGCGAGTTCACGCAGTTGTACGAGAACCCGAACGGGACGCGGACTCTGGAGGAATCGGTCCAGCCGCTTAACGTGAAGAACTCGTCGGGGTCTTGGGTGCCGGTGTCGACGAAGGTCGTCGCTGATTCGGCGACGGGTGGGTTGAAGGTTGATAACAACCCGTTGAGCCCGAAGTTCTCTCATTCGGCGACCGGGGCGGAGTACTCGGTGTCCTCGGGGAAGCACACTGTGTCGTTCTCCTTGTCGGGTGCTCGGAAGGTGGCCGCGGGTCAGGCCCCGTTGGTGGATCGCGTTGCCAGTGGTGGCGGCGCCGAGTCGTCAGTCGACTATCAGAGCGTTCTGCCGAACACCGACTTGTCGTATCAGGTGAAGCCGGGCGCGGTGAAGGAAACCGTGGTGCTCGAGGCACCACCAACTTCAGCTAACCCGAGCTGGTCATGGACCATCCACGCTCCGGGTTTGACGTTGTCGAAGGATCAGATTGGCGACATCATCTACACGGATGCGGAGGGGGCGCAGGTCTTTGTCACGCCGACTCCGGCAATGCAGGACTCGTCGGGCGTGGACGGCAAGCGTGGCCCGGTCGTTACGGATGTGCCGACCACTCTCACGAAGCTAGCTGGCAGCGACTGGCGTCTGACCCTGACAGCCGACGCATCCTGGCTGCACGATTCGTCGCGCATCTATCCCGTCTACGTCGATCCTTCGACGGCGTCCTCGAGTGCGCAGAATGCGCAGTCCTTTGAGTCGAACGGGACGGTGTTGGGCGGGGTCGCGTATGTGGGCAACTCCCGGGCAAGCGGCGACACATATTGGCGGACCGTCACAACGTTCAACTACGAGCAACTCTTCGGCTATCACGTTCTTGGGGCTGAGATCGAAGAGTGGTACTTGAACAATGGAACCACGAACCAAACGACGGGAAACGTCTACTGGGCGAGCGCCTTCAACTACGGGGGCGTGGGGAATTGGCTTTCGGGGATCACTATCTCGGCTGGAGGGTCTGGCTACGGGTACGCGACGGATGCCGGGTTGACGAACCAGATTAGTTCGTGGGTGAATGCCGGCTCGAGCGGGAACTACTTGATGCTGACCGGTCAGGAAGCCTCGGGTTCGTACACCTATAAGGACCTCGGCCTGGAGATGTACATCTCCTACGAGCCGAACGTGTCAGCGTCGGCCACGCATGTCTCGGTACCTGATGGGGACGGGTTCGCCGCTGGTACGTCTTCACCGACGAGCGGGACCGGGTCCGCGACCCCGACCTTGTCTGCGGCTGGTGGCGGTGGCAACGGCAGTTATGCCGGTTATGACTTCACGGTGTCACCGAACTCGAACATGTCGAACCCTTTGTGGTCGACCGGATGGACGTCGTCGACACAGGTGAGGGTGCCTGCCGGAACTCTGGCTGCTGGCACGAAGTACTACTGGCAGGTGCAAGCGGAGGACACGTACGGCGTCGTCGGTGCGTCGCCGGTGTATGGGTGGACCACGTCCTCAAATCCCATCGTGTCAGCGACACCACCGGCCCCATCCGACCACTCGATCGTCGCCGATCTCACCCCAACGCTGATTGCACCGACAGCGACATCGACGAACGGGCAGGCTCTGTCCTACGCGATCCGGATCACCACCGGCGCTGATGGTGTCTCTGGACAGGTCGCCCTGTCGCCAGTCTGTGCCGCTACCGGATCCGCATGCGTGATCGACGCTGCGGCAGGGACCGTGACTTGGACAGTTCCGGCTGGATTGTTGAACGACTCGAGCTCTTATACGTGGGACGAGGTCATCAACGACTCGTATGACGACTGGACACCGACTGTGCAGCGTCTGACAGTGAATCTGAGGGTTTCCACGCCGGGCCCGTCACCGACTGACACCGCCGGGCCCGTCACGGTGAACCTCGCGAATGGAAACGCTTCGGCATCGTTCACCTCGCCAACCGTGCAGACGGTTGGTGGTCCGATGGGGATGTCGTTCAATTACAACTCGGAATTGCAGGGCAATGCGGGCTTGGTCGGGTCCTACTTCGATCGGACGCCGGCCAGCGGTTCGTCTGCGGATCTGCAGTTCGATTCGTCGCTGCCAGCCCCAGCGTTGGTGCGTACAGATCCGGATATCTCTTTCGACTGGTCGAATGGTGCCTCGCCCGGCCCCGGTGTCCCGGCGAACTACTTTCTCGCCCAATGGACCGGGTACATCACCCCACCCCCAGGGACGTACGAGTTCGGTCTTGTGCACGACGATGGCGCCAAGCTCATGCTCGGAACTGGCAGCTCACAGCAGACCGTCCTCAACTACTGGAACACCCCGTTGACCGGGTACACCCCGCAGTGGGGAACCTCCGCATCGCAACAACTGATCGTGGCCGCGAACGGTCTCACGGCGAGTTTGAATGGGCAGACAATTAGCCTGCCGATTCCTATCACCGTGCAGTACTCGCAGATCAACGTGTGGTCCTTCATTTCCCTCGAGGCGCAGGTGGTCGGGCAGACGTCGACGGCACAGGTCGTCCCGGCGTCGTGGTTCACGAAATCGGCGCAGATCCTGCCTTCAGGATGGTCTGGATCGGGGGCAATCGCCGGTGATGCTGACGCGTATTCGGGTGCGCAGATCCACGAGGGTTACGTCACGCTGCAGGGCACGGACGGGCAGACGTACACGTACACGAAGACCTCGAGTGGCGGTTACACCCCGCCACCGGGAGACAGCGGTGTCCTCACGACGGATCAGAACGGGAACCTGTCCTTCACCGACGCCTCCGGTACTGTGTATCAGTTCAATGCGGCAGGCAATGTGGTCAGCGCCACAACGCCGGAAGACCTTAGCCATCCTGCAGCTCCGGTGCCGGTGTACAACTCCTCCGGTCAGTTGACGAGTCTGTCCGACCGGTTGTCGTCCAACGGGGCAAGTCCTGCCGTTTACGGCCGTCAGGTGCAGTTCACGTATCTGAACGCGACTAGTGCCGCAGCGACTGGGACAGGAGTGGGTGCCTGTGCGCCATCGTCCGGGTCGAGCTTCACGACCGGGATGGATGCGGGTATGTTGTGCCAGATCGCATACCCGGACGGGTCGACCACCCAGTTGTATTACGACAGCAACGGACAACTGGCGCAGGTGGTGAACCCGGGCAACGCGATCACCGACTTCGGATACACCCAACAAGGCACCGGCCCCATGGCTGGCGAGTATCTGTTGTCTCGCATTCAATCGGCGACCGCGACAGACTGGCTTGCTTCCCAGGGGCTGACCGGCACACCGCCGGCCACCGTCGATACGGTCATCGGGTACGACGAGACCAACGACGCAACGGCCGGGTACGTCACCACGGTGACACTGCCATCCCCTGACGGTACGACAACGTCAGCGCAGCCGCAGAAGATTTACACGTACGATTCCCAGCCCGCCACCGCGAGCCTCGGAACCACGTACGTGGACGCCGCGGGCGAGCCCACCATGCCAACCTCAGATGGTGCCGACGGTCACGCGGAAACCGTGACCTTCAACCAGTCCCTGCAGCAGGTCACCACGACTGGTGCGTCAGGTTTGACGACGCAGTCGTACTGGAACACCTCGGACGATCTGATGGCACAGATCGACCCGCAAGGCCACGAGTCCACCACCAGCTACGACTCGCAACATCGTCCAACGGACACGTTCGGACCGGCACCGGATTCCTGCTTTCCCTCGATGAGCTCAGCAGCGCTCGGTCAGATTACCGACAACCAGACTCCAGCGGCCGGAGTGACCGGCGCATGTTCCGAGCTGAGCATGCCCGTCGCGCACACCGCCACCACCTACGATGGCGCCGGCGCCCTCAAGGGCATGGCGGGAGGATTGAACGCTAAGTGGTACAACAACACCACTCTGTCCGGGGTTCCGGCAGCCGAGTCCGTATCCATCCCCGCTGCGCCCGGCGCCATCGGTGGGAGCACCGATGGTGCTATCAACTACACCTGGACTACCTCAGGCGGCACGGCTGCGGTGTCCCCTATCACCGGACCCACCGGAACTGTAGTTGGTGGCAGTGCCGGCACGAACTGGTCGGCGATGTTCACCGGCCTGATCACGTTTCCCACCGCCGGCACATTCAACATCTACACGTATGAAGACGACGGCACCGAGTTGTGGCTGAACGACATGCTCGTCATCAACAACCTGCCTGGTGGGGCACCGCACTACTCACCCGCCTACCCCGTGACGGTAACCGCGGGACAGACGATGCGCATCCGCCTCGTCTACGTGCAAGACCCCGGCGGTGCACAACTACAACTCGACTGGGCCACTCCCGGACACGCGGTACCGACCACGCCCGCGAACAACGTGCCGATTCCGGCCGTCGACCTATCGCCCGACTACTCACTCGTGACAAATACGACCTCGGACGATTCAGCACCATCGAGCTATTCGGAAGTCTCGAGCAGTCAGGTGCCGTCCACGAGTACGTCCACTTCGTACGGGTCGACTCCGTGGATGGGGCAGGTCACCAGCTCAACCGTTGATCCCGGTGGGTTGAACCTGACCAGCACGGCCACCTACGAAACCGGCACCACCGGATACAACCGGCAACTCACCTCTACAAGACCTGCCGGTTCAGGGACGACCACGACGAACACGTATTATCCGGCGACCACTGGATACGGCACCGTGCTCAACATGACCAATCCAGTATGCGGAGTGCCGTTAGCGACACCGCAATACGGAATGCTCGAGGCCTCTGCCGGCCCAGCACCTGCGGCTGGGTCAGCAACCATCACCCAATACGTTTACGACACCTGGGGGCGCCTCGCTGGATCCCGCAACAGCGCGGGCGGATGGTCATGCACCACCTACGATGCGCGCGGACAGGTCACCACCCAGTCCTACCCTGTATTGGATGGTAACCCCGCATACGCAGTGAGCAGCGGCCATTACTCAGACGGCAGCACCCCAAGTCCGCTGGTCACCACACTGGAATCGCCAGTATCGGGCTCCCCGAATTCCGGAACCATTACCACCGTGGTGAACCTAGACGGGCAGACGACGAGTAGCACCGACGTCTGGGGCGCGGTCACCACACACGCATACAACCAACTCGGCCAAGTGACCACTGAAACCACTACGGAGCCCGACAACACCGCAACCACCGTCGCCTACACATACAACGTCGACGGGCAGGTTACCGACGAAACCGTCAACGGCACAGACTCGGCGCAAGCAACCTACACAGATGGCGTCATGACAAGCGTCTCCTACCCCGCGGATGGTACAAGCTCTCCGGTGTCAGGAGAATTCCAGTACGCACCCACAGGGCGACTCGACCTCGTCGGGTGGATTCTGCCAAACGGGCAAACAACGATCGTCTCTGCTCAGCTGCCGTCGCAGTCAGGTCGCGTTCTAGTGGACGGCGTAGCAATAATCCAGGGCGACTCGTCCTCAACCTCGTCGTACTCGACCTACACCTACGACACGGCCGGTCGACTGACCCAAGCTGCGATACCGGGCAACACACTCACATACGGATTCGGCGCCGCCGCGTGCGGTGCCAATATCAATGCCGGTGCAGACTCGAATCGGACGAGCTTCACCGACCTCCACACGGGGGGAGGCACGGACACGACCACATCGACCGCGTACTGCTACGACAACGCGGACCAACTGACCGGAACTACCATCGCTGGAGCCCCTTTAGGGGCGGGCCCTGTCATCGCCGACGACCTCACCGAAACCGGTGCCTCACCCACGCTCGCATACGACATCGACGGAAACACGACCACCCTCGCCGACCAAACCCTCTCTTACAACGGCGATAACCAGCTGCTCGCTGTCACGTCGACCGGTGCGGGGGTATCCGCGAACGCCGCATCCATCAAGTACATACGCGATGCAACCGGCCGAGTCGTACAAGAAACCATCACCGCGGGTGGCGGCACCAATACATACGATTACGCCGATGGCGGCATTCTGGTGAACGGAAAGACGACCGATGTCACGCTCACGTATCCTGGTGGCGTTTCCGAAAGCATCGAATCGTCGGGTTCACTGTGGTCGTTCTCAAACGTCCAGGGCAACACGATGCTCGTAACCGACGGGGCCGGCCAGCAACAAGGAGCCACCCAGCTATACGACCCCTACGGAGATCCGCTCACAGGCAGCGATCAGCTGGAAACTATCGCAGCGAACACCGGCCTTACGTCGACTACATCAATGCCCAGCAGCATCCAGGGTTTCGGCGGCGGCGCTGGGAAGTTTACTGACGTCATCGGTGATATCAGTGAATCTCGATTGGGCGCACGGCAATACGTGCCCGACCTTGGGCGCTTCCTTCAGATAGATCCCGTCGAGGGTGGTAATGCCAATCCGTACAGCTATCCAAGTGATCCCATCAATACCAATGACTTCACGGGAGAGATGGGTGTTCGGCCATATATCGAAGGAGCCATCGGACTTCCTGAGGTGGTTCGCTCGGTGAGTGTTGCCACAATGCCCAGTGGTGATCCAGTCTTGCAGGCCGCAAAATCTCGCCTAGCCGCCATCGACGCTGGGAAGGCTGGAGGGGACGGGGATGAAATACCAGGTGGTGATCCTTTTGAAAATAGAGAAGGCCTATTGCCGAAGGTTGATGCAAATGGTGATCCTCTTAGTTATCAGGAATGGGACGTCCAATTTAATGACTTCCGCGGGAACATTCGGCTCGTCACCGGTTCTGATGGATCAGCTTGGGTCACCATTAAGCACTACCGATCGTTTATAAACATCCGCGCAGGAGCGGGGGTATCGGCATACAATGTTTCTCCGGATGGTGTGTGGTCAATTATCGAGTCAGAATCGGCTGGCCAAGGAGAAATTCAGTCTCTACCTGGGGAATCTTGGGTCGTCGGTGGTGGTGGAGGAGGTGGACCTTTTCATGATGAGTAGTGATCCAGTTGCAATGGAAGTCGAAGCTACTGAATTAGCGGAGATCATTGAGGATCGTCAGGACGAGTATCAGGTTATCTGGGCTGATGGACGCAAAATGCAGACCAAGGTCCAGCTGATGGAAGAGATATCTCAAGCGTTTGGATTTCCGAGCTATTTTGGAAGAAATTGGGACGCCCTTGATGAAGTGCTCAGGGATTCCAGCTGGCGTTCGGATTTCCGCCCCGTGTTGTTTATTCTCCAGGAGCCTTCGGCCATATTGAAGTGTGAGTCCGTCCATCAGTTCGACGTCTTACTGGACGTTTTGAGTTCGGCGGCAAAGCAGGCAGTTACGGCTGTGGCAGGTGGTAAGACTTATGCCTTGCTCTATCCCGTCCTCCTGATCGGGACTGGCGCTGCCCGCAGCGCTGATCTTGAAGCGGCAAATCGATGGCGAAGTCGTGGCTGGAGCATAACGTCCTCGACGTCGTAGATCTTCCGGTGGAACGCTCGACGAGGCCGGACGGCAAAGTGCTTCCGATCTCTGTGGGCGTCGCGGCGAGGATCTGGTCGGTGGTGTTGCTGTGTTGCTCATTGCCCATATCAGTCACCGAAGCAAACCGGATTGCGGAACAAGAGGTCGTGAACGGGCGCAGAGATTCGCTCACCGATCGGCAGCGGCTGGCCGAGTTCCGCCAGCTGGAGCTTGCCGGTCTGTGAGGCGATCGCCAAGCTGACCGGGACCGGTAGGGCACGCGTGAAGATGACCTTGGCAGTGGCGGGATCTGAGGCTGCGACGACGGCAGCGGTCGGCCAGCCTCTCAGCTTCGACCAGGCGATCCTGTTCGCCGAGTTCGAAGGTGATGACGGTGCCCTGTCCGAGATGAGGTGGACCGCGGAGTACCCGCATGACCAACTGATCCACCGCGTGCCCCGGCTGCGTATGGACCGTGCCAATGCTGCAAAGTGTGCTGAAGTCACTGCGCAGCTCGAGGCGGATGGCATCCGCGTCGTGGCTTCCGACGGTGACTTCGTCAGCCTGCACCGGCTCATCGACGCGGCCGCTGCCGCTGGGGTGCGACCCGAACTCGACCCGGAAGCGCACGCCGCGGCATGCCCGGGGCACGCGGTCTACGTGAAGGTGTTTCCGTGGGCGGACGAAGCGACCATCACGCCCGTGTGCACCACCCAAAACGCACACCAGCCACTGTCCTCATACGGTCACGGCACTGACGAATACGCGGTGCCGACGACCGGGGAATAGACGGCCGAGCAGAAGGCCGCCGCAAGGTACTGATCGAGCGGAACAAGGCATAGGACGCCGCCGAACCGGTCCGCCGTGCCTGGCTCACCGAGTTCCTCGGGCGTGCGAAGCTGCCCGCCGACGTCAGCGGGTTTATCGGCCGCACCCTGACCGAGTTCCACATGACGATCGCAGCGGATCACGGCAAAGAGTTCGCACGGGCTGCGCTGCACATCAAAGCGGAATTCGAATCTCGTGCCCGCTTGGCCGCCTGGGCGTTGGATAACCCCACCAAAGCCCACCGGGTGACGCTCGCGGTGGCGTTCTCTGCATACGAGGCGGCGGCAGACCGTGACTGGTGGCGCCGGCCCAACGATGAATCCCGCGCCTACCTCAGCCAACTCGAAGCATGGGCTACGCCCTCTCCGGTGTCGAACAACTCGCATCCGGTGCAGTGTCCAACACTGGCGAGATGGCCGACGCGGTGTGACCCGCCGGGGTGGGGCAGGCCGGCGCCTGCCGCACCCGGAACGACGGGCAATTGGTCTGGCGACGCCGTCGCCCACGAACGATCAACCCTGCGGGCGGGGGAGTGCCCTGGTGTGGCCGTGGCAGCCGATGAACCCCGAGGGCTGGGAATCGACAAGCGATTCCCACGGTCGGTGCAACCACTGCCGCGTCGCTTCGCGCCACGCCCGGAACGCACCGACTAAACCCACGGGAACCCCCGCCAGCCCCGTCCACACCAGAGCATTCGGCAGGGGTCCAGTGAATGCACGCAGCTCGACGCAAGCGCCGAACTACTGACATTCACCAGGACACACAACAAGAGGGAAATCATCATGAGCACTTTGATCACCGACACCAACGCAGTCCTCACCTTCACCGGGCAGTGGGCCAGGCAGGAAATGGCGGACTACATCGCGTCGGCGATGAGCTGCGAGGAGATTGATGCACTGTACGGGCTGCTGTACGCGATGGGGGAGCTGGCGGCCGCCGACATGTGGATGGCAGCCCACGCGCGCAATGCCGAGCCGGGGGACCGCCACTATCGGACGTCGGATGCGCAATACGCGGTGCCGGTGGATCCGATAGACCTGCTGCAGTGCGACAGCTGCCAGTAGGTACGAGATAGGGGAGCGGGGGAGGGGGGCCATGATGAGCACCAACTACGGGCAGATGAACGCGCACGAGCTCGATGTGTTCGCCTCCGGCTACCTCGAGGTGATCGCCGACCTGAGCGGCGAGATGGAGCGGATGCGGACGGAGATCACTCGTCTCGGCCGCGAGCTCGAGGACGCGCGCGCCAACGCGGAAGCCGTCTACCACCAAGCATTCAGCGCCCACGCCGGCCGCATCGCGGCGGCGGGCACCATTAAGGGCATCGACATCATGCGGGCGAAGTCGTCGACCTCTAAACACGGCAGCACCCCGACGCACTCCCGAGTACGCCGGGCGCATCAATCAGCGATGCGCCACCGCGCAGTCGCACAGGAACTCGTCGAGCTGTGCCCGCAGCGGGATCCGTATCCGCGCCTGGCAGGTGAAGATCGTCCGCGCGAGGCGCGGGATACGTCAGTAACGGACCTCTCCATACTTCATTCTCCAGCGTGGCTGAGGGGTCGGATTCAGCCATGACTCGCCAGCCGATACCTCTTCCCTTGGCATATTCCGGCTGATGGAGCATAGTTGACGGCATGGAGCTGAAATCTCTACAGGATCCAGCGCTGTCGATCTTGACGGTCCTAGCTGGCGGGCGGCGTCACGGGTACGCAATCATCCGGGAAGCCGAAGAACTCAGCGGGGGTCGGGTGCGGTTGAAAGTCAGTTCGCTTTACGCGGCCTTGGATCGGTTGGCCTCGGACGGGCTGATTGCTCGTGCAGGCGACGAGGCTGTGGATGGTCGGCTGCGTCGTTACTTCGCGTTGAGTGATGCCGGCGCGCAGATGTTACGTGCCGAAGCGGATCGGATGGCGAGGCAATCGCGTTTGGCGAACGAGCGTCTGGACGCTCGCAGCGCGGCGAGGTTTGCCGGCGGTGTGGCATGAGTGTGCGGTTGAGTCGGGACTTCCACCGCTGGTCCGTCTGGTATCCGAAGCGTTGGTGCGAGGAGAACGGTGCGGCGATGCTGGGTACATTCCTGGATCTCGCAGAGGCGGAGGGCCGGGATCGGCTGACCGGCCTCGAGAAGGTGGGGATCGTCACGGGAGGGCTCGTCGCCAGGGGCGAGGCCGTCGTTCCGCGCAAGGTACAGCGTCTTGAGTCGTCAATCCTGGTCGGCTTGCTCGGCGCGTTTGCGTTGTTCGCGGGAGTCGTCTTCGAATGGGCACCCTGGGGTGGCGCGAATCGCGTTGTCATCGAACAGTTCACCCAGACATTCGGTCCCTTCCTCACCCCATTCGTCATCGTTGCCGGGCTGGCCGTCACCGCGATGCTCGCATCTGTCACCGCGCCCGACTGGCTGTATCGCTGCCTTCTTGGCGCGACGGTCATGGCTTCCGTTGCGGTGATCGCACTGGCGCACTGGGGGGTTGGCCATTTCGGGTTCTTGCGCGCGATGCCCGCGATCTTCGCCTGCGTGATCGCGTTAATGGCGTCACTCTCCGCGCGCCCCCGACGACGTGTGGTGTTGATCAGCGCTGGAGGCTGGCTGCTGGCCTTCTTCATCTCACCGGCAGTGTTCGGCCCCTTGCCTCTCGCTCATGTGGTCTCCGGCTACCCCTACGGCACGTCGACCTTCTTCGACACGGTCATACAGCCAGCTTTGGCGTACTTCGGATGCCTGACCGCCCAGCTTGTCGCAGCAGTGCTCACACTCATCCGGCGCGCGGAGGTTGCAGCAGTCATCGTGCTGGTCAGCATTCCGTTCGCCACGCTGTCGGCCGTTCACGGCTGGTTCGGACGCGACCCTATCTACCTAGTCGTCCTCGTACTCGGCTACGCGACAGCCGGAGCTGCCGTCGTTATCCGAGCGCGACGAAACGCGTCCCGCACAACGCGACCAGAAGACACATTGATCAATACCCAGTAACACATCGCCCACCAGCAGCGCGACCGAATCTCCATCGGCTGACGCCACCCGCTTCGATGCGCTAATGGATCCGGGCGTGAACGCCGGCGTTGACCGTCTCACTGGAGGAGCGGTCATCGGTCGAGAACATGGCGCTGTCCGGACGCCGGACGATGCTATTGACTTACCGACGTGTCTTCAATAGAGCAGAAGTTCTTTGATGCGGTCGCTGCCCGTGAGGTCGTGCGGACTTCCGTTCGCGCGATCATCTTTTCGGACGACCGGGCGCGCGTGCTGGTCCAGCGACCGACCGACTCACAAGGCAGCAACTACGCATTCATCGGCGGTGAGTATGAGATCGGAGACACATTCGAGACCAGGCTGCGTGCAGAGGTCGAAGAGGAGACTAATGCGCTCCTGACCGCGTGGGAGTACCTCTTCGTCGTGGAGAACCGATTCGTAGTCGGCGACAAGCGCATCCATGGACTCGAGCACTACGTGAGCGCGACGATCAATCGAGAGGATGTTGAGTCTCGAGAAGCCCACCTGGTGCAGGCGTGGCTTCCGGTCGCCGATCTGCCGTCAAAGGCACTTCGGCCAACGGCAGTTCGCGATCTAATCGTCAGCGGCAACCTGGCCAAGGTCCGACATCTCGTCGTCGACGGATGGCCCACCGACCGCTGAAGGGTCCTCGTGACCGAACCTGCTTCGGGCCGCGCGTGCTCAGGTCGCTGATCCAGCCGTCGATTCCTGCCCGCAAACCGATCCCATGGTGACGCATCAGCACGGCGCTGATGCGTCACGAGGGATCCGCTTGTGTGCTCGGGCCGTTCCGTGTGCGCTTGGGGCTGGCAGGCTAGGCCTCGACCCGTCTCCTATAGTGCCGATCGTTACTGCCCTCGTCATGCGGATTGGGAGGCGTCGAGCGT